>NZ_JASCRU010000001.1:0-402764 GCF_030010285.1 Flavobacterium sp. XS2P24
TCCACAAAATTAAAGGGAAATATCTCCAATTATACCTAAACGAGTTCGTTTACAAGCTTAACAGACGGTATTTTGAGGAAAAATTATTCGATAGGCTAGTAATAGCAAGTATTACAGGATTATGACTAAAAACGGACAATCAATAATATAATTCGTTAAAAATTAACAATTGAAAAATAGCAATGAAAAAAAAATACATAAATTTTTTCGAAAACGGTTTCGGTTTATAACTTTCATAAAATTATGTTAAAAAAAACTTAAAATTAATATCGAAGATGTTAACCTATGAAATAGTTTTCTACTTTCGGCAAATATGAAACGAATTGCATCACTTTTTCTAATAGTAACGTTGTTCTACAACGTGATGGGATACTATCTGATGTTTGCTTATCAAGAGGAGCAAGCGTGGGTGTCTTCTATGGAGAAAAAACATGATTCAGAGTTTCAAGTAATCAAATTGAACGCCACTTTATACTCCTTTATCGAAGACACTGATTTTGAGTATGTAAATGAAGATGTGGTTATCAACAATAAAAGTTATCATATTTTCAAGAAAAGAATTCAAAACAACATACTAAGTCTTTATTACCTACGCAATTCACATCAAGATGCAATAAGTCAGGATTTAAAAGACATTGTTGACAATCAATTATTCAACGGATCCTCATCAAAAGAGTCTCCAGTAAAAAAACTACTAAAATCTTTCCTAAAAGATTATGTAGCAAATACTGCTGTTTGCGTAGATTTTTCTCCAAAAACAGCCGTACTTTCAAGTGAACCTATCATTATGCCAAACCAGGCCTTAGATTCCGGATACATTTTCGTATCGTATTCACCACCCGATTTCGTTTAAATCTTCTTTCATTTTAGTGGAATCATTCGCTTTTATCTGGCATTTGTAAAGTCAAGATAATTCACGATTGCTTTTTTAGCTAAATCTGTACATTTATTACACCCTTTTATTAGAAATTATGCCTGTTATAAATACAAAATAATCTTTTGTATTTTCCCGAATTCGCTTTTTGCGAATGAATTCAAAGGCCTATTTTGTATTTCTATTCTGGTATGTTTTGTACAACTAGCTTTCAGAATCATGATTTAAATTAATTTACAAATTCAAAAAATGGATTTTTAAAAGAGTTCTTTATTTCAAATGCAACCTTCAATCTATTCTTTTTGCCTTGTAAATTCAATGAGATTTTTTGGCCAAAGCCAAAGTAAATCTTACTTACAGTGACACTACCTATCCACTAACTTATCTGTTTTTAATACCAAACTTCTTTTTAGAAAGAAGCCGTTGTTGGCCTGTTTTATATCATTAACCATTTTAAAAAATCAATTATTTTAAATATTAAACTACTAACCAAAACCATTTTTTAATGAAAAAATTTTATCTGAGTTGCCTGCTGTTGGCACCTTTATTTATGAATGCTCAAACAGAGATTGACGGTATTATGATGAGCAAAAACAACTTTTGTTTTGGAGCTGTATACCAATATAGCAGCTGGGACCAGTATTGGGAAGGAACCTTTAAAAGAGAAAATCTTAATCTTGGTACCGTTTCTACAAAATCAGTTGCCTTAATGGGAAACTATGGCGTTTCTGACAAATTGAATATTATTTTCAGCCTTCCGTACGTAGAGACAAAGGCTTCTGCTGGAACAATGGAAGGTCAAAAAGGGCTGCAGGACCTATCGTTAACCATAAAATACATGCCTTTTGAAAAAACAATTGGAAAAGCAACCTACTCTTTATATGCTTTAGGAGGGCTTTCGGCTCCAGTTTCTAATTATTCAGCTGATTATTTGCCATTAAGTCTTGGACTAAGAAGCAAAACTGCTTCTTTACGATTGATGGGTGATTATCAAAGAGGTCACTTTTTTAGCACTGTTTCTGGAGCGTATGTAAAAAGAGCCAACATAACCATTGACAGAAATTCCTATTACACAAACGAAATACATTACACCAATGAAGTTGATATGCCCGACGCAATTTCTGTAAACTTCAGAATAGGCTATCGCTCAAACAGATTAATAGCCGAGGCAGTGGTAGACAACTGGGTTACACAATCTGGAGGATTTGACATTACAACAAACAATATGCCTTTTCCAAGCAATACTATGAATGCATTAAAAGTAGGCGTGAATACTAAATATACACTCAAGAAAATACCGGCATTATCTATTATTGGAGGATGCAATTTTGTTACAGAAGGCAGAAATGTTGGACAATCGAATACCTTTTATGGCGGTTTATTTTATATCCTTAATTTAAAAAAAACAACTCAAGAAAATGAAAAATAAAATACAAAAAATAGCCTATAACAGTCTTTTGGTTTTGTTTCTTACGATGAACTATTCTTGTAGTGATGAGTTAACAGAACGCAACGAACAATTCCCTCAATTAAATCCGGCTAATACAGACGAATTAGCAGGAACTTGGAAAACATTCCTATTGACTACACCGGATGAATTCTCTTTGGATGCACCAATCGCAAGTACCGCAGCCGCATTTACAAGGGAAATCAATGAAATAAAAAGTTACCAGGCAAGCATAACGCCAGAACAGAAAAAAATAATAAAATACTGGAGTGCCGGAGGTGTTTTACGTTGGAATGAAATCATGCGAACTTTAGTTGCAAGACACAATCGTCCACCATATCAAAATGAAGACGGAACGTATCCTGCACCATCTGGAGCAAATCCATTTGCAAATCCTGAATTTCCTTTTTCAAATCCTCCATACGCAGCAAGAGCCTATGCTTACGTGAGTGCCGCGCAATACGATGCAATGATTGCTACTTGGCATTATAAAAAACTGTATAATAGAGCTGCACCTTTTACGGTTGATGCAACTTTACCGGTTTTAATCCCAAAAAGCGCCTTACCTTCATATCCATCTGAAGATGCTGTTTTAGCTGGAGTTACGGTTGAATTATTAAAATTATTGTTCCCAACAGAAATCGCTTACATACAAGAAAAAGCAGAGGAACAAAAATTATATCGCATTATTAGTGGTGCCAATGTTCGAAGTGATGTTGATGCAGGAATTATTTTAGGCAGAAAAATTGCAGGCAAATTTATCGCCAGAGCGGCTTCTGATGGAACTGGAGCAGCTATTGGTAATCAAGCGCTTTGGACACAACTGGAAACTCAAACTGCTGCCACTGGAGAAACTCCTTGGAAATCATTAGATGTACCTGCAAGACCTCCAATGTTACCATTGTTTGGAAAAGTAAAATCATTCTTAATGACTCCAGAAATGGTTGTTGCCAGCCGTCCGATTCCTCCGCCTTCTACAAAATCAGAACAATTTGCAAAGGAATTAGCTGAAGTAAAAAACTACGGAAAAAATGCCACAAGAAAGAACATGCAAATCGTGACTTTTTGGGCTGATGGTGTAGGAACTTATACACCTCCAGGACACTGGAATGCAATTGCATCAGAGTCATTTGTAGAGCTAAATTATAGTGAAGTACGATGGGCAAGAAATCTTGCATTATTAAATATTGCAATGATGGATGCAGCAATCAGCTGTTGGGATGCAAAATACACTTACTTCAACCCGAGACCTTCTCAAGTTGACCCCTCTATAAAGACATTAACAGGTACTCCTAATTTCCCTTCCTATGTATCAGGACACTCCACGTTTAGCGGTGCAGCCTGCGTAGTTTTATCCCACATAATTCCTGCAAAAAAACAAAGTTTTGTGGCTATGGCAAAAGAAGCTTCGGATTCTAGAATGTTTGGATGCATCCATTACAGAAGCGATTGTGAAAAAGGACTTGAATTAGGCGAAAAAGTAGGCGGTTTTGCTGTTGCAAGAGCACTTACTGATGGCGCCGAATAACTTAAAATAATTAAGTTGGTAATTTGTTTTAATGGTTTGTTTTAATATTTCATCTTCCCAACTACAGCCTAACAGACGTTGGAAACCTGTTAGGCTTTTTTTATTTTTCATGGGTCTAATTTGAAACAGAACAATGCATCGATTATAAAAAAAGCCAGAACAACCCATTAAACACCCTTACTAATGAAAAAAACATTCAATACTTTTTATTTTATTTTAAGCAAAAAAATGGAAAAACACAGCATCAATATGATGCGAATTTCATTGGCATTAATATACGTTTGGTTTGGTGCTTTAAAAATTTTCGGAATGAGTCCTGCCGGCGAATTAGTAGAACAAACCGTTTATTGGTTTAAACCCGAAATATTTATTCCAATTCTTGGTATTTGCGAAGTTCTTATAGGTCTTGGTTTACTCATAAAACGGCTTATTCCTTATACTATTCCGCTATTATTAATGCATATGGCGGCTACATTTTTTCCTGTTTTTATTCTAAAAACTATTTGTTTTGATGCGTTTCCTTATTGCCCTACTTTGGCGGGACAATACATAATCAAAAATCTTATTTTAATTTCTGGAGCCCTTGTGGTTGCAGGAAAATACAATGAAAAATATTATGCAGAAATGAATTTGAAATTAAGCGAAAAATAAAAATCTAAATCCATTTCGTGTAATCAAAGATTTTCTAATTTTATAATTACAGATAGTAAATACCAATCATCAATCCGTAATCAATAAAATCAAATGAAACCTATACTTTATAAAAGAGCGTCAACTCTAGACGAATTGGAACAAATTAGAACACTCCAATTACAAAATAGCTCTAAGAATATAAGTTCTGAAGAAAAACTTCAAGAAGGATTTGTTACTGTGCAACATTCCGTCGCTTTGCTAGAACAAATGAATTCTGCTTGCGCACATATTATTGCCAAAGACAATGACGCAGTAGTAGGTTTTGCACTTGTAATGCTTTCTGGCTTTAGGAACGAAATCAAGGCTCTTATTCCCATGTTTGAAAGAATTGATGAATTAGTATCCAAGGATAAAACCTACGTTGTAATGGGGCAAATTTGTGTAGATAAAAACCATCGCAAACAAGGAATATTCAGAGGACTTTATCATTTTTACAGAGAGGAACTGCAACATCAATTTGATTACTTAATCACTGAAGTTGCCGCTATAAATCTTCGCTCTATGCAAGCACACGAAGCCATTGGATTCAAAATAATTGATACTTATAACGAAGATGGGATTGTTTGGAATATTATACTTTGGGATTGGACATAAAAAAACCTAACAAATTGTTAGGTTTTCATTTTTTATGATCAAGATTACTTTAGTCAGCTAAAATAATAACTTTATTGTCTTTCATTTCAATTGTACCTGAATTGATAGCCAGTGTATAATTTTGAGCATCTAACTTCGTGAATTTACCTGCTACTTCTTTTGCAAAAGCAAAATCAGAAGCTGTAATTTTCACGACACCTTTTCCTAAAATAGAAACGATTGGTGCGTGGTTATTCAAAATCTGAAAGCTTCCATCAACTCCTGGCAATGTAACCGAAGTTACTTCTGCTGAAAATAATTTTGCTTCTGGTGATACTATTTCTAATAACATATTTTTGTAGTTTGAAAATTTAAAAGTTTAAAGTTTAAAGTTACGAGTGAACTTTAAACTTTAAACTTTTAAACTAATTTTAAGCTTCCGCTAACATTTTTTCTCCAGCTTCGATAGCTTCTTCAATAGTACCTTTAAGGTTGAAAGCTGATTCTGGCAAGTGATCTAATTCACCGTCAATAATCATATTAAATCCTTTGATAGTATCTTTGATATCAACTAAAACTCCTTTTAATCCTGTAAATTGCTCAGCAACGTGGAAAGGTTGAGATAAGAAACGTTGTACACGACGTGCTCTTGAAACGGCTAATTTATCATCTTCTGATAATTCTTCCATACCAAGGATCGCAATGATATCTTGTAATTGTTTGTATTTTTGTAAAATTTCTTTTACTCTTTGCGCACAGTCATAGTGCTCATCACCTAAAATTTGAGGAGTAAGAATTCTTGAAGTTGAATCCAATGGATCAACCGCAGGATAAATACCTAACTCAGCAATTTTACGAGATAATACAGTAGTAGCATCAAGGTGAGCAAAAGTTGTAGCCGGAGCCGGGTCAGTTAAATCATCCGCAGGAACGTAAACCGCTTGTACAGATGTAATAGAACCTTTGTTTGTTGATGTAATACGCTCTTGCATCGCACCCATTTCAGTAGCCAATGTTGGTTGGTACCCTACCGCAGATGGCATACGACCTAAAAGTGCCGAAACCTCAGAACCAGCTTGTGTAAAACGGAAGATATTATCCACAAAGAACAATACATCTTTACCTTGATCAGTTCCTGCTCCATCACGGAAATATTCTGCAATAGATAATCCAGAAAGTGCTACACGAGCACGAGCTCCTGGAGGCTCATTCATTTGTCCGAAAACGAAAGTAGCTTTAGACTCTCTCATTCCTGGCATATCAACTTTAGATAAATCCCATCCTCCATTTTCCATAGAGTGCATGAATTCATCACCGTATTTTATAATTCCTGACTCTAACATCTCACGAAGTAAGTCATTTCCTTCACGTGTTCTTTCTCCTACTCCTGCGAATACTGAAAGTCCACCGTGACCTTTTGCAATATTGTTAATCAACTCCTGAATCAATACTGTTTTACCAACTCCAGCACCTCCGAACAATCCAATTTTACCCCCTTTTGAGTAAGGCTCAATTAAATCGATTACTTTAATACCTGTGAATAAAACTTCAGAAGAAGTAGATAAATCTTCGAATTTTGGTGCTTGTCTGTGAATAGACATACCGTTTTCTCCTGTTTTTGGTAAATTACCTAAACCGTCAATTGCATCTCCAATTACGTTGAATAAACGACCGTAAACATCGGCACCGATTGGCATTTGAATAGGATTTCCTGTTCCAACTACTTCATAGCCTCTACTCAAACCATCTGTTGAGTCCATCGAAATGGTACGTACTGTGTTTTCACCAATGTGAGATTGTACTTCAAGTACTAATAAAGTACCATCTTTTTTTGTGATTTCTAACGAATCATAAATTTTTGGAAGTTCAACATCCTTACCGTTGAAAACTACATCAACTACTGGTCCAATGATCTGGGCAACTTT
The DNA here is from genome assembly GCF_030010285.1 of Flavobacterium sp. XS2P24. Taxonomy (NCBI): domain Bacteria; kingdom Pseudomonadati; phylum Bacteroidota; class Flavobacteriia; order Flavobacteriales; family Flavobacteriaceae; genus Flavobacterium; species Flavobacterium sp. XS2P24. The sequence continues at coordinate 7,041 of NZ_JASCRU010000001.1, forward strand.
TCCTATTACTTTTGACATTACTTATGTATTTATTAAATAGCTATTTAGGTTTATGAATTAGTACCAACCGAAACGTATCGATTAAATGCTTTTTTCAGAGCGCAAAGATAATTTTTTAAAATATAAAATCAATTATTTTTTTATAAAAAAAGGATATTTTTAGTAGATAATGGAGAAATGACTTAGAAACAGACAAAAGATAGCAATATCCTCAAAAATAAAAAACCATCACGTCAAAAAACGGATGGTTTTTTATAAAAAAGTAAATTCTGATTATTGTATCGTTGCTGGATATTGAATCCCATATAAACCTAAATCAACCGGTCTTAATGTTGCTGCAAACTTAGCATTAATCGCGTCTGAAAAAAGATTTGCGATTAACGCATATCCTCTAGGACTTGGATGAATTCCATCCAGCGAAAAAGCACCTCCAGTAACATAAGCCGCTGTTATATGATAATTCCCAAAACGAATACCTCCTGAAGAAAGTTGAGTCATAATCGCTTTTGTATCTACAAACGCTAATCCTTTTGCATCAGCAATAGCCTTAATCGTCACATTATAGGCATCCGTAGCCACTTTAATATCTGCTATTTCAGTTGGAATTAAAACATGCTTATCTTGTAACGGAAATGTAATTCCAAACTTATTTAAAGGCGATGGCGGAGCAATTCCAATACCTGAATCAGTAGCAGTAGGAGCAACTCCGATTGCAGATTGCGTAAGCAGAATAACTAAATCTGTTTTTGTTGCTTGTCTAGCTTGCCCAAAAACATTTCCATAAAAAGAAGCTGTAGCCGCCCCAAGTGATGGAGTAAATGCAGCCGTTAATTGCGCTGATAAATTTGGTAAAGATTCATCTTTAATCAACAATGGATTTGAACCAGTTGTTGACAATAAATTAATCCTTCCACCAGCACTAAAAGCAGTTAAAGCAGCTTTTAACGGACCATATAATTGAGCATTAAGCGCATTTATTGTTGCTTCTCCAACTGCAACGTTCCCTCCGCCAAGAACTTTTGAAGTCAAAGGATTATAAGGTACCGTTGTAAAATGAGGAAGCGAATTCACGTAAGGCAAATTAGCAACCACACCTTTAGCACCTTTAGCGGTCATTTCAGTTACAATTTTGTTGTAAGCAAAATCGAATGTTGCCGTTGGAGTTATCGGATCTGTTCCGTCTCCACCTGATGTTGCATAACCTAAAACATCATTTCCTCCTATCCATAAAGAAAAGAACGTCGGGTTTTGATCTGTAGCATCCTTCACAATAGTGGTTCCTGGCGCAGCGGAAAAACGAGAAAAATATGGGCTAGCGGTTGCAGGAGTAGCAAAAACCCCAGCAAGATCTCCATATCCTGGAGCAATTAAATGGTAACTTTTCGCTCCGGGAACACCCATGTTATTAAAAGAACCAGTCAAACGAGCTGTAATTGCCGTTCCTGAAACACCTGGTACATTTACAGGTCCCACACCATTAAAATAAAGTCTAGTTGGAAATTTCGGGATTTGAAATCCTCCTGAGGAAAACCCTCCTGTATTATCAACCATCAATGGAGTAGTAAAAGCACCACCACCAGCTAGAGTAAATTGTTGTGATAATATATTCACATACGAACCCTCTTGACCTTTTTTGAAAAGAGCCCCGTCACTATATCCGGCAGCAAATGAATCCCCTAAGGCAACATATTTAGCAAAACTTGCGGTCCCAGATGTTATAGGAACCTCAACGGGTGCAGCATTTTCATCATCGTTATTACATGCTGCGAAGGTTAGCGAAATCAACAACAGCCATTTGAAATTTTTTATCATAATATATTTTTTAAAATTATTGACCTTATTAAATTATGGGTTGATTGTCCAAGAAGCGAACCATTGTTGTCCTATTGCACCTGCTCCTATTACTTGAATGTAATCTTTTCCACCAATATTAGTAGCACCAACTTTAAGCACTGATTTCAATTTAGGGAAACCATAATTGATTTGAGCATCCAAAATCGTGTTCTCAGGTACTATTCCGTCAGCAAAAGAAGATTGCCATAAATACTCTGTATTGTATCTTGCATTAACATTGAAACCAAAGTTTTTAAACAATTTAGTATTACCAATAGACGCTTTAACTCTATGTTTCGGAGTATTAAAACCAGCAACAAAACTTGGATCTTCTTCTTGATTGAAATTAAATTCAGCATAATTATAATTTACACCCAATTCAAAATCCTTGTACACTTTTTTAGACAAACCAACACCAAAACCTAAAGATGTAATTTTTGCTATAGTATTTGTATATACTTGATATACTCTTCTGTCTCCATTGCTTAAAGCTGAAAGTGTTGCCAAAGTTGCAGGATTACCAAAATCAAAAGTTGTATTAACATTCCCATAATAAGGACTGATAACTCTAGATGTATTCATGAAATCATTGTATAAATTATAATACCCATTTATATCAATTGACAAATCATTGTTTATAACCGAACGGTATCCCACTTCAAATGCCTTAACCTCTTCTGGCTTTACCAAACCTACATTAGCCGCTTTTAGTAATGCTGCTGCCGCAGGAACATTGGTTGGGTTAGCCGCAATAGCCGCACTAAAAGCCTGAACTGACGGTAAAGTATAAGAATTATTATACGCATTCTGACCCGTTAATGTTAAGGTTGCCGGAACTCCTAATGCCTGACCCGCGGCACTCACGTTTCTAATTTCTGTAAAACGATCTAAATTCTCCGGAGCAGAACCAATTAAGGCAAACGGTCCTAAATCTAAACCAATATACTGATCTTGTGTTGTTGGATTTCTAAATCCAGTTTGATAAGAAACTCTGAAATTATGTCTTTTAGTTGCTCCTGCAGAATATACAAATGATACTCTTGGAGAAATATTTCCGTTGAAATTTTGACTTTTATCATAACGAACAGAACCCGTAAATTTCAATCGGTCATCCATGAATTTTTTTGCAATTTGAGTATAAGCACCGTATTCATTATATCTTAAAGGACCGTCAAAATCAGTGAAGATTGTTCCTTGAGAATTCATTTCGTATTGTCTGAATGAACCTCCTAATTGAATTTCAGCAAATTTCACTAAATCTTTAAAATTATAATTCACATCTGAATGATAAATCTTTGATTGATCAATAAACTTAGCTCCTTTAGTAAGGTCTGGCTCAGAAATAGCAGCAGCTAAAGCATTTTTGAATTGAACAGAACCCGGCTCAAATCTAGCACTCCCTGTTGGAGTAGGTAAAAAAGCTAAACCAGCTGGCTTGACGTTATAATCAGCATAATTTCTTGCATTTGCAGCTGATTGTTGAGCATTAGTACCCAAAATCGCACCCGACAACTGATAAGCTGTCGCGTAGTTTGTAAACCATTCCGTATTAGATTTTGCTGCACTATTCACATTCCAAGCAGCAAAACGCATGTCGTATGAATTTCCAGCGTCTTCATCTGTGATATATCCTCTTACAAAGAAATTTTTCCCTTTTACCTCCAATTTAGATTGTTGCATGAAAAAATCTCCCAATGCATATCTATTTGCTCCTTGATAAATAGTACTTCCCAACCCTATTTTGTGTTGCAATATAATTTCTGTTTCACCTTTCCATGGTTTAAAATGCAAAGAAAAATCAGCTTTTACACTTTTCACTTTATTATCATTTAAATCTTGCTCACGATATCCTGTTCTGCTTACTTGCCCCACGTTTGTAATAAATGTAGTTACCTCATCACCATAAAGATTTAATCCGTCATAATTTTGATTGTTTGCATGACCAATTGAACCCCCTGTCACACTTCTCTGATCGGAAGCAATCCATTCGGTCGCTCTCATAAAATTGAAGTTTGCTTTTGCAGCAAAATGTTTACTAAAAGCTGTTGCAGCTCTTAAACCAAAATCAAAATAATCATTCGTTCCTGCAACATCTTGACTTGTTTGACCATATTTTACGTAAGTACTAATCCCTTGATTTGTAAAAGGATTTTTACTATTCATAAACAAAATACCATTGAAAGCATTTGCTCCATAAAGAGCCGAAGATGCTCCCGGAAGCAACTCAACATTAGCCACATCAATATCCGAAAGACCTATTAAGTTTCCTAATACAAAGTTCAACGCAGGAGAAGAATTATCCATTCCATCTACTAATTGCATGAAACGAGTATTTGCTACCGTTGAGAAACCTCTTGTATTGATAGACTTAAATGAGATACTACTTGTATTAAAATGCACCTCTTTAAGGTTTTCTAAACCATCATAAAATGTAGGTGCTGTAGTACTTTTAATTTGTTGAATACCCATTCGCTCAATAGTAACCGGTGACTCAATCACTCTTTCTGGGGTTCTTGATGCAGAGACCACTATCTCGTTTAGTTTAGTCTCTTCATCTTCAAGCTTTACAACTAACTTCTGATTATCAGACGAAACATTAATTTTTTTAGATACATATCCTACACTCGTCACCTCAATTGTAAAAGGCGGCTTTCTGGACGATTTTAAAATAAAAGAACCATCGAAATCGGTAATCGCACCTGAAGTGTCTCCAACAATTTTAATGTTGGCTCCAGGAATAGGTTGGTTGTTACTGTCTGTAACAATACCTGAAATTGAATTTTGAGCAAAAGTTAGGCTACAAAAAAACAATGACAAAAAAAGTAAATACACTCTCATTGGGTTAAAATTTGTTGGTTTATGACGCCAAAGTACAAATATTTTTGATATTAATAAAAAAGCGCCTAAAAAATTTCATATTTATCAGTTATTTTACCTCATTCGCACTTATTCTACATTTATTTTTTATTATTATATGTTAAAAATTATGTAATAATAACAGAATATCATTATGCATGCATATAAAAAATACATTTATCACAAAAAAATTATTAATTTTTAGATATTTGATAAAAGTGATAAAGCTGAGGAAATTTAACGTTTTCTTTACGCTTTTCAAGCATTTAAAGAAGTCACAATCCAAAAAAACTTATTCTATAAAAAAGCCTCGAAAGAAATCTTCCAAGGCTTTTTTTAAATATTGTAATGTAAATCTGTTTTGTATAAAACTTATTCTACAGTTACTGATTTTGCTAAATTACGAGGTTGATCAACATTACAACCACGCATAACCGCAATATGATAAGACAAAAGCTGTAATGGAATTGTCGTGATCAATGGTGACAAAGCATCTGATGTTTCAGGGATTTCAATAACATAATCAGCTAATTCACGCACTTGCGTATCGCCCTTAGTTACAACAGCAATAATTTTTCCGCTTCTGGATTTAATCTCCTGAATGTTACTTACAATCTTGTCATAGTGCCCTTGCTTTGGCGCAATAACAACCACTGGCATGTGTTCATCAATTAATGCAATAGGTCCGTGTTTCATTTCAGCTGCAGGATATCCTTCAGCATGAATATAAGATATCTCTTTAAGTTTCAAGGCGCCTTCAAGAGCTACAGGAAAGTTATATCCTCTTCCTAAATAAAGACAGTTAGGAGCATCTTTAAAAGCAGAAGCAATTTCTTTTGCCTTTTCATTTGTCTCTAAAGCCTCTTTCACTTTTTCAGGAATAATTTGTAATTCTTGCAAATAGGTATGAAAATCGCTATTCGACAAAGTCCCTTTGGCTTTTGCTAAACGCAAAGCAATCATTGTCAATACTGTAATTTGCGTGGTAAAAGCTTTAGTCGATGCGACACCTATTTCAGGTCCGGCATGTGTATAAGCTCCTGCGTGCGTTTCCCTAGAAATAGAAGAACCCACTACATTACAAACACCAAACACAAATGCTCCATGCTCTTTGGCTAGTTTTATAGCAGCCATAGTATCTGCTGTTTCACCTGATTGTGAGATAGCAATAACTACGTCTTTACTATTTATTATTGGGTTTCTATATCTAAACTCCGAAGCATACTCTACTTCTACTGGAATACGTGCAAACTCTTCAAAAACATACTCTGCAACTAAACCTGCATGCCATGAAGTTCCGCAAGCCACAATAATAATTCTATCAGCATTAAGGAATTTCTCTAAATTATCCTCAACTCCAGCCATTTGAATAATACCCTCATTAGCATGTAGTCTTCCGCGATAGGTATCTTTTATAACACTTGGTTGCTCATAAATCTCTTTAAGCATAAAATGATCGTAACCACCTTTTTCAATTTGCTCTAAGTTCATTTGAAGCTCCTGAATATATGGATCAACTAAAGAATCATCTTTAATTTTTCTAATTTTCATGGCTTTATGCAATCTAATATTTGCCATTTCGCCATCTTCAAGATAGATTGCGTTAGAAGTATATTCTATAAAAGGCGAAGCATCCGAAGCAATAAAATATTCTCCTTCTCCTACTCCAATTGCCAATGGGCTTCCTAATCTGGCAGCAACAATTTCGTCCGGAGTCTTTTTGTCAAAAACAGCAATTGCATACGCTCCCACTACTTGATTCAATGCCACCTGGACTGCTTTCCCCAGTTTTAAATTCTCTTTAGTTTGTACCTCTTCAATAAGATTTATCAATACCTCAGTATCAGTATCCGAATGAAAAACATACCCACGTTTTATTAATTCTTCTTTTAAAGGTGCATAATTTTCAATAATTCCATTGTGAATTATTGCCAAATCACCTGAATTAGAAAGATGAGGATGAGAATTCACATCGTTTGGAACACCATGAGTTGCCCAACGCGTATGCCCTATCCCTATAGTCCCGTTTGTAGTAATTGCCGTAGCAGCCTTTTCCTCAAGATCTGAAACCTTCCCTTTTGTTTTACAAAGTTTTAGCTCTTCACCATCATATAACATCACACCGGCACTATCATAACCTCTATATTCAAGCCTCTTTAATCCTTTTATTACAATAGGATAAGCTTCTCTATAACCGATATAACCAACGATTCCACACATAATTTTTTAATTAGGTTTTGTATAATAAATTTCAAGCTTCAATCTCTTATCATCAGGAACCGTGGATTTACCTCCAAATAAAATAGTTCCTAAAGGATTCATTACAGATGCTTTTGGCGCTCCAGAAATAAAAGCATTTGGAGTTCTCAACTTATGAGAAGCTATTGTACCAATATCTTCTGTAACTACCAATCCCAATTTAACATTAGTTGAATCTTTATATTTAACAAGATTCCTTATTTGATTTGTAACCCTAATTTTATACGTAACTCCTCTTTTACTAGTAGTATTTCTATTTATATTACCATCAAAAATGGCTTTTGATTTTTTAACATCAACACTATTTGTTGTTGCATCTGCATAATAATCAACAATAGGTCGGTTATTATTAAAATCATATAGATAGATTCTTTGTGGCTCATAATTATTAGCCATGGTAGCAGCGTCAATATGAAAAACCAAATTAGCTTCATTAATCAACCACCCACTATTCCTGATAGCTTCTAATTCACCTGGAGTATTAAAAAGACTTATTACCGCTACAGACCCTTCACCACCTTTTAGATACAGTTTATCATCCCCTTCGGTTGTATTTCCAGTATTTGGCAAAGCATTATAAGCAAGTCCACTACCTGCAAAATCTGTATTCAACAAACTCACTGAATTCCCGGTCATATCAAGAACTATGGTTTTTTTAACTCGTGTAATTGTAGTCACACCAGCAGTTGTTGTTGACAAATCTTCATTGTATTTTAAAGTAATTTTTCCCGCCTTAAAGTTCAACATTGCTAAATTTCCGGCACTACTTCCTGATTTTTCCATTTTAAAATAAAGTCCTCTGAAGTACTCTTTGAAAACATCATTTGTTGCCAATTTTCCAGCTGCAACAGCATCAATTATTTTTGTTTTGAAAAAAGCTTTATTCAAATTCAATTGCATTCCCGGAGGAGTTCTTGTAGTTGTAACTACTTTGGTAATTGAATCTGTTGTAATCACAACATGTTCCGCTGGATCAAAGAAAAACTCATCGTTTTGAGCTAAACTGGAATCATCATTTAAACGATTTGGTTTTTTAACATTATCAAATTCAGCATTTTGATTTGTGAAATATTTTTGAGGCTGCAAAAACCCACCAATAGGATCTGCATCTCTCATATAATAACCAGACTCATAAACACTTAGTTTCATCTCAGCCTTATCAGGTCCATATATAGAATCTAGCACATATTCATGACTGCCATCAGTTTTTGTAACTGTTTTGGTCGCATCATAATAATATGGGATTGTTAAAACTACACTTTCAATATACGGTCTTGTACTAATCGTTGTTATGGTTGCTGGCAAAGTCAATTGCGTACCAAAATTGGCAGTTGTTTCACCAAAATTTGGATTGTTATAAATTCCCAAAGGATTTACCACAAGATCATTTGATTGTATAGGACCTGTTTTTTGATTGTAAGCTAAAACATTGTACGTTTCTTTTTTGAGATCAAAATTGTTTTCACCAATTAAATCACCTCCAATTTCATTATAATCTTTATCACAGGAATATAAAAAAACAACACTCGCAACTACCAGAATTTTCTTAAAAAAAGAATTATTGTACATATTTAATAAAAAAGTTTAATTTAAAGAACCTCGTTTCTATAGAAATTAGTATACGCTTCCGCGAATGCATCTTTCGGTGCGAAAGGTAAAAAAGGTTTTCCTGAAGATTCTATATATTTTGTTAAACTTGGAGACAGGTTTTCTGATGCAATAATCACAGCATCGGAATGCTTAATAGTAGCCTTAATGATGTTTTCATAGTCTGGAACTTCCAAATCTGAAATCGCATCATCAGGAACACCGTCAAATTTCACTTTATTAATCATTTCAACATCTAAAGTCCCATCAAAAGACTGACTGTAAACCGAAGTAACAATCTTTGTCTCAGAAAACAAGGCTTCATTTTTGTAAAAATGCTTCATATAAATGGGTAACATAGCAGCCATCCATCCATGAACGTGAATAATATCAGGAACCCAATTCAGTTTTTTTACCGTTTCAACTACACCTTTTGCAAAGAAAATGGCACGTTCATCATTATCAGGATACATCACACCTTCTTCATCAGCAAATGTGGCTTTCCTTTTGAAATACTCATCATTATCAATAAAGTAAACTTGTATTCTTTCTTTTGGTATGGAAGCCACTTTTATAATCAAAGGCATATCCAAGTCGTTCACTACCAAATTCATCCCCGAAAGTCTAATTACTTCGTGCAATTGATGTCTTCTCTCGTTAATATTTCCATACCTTGGCATAAAAATTCTTATCTGTCCACCTTGATCATTAATCATTTTCGGCACGTCGTAAGACATTAAAGAGACCTCATTTTCAGCGAGATAAGGCACCACTTCAGATGATACATATAATATCCTCTTATCTTTCATATTGTAATTTACTTAATTTATTGGCAATAAAAACCACGCAAAATTACAAAATTTTATGCAGTTATTAACTAAAATAGTAAGTTTGCATTTAATTTTAATAATACTGCCATGCATATTTTCTACGGAAAAGCATCTTTAATCGACTATTTGAAATCAATAAAAACCGTCCAATCCACTATTGGATTTGTTCCTACCATGGGCGCTTTACATCAAGGTCATTTGGCATTAATGCAAAAATCATTGCTCGAGAATGAAAATACTGTCGTAAGTATTTTTGTAAATCCAACACAATTTAACAATCCCGAAGATTTAGCAAAATACCCCCGAACATTGGAAGAAGACGTAAAAAAACTTACGGGTTTAAATCCAAATATAATTCTATACGCACCATCTGTTGAAGACATTTATGATGGGAAACCTCTTTCTCAATCTTTCGATTTTGATGGTCTTGAAAATCAAATGGAAGGCAAATTCAGACCTGGTCATTTTAATGGAGTAGGTACCATTGTAAAACGTCTGTTTGAAATAATAGAACCAACAAACGCGTATTTTGGCGAAAAAGATTTTCAACAATTACAAATTGTCAAAAAAATGGTCGCCAAAAACCACTTACAAGTAAACGTAATTGGCTGTCCTATATACAGAGAATCCAATAATCTTGCGATGAGCTCCAGAAACGAACGTTTATCAGCACAAGAAAGAGACGAAGCGGCTATTATCTATAAAACACTAACCGCTGTAAAAGAAAAATTTGCGACTAATAGCACCACCGCTATTTCAGAATGGGTTCAAAAATCATTCAACAAGAACACGCGCTTCACATTGGAATATTTCGTAATTGCCGATGAAGCAACACTTTTACCTTGTACCCGAAAAAATAAAAATAAAAAATACCGTGCGTTCATTGCGGTACTTGTCAATAATATTCGATTGATTGACACCATTTCATTAAATTAATTTACTTTTGTAGCATGCAAATTCAAGTCGTAAAATCAAAAATACACCGAGTAAAAGTAACTGGCGCTGATTTAAATTATATCGGTAGCATTACCATAGATGAAGCTTTACTGGAAGCCTCCAATATCATTGAAGGAGAAAGAGTATTCATCGTAAACATCAACAATGGCGAACGCTTTGACACCTACGCCATCAAAGGCGAAAAAAACTCAGGCATCATAACCTTAAATGGTCCAGCAGCCAGAAAAGTACAAAGAGATGATATTATTATCATTATTTCGTATGCAATACTAGAATTTGAAGAAGCAAAAGCCTTCAAACCGTGGATTATTTTCCCTAACGAAAATGACAATTCTTTGACCTAATTCTTCAAAGAACAAATACGTACTGATATACTTTTTGAAAAAGATAAATTACTTATTTTATCACTCAAAGTAAAAGTATTTAACTCCACAAGACACTGAATATCTGATTTACTTAACTCAAAATCAGATATTCAGTTGTTTTTTGTTTATCGCATTTTTCAGCTCCCTAAATCCTATTTATTTTTCTAAAAGCAAGTGCAATTCTGGCGCCTTAACTTTTCTTGTTTTTAAAATAAAAGTAAATAAAGTATTATATTGCTGTCTTATTTAGGTGTACTTTAATTTCTAAACGCTCCACATTATGAAACAACTACTACTATTCTTATTCTTCTCTATTACAGCATTTTCACAAAAAACCATCATCCCATTCGATTCAAACGCTTTGGGCGAAAGCCGTGAAATTACAATTGGACTTCCGCCTTCTTTCGAAAAAAACCCAAATAAAAAGTATCCGATACTTATTTTACTCGATGGCGATTACTTATTTGACCCATTTTATGGCGCTTTGAATTACGGTGCTTATTGGGATGATTTACCAGAAATGATTGTCGTTGGCATAAGCCAAAACAAAAATAACGAACGCTTTGACGACAGCACTTATGACGAGGCAGATGGAGTTCCTTCCGGAAAAGGCGCAAAATTCTTTGAGTTTATTGGTGCCGAGTTACTTCCTTATATCGAAAAAAAATACCCAGTTGCACCATTCCGAATCATTGCAGGACACGACACTACGGCGGGATTTTTAAACTTTTTTCTGTACAAAGACAATCCTATATTCAATGGATATATTTCATTAAGCCCGGAACTGGCTCCTGAAATGGAAAATATCATTCCAGAAAAACTTTCAAATATAAAACAACCTATTTTTTATTATCAATCCAATGGAGATGGCGACATAAAAAAAATTCAGGAATCTATAAAAAAACTAGACGAAAACATAAAACAGGTTACTAATCCTGAATTAAATTACAAGTTCGATAATTTTAAAGGCGCATCACACTATTCGCTTGTACTATACTCGATTCCAAATGCCTTATACCAATTTTTTGATGCTTACAAACCCATTTCATCTACTGAATACAGCGAAAAAATTGCTGTGTTGCAATCCGGTTACGTAGATTATTTGACCAATAAATATGCTGCTTTGTCCAAAAGTTTAGGTTTAAAAATACCTATTCGTGTAAACGATTTCAAAGCCATTGAAGCGGCAATTCTAAAAAACAAAGCGTATCCTGATTTAGATAAATTAGCTGAAATTGCCAATAAAAATTACCCAAAGTCAATGCTTGCCGATTATGAATTGGGTTTAATGTATGAAAAAATGGGCGACCCTAAAAAAGCGGCAAAACGCTATCAAAGTGCTTCTCAATTAGAGGAAATTGGCGACCTTACAAAAAACATGATGATGGAAAAATACGATGACATGACAAGCCAAACACCAAAAAAATAATGTCGAAAGTAAAAACAACTTTTTTTTGCCAAAACTGTGGCGCACAATATGCAAAATGGCAAGGACAATGCAACTCTTGTAAAGAATGGAATACCATTGCGGAAGAAATCATTCAAAAACAGGAAAAAACAGCTTGGAAAAGTGAAACTACTTCAACCAGTAAAGCACCGAAACCGCTACGAATAAAAGAAATTGATTCGGCTCAGGAAATCCGAATGGACACTACAGACGCCGAACTTAATCGCGTATTGGGTGGCGGAATCGTTCCTGGTTCCTTGATTCTTTTGGGTGGTGAACCCGGCATTGGAAAAAGTACGCTTTTACTTCAAATTTCCTTGAAATTACCTTATAAAACTTTATATGTTTCCGGCGAAGAAAGCCAGAAACAAATAAAAATGCGTGCCGAAAGAATCACACCAAGCGGCGACAATTGCTATATTCTTACCGAAACCAAAACACAAAATATCTTCAAGCAAATTGAAGCCATAGAACCGGAAATCGTGATTATCGATTCCATTCAAACCTTGCATACGGATTATATTGAATCCACTCCCGGCAGTATTTCTCAAATTAGAGAAACCACCGCTGAACTGATCAAGTTTGCCAAAGAAACCAATATTCCCGTGATTCTGATTGGTCATATTACCAAAGACGGAAACATTGCAGGACCAAAAATCCTGGAACACATGGTCGACACCGTTTTACAGTTTGAAGGCGATAGAAATCACGTATACCGAATCTTACGTTCGTTAAAAAACCGTTTTGGTTCCACTGCCGAAATTGGTATTTATGAAATGTTAGGCAATGGTTTGCGAGAAGTTTCTAATCCTTCGGAAATATTGATTTCACACAAAGATGAAGAATTATCCGGAACTGCAATTGCGTCAACATTAGAAGGCATGCGCCCGTTGATGATTGAGATCCAAGCCTTGGTAAGCACCGCAGTTTACGGAACACCGCAACGCAGCACGACGGGTTATAATGCGAAAAGGCTCAATATGATTCTGGCCGTTTTAGAAAAAAGAGCCGGTTTCAGGCTTGGCGCCAAAGATGTTTTCCTGAACGTGACGGGAGGAATTTCAGTAGATGATCCGGCGATAGATTTGGCTGTTGTAGCCGCCATTTTATCCTCGAATGAAGATATTGCGGTGAATAAAGATTTTTGCTTTGCCGGCGAAGTGGGACTTTCAGGCGAAATACGTCCTGTAAACCGTGTGGACCAACGCATTCAAGAAGCCGAAAAACTAGGGTTTTCGACCATTTTTGTATCCAAATACAACAAAATTGCGTTGAAAAATACCGGAATCAAAATACGATTGGTAGCCAAAATTGAAGATGTGGCGAGTGAGTTGTTTGGTTGATTTTAAAAAAACAATGTAAAATGAAATCGTTTCCAGAACACTTACAAATCGTAAATACCTTTCATGAACTTGGTGAAACCATTACTGCCGCCCAGTTTTTAATTGAAGAATACGGTTTAGAAAACCCCAATTTCAAAGGTTTCGAATTAAGAGAAAAAGCAAAGCCAGAGTTTATCCTAATGACTACCGAAGGCGCTCTTGGCGAACCACAAATCATCCGAATTCCTGAAAATACATTCGAATATCCATTGGAATTAATGCTCAATCTTTTGGCGCATGAAATGATTCACGTGAGTCAAAAAACAAAGGCAAACGTGATTGAAGACAAAAACGAAAGGGAATGGCAAGCGTATTACGAAATGCTTTTTCATGAAAAATTTCCTCAAATTCCTGAGCTTTCTGATTTTCACAAACGCTTCTTTGCAAAAAAAGCATTGGAATACTACAATAGAATGGGCGAAGGTTCTGAACTTCAATTAAAATATGCCAATCAAAAACTGGAAACTGACAATCTGATGTCTTTTCTAAATCCAAAAACAAAATAGCACCTTTCCTGTTTCCATGATTTCCTTATTTATTTCTTATTTTAAATAAAAATAATAAATCAGGAAAGGAATTCATTATTTTTTGTAACTTTATGTTTAACAATACTTTACGAAAATAAAAATGAAATCTTCACACCAAAATATGACTCATTTATACGAACACTTAGGCAAAGTGTTCTACTCAATTGCGGCCATAGACAAAACCATTCGTACAGAAGAAATCAACAAACTGAAACAAATAATAAAGACCGAATGGCTTCCGCTGGAAAACAGTTTTAATGAATTTGGGGATGATACCGCTTATGAAATCGAAATTGTTTTTGACTGGCTTGTCGCCAATGAATGGGAATTAGAACAAGTGTTTCCCGACTTTAAAATTTTCAGAGCAGAACACCCACACTTATTCACTCCGGAAATTAATGCCTTAATTCTAAAAACTGCCAACGCTATAGCTTCTTCATTTTCAGGAAAAAATAAATCAGAACACGTTCTAATAAGTCAACTAAGCGCGATTCTGTTGCAATAAAAACAGCAAAAAACAATCTATTTTAATTTAAAATATCAAAGACATGAAAAGACAAACTGGCATTTGGATAGACTCCTCAAAAGCAATAATTGTTGCTCTTGATGGTGATACAGAAAAAATTACCGAAATAGATTCTGAGGTTGAAAACAGCGTACATCATAATGACGAAGGTAATAAAGGAACTTTCTCAGGAGTTCATCATGGCAATAGCGACAAAAAATTTGACGACCGAAAAAAACAAGAGCTGGATTATTTTATAAAATCAGTGCTGTCTTATGTCAAAAAATCGGATGAACTTATTGTTTTTGGTCCCGCACAAACCAAAACTAAACTGGAACAAAAATTAATGACGGATCATTTAATTGAACCCGGAAAACTAAAAGCCGTAGAAACAGCAGATAAAATGACCTTAAACCAGATTGTGGAAAAAGTAAGACGCTTTTATAACCCTTTTGAATATAAAGAACCAAAACCCTAAAGCAAATTTAGCTGCTACACAATAATTTAAAAACTACAACGCTTTATGGTTGTAGTTTTTTTATTTAAAAAATCATTTTCCCCAATCAATATTCTAAAGAAAACCATAAAAATCTTTCCCTTAGTATTATTTTCCTTTTCTTTATGGCCGAGATTCCAAACGCATTGTATTTTAGATTGTATTACTTATTAAACTGTTTATGAAAACCGGAAAACAAAAATTAATTCTAGCAGCAAAAATACTTTTTGTATTGTTTGTCACTTTAATTATTGCTTTTTATATCTTTCGAGATGCCGTTTTGCAACAAACAATAGCAAAAGTTTCCAATGAAATGGAAGTGGATTACAACAGCTCTTTTACGATAAAAAAAGCTTCTTTTGACAGATTATCGGGTTTGAATCTTACCGAAATAATACTGGTTCCAAAAAACAGAGACACGCTTTTTAAAATCCAAAAACTAAAAACCAGCGTCAATTTATGGCATCTCATAACGGGCGATGTTCAGCTTGGAACTTTAGAAGTCCAGAACGGTTTTGTCCAGTTAGTAAAAAAAGGAAAAGTGAGGAATTTTGATGCTTTTCTAAAAAAAGACAATCAAACTGAAATACGCGACGAGAAAAGAGATTACGCCCAGTTTGCCTATAGAATCATCTCAAAAGCACTGAATTTAGTCCCGACGGATATGATCCTGGACAATCTTTCTTTTCGACTCAATGATAACGGAAAAAAAGCAACCATTAATTTCCAAAAACTGCGATTGGTCAATAAACAACTAGAAACATCCATTCAAGTTCAGACCAATACCATTTCACAACGATGGAGAATCAAAGGATTTGCCGATCCAAGAAATAAAAAAGCCGATATCCGTTTCGTCAATATTGATACTGGTGCCATCCAAATGCCGTATTTAGACGAACGTTTCAACCTGAAATCAAGCTTTGACTCTATTCGATTGAATATTCAAAACATAGATAGAGATGGCGACGAATTGCATATTGATGGCTTTATGGCTATTGCCAATTTAAAACTCAACCACCCGAAAATTGCCAGCAAAGATGTTATTCTTAAGAATGCCAAATTTGATTATCGATTCTTATTGGGTTCTGATTTTATTTCGATTGACAGCAGCTCAACAGTTCAGTTGAACAAGATAAAATTTCATCCTTACGTAGCTTACGAAACGGAGAAAGATACGATTTACAAACTCAAGGTTACTATCCCAAAAATGAAAGCGCAGGACTTTATCACCTCGCTACCTGACGGTTTATTCACCCACTTTCAAGGAATGGAAGCGAGCGGTACTTTTGATTACAAATTGGATTTTGCCTTCAACCAAAACAAACCGAATCAACTGGTTTTTGACAGTAAATTGAAGAAAGAAAATCTGAAAATCACAAAATACGGCGAAGCCAATCTCAACAAACTTAATGGCGAATTTGTCTATCGCGCACTTATAAAAAATGTGTTGCAACGTCCTATTTTAGTTGGTTCTGCCAATCCAAATTATACGCCTTTAGACCAAATTTCACCGTATTTAAGAAAATCCGTTTTAACTACAGAAGATCCTTCTTTCTTTTCGCATCGTGGTTTTATCAGCGAGGCTTTCAAACAATCCATCGTCAAAAACATAAGGACCAAAAAGTTCTCCCGTGGCGCCAGCACTATCAGCATGCAATTAGTAAAGAATGCTTTTCTGAGTCGAGAGAAAACCGTATCCCGCAAACTGGAGGAAATTTTATTGGTTTACATTCTGGAAAATAACCGAATTGTGAGCAAGGAACGCATGCTCGAAGTGTATTTTAATATTATCGAATGGGGTCCAAATGTATATGGAATTGGTGAAGCAAGTCAGTTTTATTTTCAAAAAACACCTTCGGAATTATCGCTGAACGAATGCTTATATCTCGCCCGAATTATTCCAAGTCCCAAGAAATTCATGTACCAGTTCAACGATCAAGGGATGTTGAAAGATTTTGCAGTAAAACAAGAATTTTTTCTAACGAATATTATGTTTCGAAGAGGACTTTTGACTCCAGAAGACACTATTTACAAATCCTTACCCATACTAATTTCAGGACCTGCACGATCTTTTATCAAATTCAAAGTACAAGATTCAACGCAAATAAAAGTGGATTCGTTATCCGTTGACGAGGAATTTGATCTTTAATTAAAAACAACCCTATCAGAGTTTTGAACTCTGATAGGGTTTATTACTTTACGGTGCCGGATCAGGAATCACGGCTTGCACTTCATCAATTGCTTTTAGAATTTCATCCGAAAGCGACACTTGAATCGTATCAATATTTTCTTTTAATTGTTCCAATGTTGTCGCACCAATAATCGTGCTGGTTACAAACGGCTGTTGTTCTATAAATGCCAAAGACAATTCCGTTAAAGTCAGTCCGTTTTTCTTGGCGATTTCCTGATACAATCTTGTAGCTTCAGTACATTGTGCGCTGTTGTATCTGGAATACTGCGGAAACAACTTGATTCTGGCATTTGGATGATCTTCACCTGTTAGAAATTTACCGGACAAAACCCCAAAAGCCATTGGCGAATACGCCAATAAACCCACATTTTCTCTCAGGCAAACTTCGGCCGAACCGTTTTCAAAAAGTCTGTTCAATAACGAATATGGATTTTGAATCGTTTTTACTCTTGGTAAATTGTTGTATTTGCTTTCCTCCAGAAAACGCATGATTCCCCAAGGATTTTCATTTGAAAGTCCGATGTGTTTGATTTTTCCTTCTTTGATAAAACCGTCCAATGTTTCGAGAACATTGTGAATGTTATCTTCCCAAGCATCATCCTGAACTTTGAAACCGCGTTGTCCAAAATAATTGGTTTTGCGTTCCGGCCAATGTAATTGATACACATCAATATAATCCGTTTGTAAGCGTTGTAAACTATTATCCAATGCAAACTTGATACTGGCTGGTGAGAAATCTAATTTCTCTCTCATGTAGCCAAAATTTGGACTGGGTCCGGCAATTTTAGAAGCCAAGACTATTTCTTCTCTTTTTCCTGATTTTTTGAACCAAGTTCCAATAATTTTTTCTGTACTTCCATAAGTTTCCTGACGCGCTGGAACCGAATACATTTCGGCAGTGTCAAAGAAATTGACTCCGTTTTCTAAAGCATAATCCATTTGGGCATGACCATCAGCTTCTGTGTTTTGTTGTCCAAAAGTCATGGTTCCAAGACAAATTTTGCTGACTTTTATATCAGTATTGGGTAAAGTAGTATATTTCATTTTTAAGGAAATTTTATTTTATTTTTCGAAAACAAAGATAAAATTAGTTTGTGGTTTAAATTTACAGTTAACAGAAAATTGAGAAACGTTTATTTATAACTAAACGGGATATTTAAAAAAATAAAACCGCTAATTCGCCAATCGAAACCTTCCATCGAAAGATGAAATTAGCAGATTTGCGATTAAGAAAAGGTTCTTTTTTTAACCATTAAGAAATTAAGTTTCATTAAGAATCAAAACTTAATTTTCTTAATTTCTTAATGGTGAAACTTAAAAAACACTAGACGATTTACAATACGTCTCGTAGAAAACAAAAAAGGCTCAAAATAAAAAACTCTGAACCTTTCTGTCTTTAACACTTTGAACCTTAATTTATCTCATTCAACATTTCGGCGATTTCGTCTAATCTTGGCGTTAAAATTATTTCGATTCTACGGTTTTTAGCTTTCCCATCTGCAGTTGAATTGCTTGCTAATGGAGAGAATTCTCCTCTTCCGGCAGCCGTTAAATTTTGTTTATTGATTTTCTTGTTTTCGCTTAAAATAGCAACTATTGCTGTCGCTCTTTTGGTCGATAAATCCCAGTTATCCGCAATTGGTCCTGAAGCCGTAAAAGCATCATCATCCGTATGACCTTCGATGAGTACTGAGATATCCGGGTTGTCACCCAAAACTTTTCCAACTTCAATTACTGCTTTTTTCCCTTCGGAACCTACAGCCCAACTTCCCGAATTGAAAAGTAGTTTGTTCTCCATAGAAACGTACACTTTTCCGTTTTTTTGTTCTACTGTCAAGCCTTTTCCTTCGAAACTGTTCAAGGCTTTAGACAAGGTTTCTTTTAGTTTTTTCATGCTCGCTTCTTTGGCAGCAATCAAATCTTCTAATTCTTGCAAACGTTGTGCGCTTTTGCTCAATCGCTCTTGTTCTAATGCCAATGCTTTTCCTTTCTCGTCTAATTGATCCAGTAAATCACGGTTTTTCTTCATGTTGCTTTGCAAAGCATCACCGCTATTTTTTTCTAAAGCGGCGTATGAATCCTGCAAGACTTTGAATTTATTTTGAGCCGCTGCGTAATCTGCTTTCAATTTATCCAGTTCTGCTTTGGATTTACTCAAATCAGTTTTTAAGCCGTCACGGTCTAATTCTAATTGGTTTTTAGCTTTTAGCAAATCGGCATTTTCATCTGCTAAACTTCTGTTTTCTTTTTTTAAATCGGTGAACTTACTTTCTAAGTCGTTGTATATTTTCTTGGACACACAAGAAGTTGAAAGCGCCAATACTAATAATCCGATGGAAACTCTTTTAATCATTTTGTTTGTATTTATGTTGTTTCTAATGTTGTTTTGAAAGCAAAATTTTAAATTGTATCGAATGCCCTAGCCGCGATAAAAGTGAAAATCCTTGTTGTTTTTTCTTTAAAAACAACAAGATTGCAATCTCGTCTTTAGGACGAGACGGGAAATAGCTCCAGATTACTCGATTTCTACCAGAATAGGGCAATGATCCGAATGCACGGCATCTGATAAAATAACGGCTCTTTTTAATTTATGTTTTAAAGAATCGCTGACTAAATTGTAATCGATACGCCAACCTTTGTTGTTTCCTCTGGCTCCGGCGCGGTAACTCCACCACGAATATTGATGCGGTTCACTGTTGAAATGACGAAAACTATCCACAAATCCAGACTTCATAAATCCATCGAGCCAAGCTCTTTCTTGCGGCAAAAACCCGGAAACATTTTTGTTTCGGATTGGATCGTGAATGTCAATTGCCTCGTGACAAATGTTATAATCCCCGCAGATAATTAAGTTTGGCGTTTCTTTTTTAAGTTCGTTGATGTAGGTTTGAAAATCATCCATGAACATGAATTTATGGTCCAATCGATCGATATTTGTCCCTGATGGCAAGTACAAACTCATCACTGAAAATCCATCAAAATCAGCGCGAAGGTTTCTTCCTTCGAAATCCATGTGGTGAATTCCGGTTCCGTGAACGACATTATTAGGCTTGATTTTAGAAAGTATAGCTACGCCACTATATCCTTTTTTGGTTGCTGAATAGTAATATTGGTACGGATAACCCACTTTTGCAATATCTTCGACTGGGATTTGGTCTTCGGTAGCCTTAATTTCCTGAAGACAAATAATGTCCGGATTTGCGTGTTGCAACCAGTCAATAAATCCTTTTGAAATGGCGGCTCTGATTCCGTTTACGTTGTATGAAATAATTCTCATTAAAAAAAAATTTTGAATTTCTTCCGAAAAACTATTTTTTGCCTGCGGTTGTCAGGAACCCACTTTTTATTTTCTCGGAAAAAATTATATTGTTTAGATGTGGGTTTCAAATGTAACAAAAAACTAGAAGTTTGATTCAGAAAAATAGAGAAAATGGAGTTTTTTGCTATCTTTGTTTCTTGCTCTAAAAAAACAAAAAAATACATGGGTTTAGTAACCGCGAAAGAAGTTGCAAAAGCAATAAATGCAGACAAGTACGGAGTTCTGGGGACTTTTTCTGGCTGGATGCTAATGAAGGTGCTAAAAATCTCTACCTTAAACAAAGTATACGACAGAAATAAACATTTAAAAGACGTTGCGTTTTTAAATGGGGTATTAGATGATCTACAAATAAAATTCGAAATTCCGGAAGAGGATTTAAAACGCTTACCAAAAGACGGTGCTTATATCACCATTTCAAATCATCCATTAGGAGGAATTGACGGTGTTTTATTATTGAAATTAATGCTTGAAAGAGAACCTAATTTCAAAATCATCGCCAATTTTCTTTTGCATCGCATTGCCCCTCTCAAAAAATACATCATGCCTGTGAATCCCTTTGAAAATCACAGGGATGCTAAGTCAAGCGTGGTGGGAATCAAAGAAACCTTACGTCATTTAAGCGATGGAAAGCCGTTAGGAATGTTTCCTGCGGGAGAAGTTTCTACGTATAAAGACGGAAAATTAATGGTGGATAAACCTTGGGAAGAAGGTGCTATTAAAGTAATTAGAAAAGCCCAAGTTCCTGTTGTTCCCATTTATTTTCACGCTAAAAACAGTCGATTATTTTATTTACTTTCTAAAATAAGTGGCACTTTTAGAACGGCAAAACTGCCTTCGGAAGTGTTTAGTCAAAAACATCGTGTGATAAAAGTACGTATTGGCAAACCTATTTCGGTAAGTGAACAAAACGAACACGCAACGATTGAGGAATATTCCGAGTTTTTGAGAAAGAAAACCTATATGCTCGCCAATCCTTTCGAGAAAGAAAGTAAATTGCTGACGCCTCCAAACTTGAAACTTGCTAAAAGTCCGAAGAAAATTGTTACTCCTGCCAATAGTGAGAAAATGATTGCCGAAGTAGATGCTTTAAGAAGCACGGATTGTCGTCTTTTACAAAGCAAAAACTACGAAGTTTTCTTTACTGAAGCTGCTAAAATTCCAAATATTCTGCACGAAATTGGCCGTCTTCGAGAAATCACTTTCCGCGAAGTTGGAGAAGGAACAAACGAATCCATTGATTTAGACAAGCACGACCAATATTACCATCATCTTTTTTTATGGGATAATGAAGCCCATAAAATTGCTGGTGCGTATCGAATGGGTTTAGGTTCTGAAATTTATCCGAAATACGGAATAAATGGTTTCTACCTCAACGACTTATTCCGATTTGAACCGGAATTAAATGATATGATGCACAAGTCTATCGAAATGGGCAGAGCTTTCATCATCAAAGAATACCAACAAAAACCAATGCCTCTTTTCTTGCTTTGGAAAGGAATTATGCACACTACTTTGCGTTTTCCAGAACATAAATATTTGCTTGGTGGCGTGAGTATCAGCAATCAATTTTCTGATTTCTCAAAATCATTGATGATTGAATTCATGAAGTCCAATTATTACGATCCTTATATTGCACAATACGTTCACCCTAAGAAAGCTTACAAAGTAAAACTGAAAGATGCCGATAAGGATTTCATATTTGACGAAGCCGAATCTGATTTGAACAAGTTTGATAAAATCATTGATGAATTGGAGCCAGGAAGTTTGCGTTTGCCGGTTTTGATTAAAAAATACATCAAACAGAATGCAAAAGTGGTTGCTTTCAATGTGGACCCGCTGTTTAACAATGCTGTTGACGGATTAATGTACATCAGAATTGCAGATATTCCGGAAAGCACCATGAAGCCCGTAATGGAAGAATTTCAGGCTGAACTGGAACGAAAATTAAATGACAAAGAAGATTAATATCAATTAGATATATAAAAATCCCGTCTCGTCCTAAAAAGACAAGACGGGATTTTTTATTTCTAGTTTATCTCCAGATGGATTCTTTCAAAATAGAATCTAAAGAATTGTTATTTATAAAGAAAATCAATCTTATGATATGATATCCAACTAGAAAAATACCCAAACTATAGGCTAGTCTTTTATTGTACATAACAGTATTAAAATACTCTTTTTTAGTAATTAATTCCATAGACAGTATAACAATGCTGACAATACTAAACGCAATCACAAAAGGACCTAATATATGATAGCTTATGCTCTTGCAAAAATCTCCCTGATAAAAATAAACCAATGATTTTGTAATTCCACAACCCGGGCATGGAAAGCCTGTAATCATTTTGAAAGGACACAAAGACTGATCGGTCTCAAGATGATTATCATCATTAAAAAACATTAAAAAAAACGGAACCATGAGTGTGAAAACAGCGCCTATAATTCCGTAAATTTTACGTTTATCTTTACTATTAATTGTATAATTTATTGATGTCATTTTGAACTATCATTGCGGCAATCATTGGAAAGAAAAGCCCTAAAATAAGCAGCAAAACCGTATCGTCTTTTTGAGCTGAACCAGATCTATGATATACATCAGGAAGTCCGTCTCTGCCAGCTAAATAAAAGAAATAAATATTTACAGGATAACAACAGCCCGCAAATATGGCAATGGGTTGTGAAATAACTTCTCTCTCAGAAACAGCATTAAAAACTTCTGCAATTTTAATATTCCAATAGATTAAATACAATCCACAGGTTAAAAACCCAAAAATTAATACTAATACTGGATCTACTTTAAATACTGGAATGGGTTTCCTTGGAGTGTTCCAAGTTTCTTGTGCGATTTCTTCCATTTTGGTTTGGTTTGGTTAAATTTAAGTTAGTAAATATTGAAATTAAAAATTTTATTGAAATGCTGTATCGATTGGCTCCCAAAGTTCTATCTTATTCCCTTCGACATCCAGAATCCATCCAAATTTTCCATACTCATAAGACTCCATATCACCCACAATTGTTACACCCTCCTCTGACAATTTTTGTAATAATTTTTCTAAATCATCCACTCTAAAGTTTTGCATGAACTGTTTCTCGCTTGGTGCAAAATAATTGGTATCATCTGCAAATGGCGACCATTGGGTAGAACAATCATTCCCATCTTTATCTTTCCACCAAAAAGTGGAACCATATTGATCCGTTTTTAAACCCAGGTGTTTTCCGTACCAAGCTACCAGTTCTTTAGGATTTTTTGATTTAAAAAAGAAACCTCCAATTCCCGTGACGCGTTTCTCCGGCTCCGCATCTTTGGCTTGACCAAAATACTTTGCTTTTATTTTATCAACGATTACTTGCGCTAATCGTTCATGGCTTTCGAATGTCCAACCAGCAATATGTGGACTCAGAATCACATTCTTAGCTTTCAACAAATATTGAAAAGCTTCGGGAGTATTTTTATCTTGAAACAGCGTTTCGAATGACAACTTCTCGTATTCCAAAACATCTAAACCAGCTCCTAGAATTTTTCCGGATTGCATGGCCGAAACCAAATCGGCAGTGACAATATTCTTGCCACGAGACGTATTTATAATCCAAAAAGGTTTGGCGAATCCATTGATAAAATCCACATCAACCATTTTATCTGTTTCGGGAGTCCACGGAATATGCAAACTCACTACATCTACTTTTTGCTGGAATTCTTCCAATGAAACCTGCTTTGCATTTACATCACCTACATTTTCCTGAATGTCATAACACAACACTTCGACATCAAAACCACGGAGTTTCTTGGCTAATGATTTTCCCATATTTCCGTAACCAATAATCCCCACTGTTTTTCCGTCAAGTTCATGGCCACGATTGCTTTCACGGTTCCAATGTCCGGATCGTATCTCTCTGTCCGCTTCATTTAGTTTATTAAAAAGCGACAATATCATCCCTAATGTATGTTCGGCAACGGCATTTCGATTTCCTTCGGGAGCAGCGATAAGCGTAATGTTTTTGGATGCTGCATAATCGCAATCGATGCTTTCTAATCCGGCTCCAACGCGTGCAATGAATTGCAAATTTGTGGCTTTGTCCAAGAAAACCTTGTCAATTTTGAATCTGCTTCGAATGACAATTCCCTGATAATCTTGAATTTTAGATTCAATTTCTTCTTTTGACGACGTAAAATCGCTGTGATTTATAAATCCAGACTGTTGCAATTGATCCCAAAGCAAGGAATTATTGCTATCGATATGAAGGACTTTGATATCCATAAAAGTAGTATTTTTTGATACTTCAAATTAACAAAAAAATTACGGTTTATTGTTTTATCGAAGGAAATTAGCTTATAAAATCGTAAATTAGCTTTCTCAATTTTTATTATAAATCTCATGCTTATAATAAATGAAAAAACAAAAATGAAATTAACGAAAACATTCAACGCTTTTTTTGAAAGCGAAAAAGCCGGTGGACTCTTATTACTTTTTGCAACAATACTCTCTCTTTTATTAGCCAATTCATCCATTCAAACTGAATACATAGCTTTATGGGAAACCAATATTGGAAGTCATTCCATAACACATTGGATTAATGACGGCTTAATGGCTATCTTTTTTCTTTTGATTGGTTTAGAATTAGAACGCGAAATGTACCAAGGGGAATTATCCAGTATTAAAAATGCCGCTTTACCTATTTTTGGCGCATTAGGCGGAATGGTTGTCCCGGCCGGAATCTTTTTACTGTTAAATTTTGGAACCATCACACAAAACGGAGCCGGAATCCCTATGGCTACTGATATTGCTTTTGCTATTGGAATCCTGTCACTTTTAGGAAATCGTGTCCCTACATCTTTGAAAGTATTTCTGACTGCGCTTGCCGTAATTGATGATTTAGGTGCTATTATGGTAATTGCCATATTTTACACGGACACTATTGCTTTTTTGAATTTGTTTATCGCTTTTGCCATTATGGGTGGTTTATTTATCCTTAACCGAAGAAAAGTACACAGCCTCGTTCCTTATTTGATTGGTGGTGCTGCGATGTGGTATTTTATGTTAAATTCTGGTGTACACGCAACGATAACCGGAGTGTTATTGGCTTTTGTAATTCCGTTTGGTGATGGAGGTAAAAAAACTTCTTCGTATCGCTTACAGCATTTTTTACATAAACCAGTGGCGTTTTTCATCCTTCCGTTATTTGCTATAGCAAATACCTGCATTGCCATAAATTCAGATTGGCATGAGGGATTGAATCATCCCAACACAATTGGAATTATGCTGGGTCTCGTGGTAGGGAAACCATTGGGGATCTGGTTATTTTCATTCCTAGCTGTCAGTTTAGGAATTTGTACGCTGCCAAAAGACCTAAAGTGGAGCAGTATTCTAGGTGCAGGAATGCTGGGCGGAATAGGTTTTACGATGTCTATTTTTATTACCCTTCTTGCTTTCAAAAACGACGGAGAAGAAGTCATTACCTATTCAAAAATTGCGATTTTGATTGCTTCCTTTATTGCGGGAGCAGTTGGTTTTTTATGGTTAAAATTTAATTTGAAACCTGCTAAAGTAAAATAAACACAACCTAATTAGATAAATTAAAATCAATCTAGCCTTTTTCTTTATGTGATTTTTTACTTATTTTTGAAAATGGAAAAAACAATTAACGATTTTAGCTTTGGTCTACTTTTATGGCAAGTATTTACAGTATGTTTTTTAGTTGTAATTCTCTATTTTGCAATTAAACTGTATAAAAAAATTATAAAATATTTAGAAAAAAATTCTTAATCATACAATATAAAATCAAAAAAGGCTGTCCAAAAACAGCCTTTTAATTTGTATATGTAAAATAATCTAAATCTCAGATCGCTTTCTATTTTCCTAAAAGGTATATCCTATTCCTATGTGCAAATAAGGAATGTATTGATTTCTATTATACGTTCCATCTATATTCTGCACATTACCATTAACTGAATTCTCTTTCAAATACACCACACGATACCCAAACCCTAAAGCAGTCTCGTAAGTGAAATGATTTCCTATTTGGCGTTTTAAACCCCAAGTGGGAACAATAGCTAAATCAGCCGTTTTGGTTACGTTATCCGCTAAATTAATCACAAACCAGTCCGGGTGATAACTTGTCCTGATTGAAACATAATTGCCACTATTATTGGCTGTTTTTTTACCTTTTGCATTCCTTTTTTCCAGATTGTAATAAAATCTTGGTTCTACTGTTAGTACCGGTTGCAAAATAAAACCGACGCCATCGTAATGATCTCCAACCGTAAAATCCTTTTCAAGACCAATTTCACTTCGTAATGCGATGCTACTTGACAATTTGCTTTCATTGTTAAACCAAATTCCGGTGTGTACTCCAAATCCGGTTTGTATTCCAAAAATTGATTTTTCAACGGGTACTTCTTGAGCGTTTGCATTTAGATTGAATACTAAAACCAGTACTGTTATTACTTTCTTCATTTATTATACTTGTTGTTTATTATTTATGATTCAAACCTTTTTTGCAGATTTCTGTTTACTTATTAGTCCAATAATCAACTACGGTAACTTTATCTGGCGCGGGACTCAAAACAGCCACAAAAGCTTTGTGATCCGGATGAATTAAATACGCATCCCTATCGGCTTCACTGTTGAATGTTAAGGTAAAACAATGCGTCAAACCATTATTCAAGTTTTCAGGACTGTTATTGATTCCCCATTCATACGCTTTTATCAATTTGATTTTATGTTCCAAATTCCCAAAAGCAGTTACCACTTTATCAATTGCCGCCGCATCTGTACCGGGTTTCCAACCAAACATCACCACATGCCTAAGCACTTGTTTTTGTTTATTTTGTTGTGCATTTACAGTATAACTTGAAATTAAAATAAGGGTTAAAAGAAGTAGTTTTTTCATGGTAGTTTTTTTTCAAATATAGTATTTATTTGATTGTGTAAACAAATATCAATATTTGCGAAGCTTAAGTAAAAAAATTGCGCAAAGTCAGAGACATTTGCGCAGCTTATATAATCAAGATTTTACGGAACTAGAGACTTATCCTTTGATTTGTTTCAAGGACGTTTTGATTCCGCGTATCAAGGACGAACTAAATCCGTGCATTTCCATTTCGTTCAATCCGGCTATGGTACAGCCTTGTGGTGTAGTTACGCGGTCAATTAATTGTTCCGGGTGTACTTTTTCTTCCAGCAGCATTTCGGCAGCACCTTTTACGGTTTGTGCCGAAATGGCTAATGCGGTTTGCCAGTCAAATCCTATTTCGATTCCGGCTTGCATCGATGCGCGAATGTATCGCAACGCAAAAGCAGTTCCGCTGGCCGCAAGAACAGTTGCTGCATCCATTAATTTTTCGTCAATAATAGGAGCGGTTCCCAAACTCTGAAAAAGAGAAACTACATCTTGCGCTTTCTCTTTGTCTTTTTCGTGAAACGCAATACAAGTTGCTGATGCACCAAACTGTGCCGCAATATTAGGCATGATTCGGATGGCACTATTAGCAGCACCGATTTTGTTTTGTAAATTTTCTATGGACAATCCACTCACTGCCGACGCAATAATTTTATTCGAAATTACTGGAAGGATTTCGGCTAAAACGGTATCCACTTGGTACGGTTTTATAGTCAAGATAATGACATCGGCCTCCTGAATCTGATGGATATTATTCGTAGAAACCGTAGCACCTAATTTTTCAAGATACAGAATGCTTGATGTGTTTCTTCTGGTTACGGTAACTTGGTTTTCTGGTGAAAATTTTGATAGTCCTAATGCGATAGAAACACCTAAGTTTCCGCCGCCAATAATGTGTACTTTCATGCTGGTTGTGGTTTTTCCTTTCCCCTCCCGAAGCTTCAGGACTCTCCAAAGAAAAGTAAGCCGTTAGGGAAAAGTGTTGGTTGTGTAGTTATAGTTGTATTAGTTATTTTTTAATTTCTCTCTATTCTCTTAGTTCAATTCTTTCTTAAAATCCCAGAATCATTTTTGCTATCGAAAAATAAATCAGAATTCCGCAAATATCATTACTGGTAGTGATAAACGGTCCGGTTGCCAATGCGGGGTCAATGCCAAATTTATCGAGTAACAACGGAACAAAAGTTCCTATTAACGATGCAATAATAATTACCGACATCAATGCTATAGTAACAATAACGCCAATGATCAATTCGACATTCAACAGAAAATGACTTCCTAAAAACAATATCGTTGCCAAAATCAGTCCGTTTAATAAACTTAGTGACACTTCTTTGACCAATCTATTAAACAAGGATCCGCTCAACGTATTGTTAGCCAATCCCTGAACTATAATAGCTGATGATTGTACGCCTACATTTCCTGCCATTGCGGCAATAAGTGGTGTGAAAAAGAACAAATTCCCATGCTCAAACATCGCTCCTTCAAACAAGCCGAGCACTTTTACGGAGATAAAACCACCCAAAAGAGCCAAAACCAACCAAGGCAATCGTGCTTTTGTATGTTCAAAAATGCTGTCATCCGCTTCAACGTCTTGCGAGATACCTGCTGCCAACTGGTAATCCTCATCGGCTTCATCCTTGATTACGTCCACAATATCATCGATGGTGATTCTTCCCACTAATCGTCCCATTTCATCTACGACAGGAATGGCTTCTAAATCGTATTTTTGCATGATTCGAGCTACCTCAACATCTTCGGTATCTACTTTTACGGAGTTTAATTTTCGGATGTAAACATCACTTACCGGTGTTCTGGAAGAAGTGGTCAATAAATCCTTGAGTGACAAACGCCCTTTCAATCTATCTTCATCATCCACGACATAAATCGAATGGACTCTGGAGATGTTTTCGGCCTGAATGCGCATTTCTTTTACACACGTGAGGACATTCCAATTTTCATTGACTTTAACCAATTCCTTGTGCATGATTCCACCTGCGGTATCCTCATCATAACGCAATAAGTCAACAATATCTTTGGCGTGCTCAACATCCTGAAGTTCTGATATTACTTCGGCTTTCAAATCTTTCGAAAGCTCCGCAATAATATCGGCTGCATCATTTGTTTCCAGCTCATCTAATTCTTCCGCAATCTCTTTTGGCGAAAGCCTGCTTAATATATTTTCCCGCAAATCATCTTCTAGTTCCAGAAGAATTTCGGCGGTTTTTTCACTGTCTAAAACTTTAAAAATATAGGTCGCTTCATTAAAATCAAGCTCATCGAGAATTTCAGCAATATCAGCATGGTGCATATCATTCAATAACACTTCCAGTTGCTGGTCGTTTTTATTTTGAATGAGTTGCTCTAATTCCTGAATTAATTCTTTGCTGATTTTAAACTCCATCGGCTTCTATTTTTTGGGTGAGTTCTATGAACTGTTCTACATTTAATTGTTCTGGACGAAGGTCAAAAATTTTATCTTCTCTCAAACTATCCGACAAATTTAAGGTTTTTAAACTATTTCGTAACGTTTTGCGTCGTTGTTGAAAGGCCGTTTTCACTACCGTGAAAAACAATTTCTCACCACATGGCAAGCTGTAATCTTTCTTTCTGCGCAAACGTAAAACTCCCGATTTCACCTTTGGTGGTGGAATAAAAACATTTTCGTCAACTGTAAATAAATACTCGGCATCATAAAAAGCCTGAACCAGAACCGATAGAATTCCATACGCTTTTGTTCCCTTTTTTTCACAAATACGTTGCGCCACTTCTTTCTGGAACATCCCTGCAAATTCCGGAATCTGATCACGGTATTCCAAAG
The DNA here is from genome assembly GCF_030010285.1 of Flavobacterium sp. XS2P24. NCBI lineage: Bacteria > Pseudomonadati > Bacteroidota > Flavobacteriia > Flavobacteriales > Flavobacteriaceae > Flavobacterium > Flavobacterium sp. XS2P24. The sequence goes on from NZ_JASCRU010000001.1 coordinate 37,313, forward strand.
TTCTGAAAACAATTTGTGTCGAAATATTATACGGGAAATTCCCAATAATAGCGAATTGTTTCCCTTTAAAAACATCGTTTACATTGTATTTCAGGAAATCTTTAGAAATGATTCTGTCTTTTAATTTTGGATAATTTTGGTCCAAATACGTCACTGATTCCGTATCGATTTCAATAACGTACGTATTCACCGGTTTATCCAACAAATATTTTGTCAAAACTCCCATTCCCGGACCTATCTCTAACACATCATCATATCCTTCTAAGTTCAACGTGTCAGCAATGTCTTTTGCAATGCTTTCGTCTTTAAGAAAGTGCTGTCCGAGGTGTTTTTTGGCTGTTACTTTTTCCATGTTGTCATTGCGAGGCACGAAGCAATCTCGCTTTATTTTAAGTTTATTTTGGCACTAAGGCACAAAGTGTATTTTATTTCAAATTGGAGATCGCAGATTGCGACTTCAAGATTGTGGTTCAAAACGACAATCTGAATGTGATTGCTTCGTTCCTTGCAATGACTCTAAAAATCTGCAATCAATTCTAATTCTGTTCTAAAAGCAAGCATTTTGTCTCCAAACAACTTCGCACCTTCTTCGCGAAAAGCCGGCGCATCCTCCTGATAATATTTCTCCAAAGTTTCTTTGCTGTCTGTTGCGTATTGAACAGAATACGTTACTCCGCCCATTTCTTCTTCAATTAAAACCCGTACCATTCTAGCCGAAGAGAATTTTCCAGTAGCCAAAATTTCAGGAATGTGTTTGTATTGCATCCAAATCATCCATTGATCGTGAACGCTTTCATGTATGTTTGTGGTAACGTTGTATAGTATCATTTTTTTTGTTTAACTGGTTAATTGTTTAACTGGTTAATCGACTCAACAATTAAACAGTTAAACTTTTTTACAAATTAGTATCTCCTCGCAATTGTCTGAATTTCTTTCTGGCTTCCACAAAATAAATACTGTCCTGATGATTGAACAATACCTTTTCATATAATGGTTTCGCTTTTTCGGGTAACGATTGCTTGTTATAAATTTCTGCCGAAAAATACAACGCTTCATCTATGTAAATTCCGTCGCTATGTTGGTCAATAATCGTTTGGTATTGGCTTAAAGCCAAAGCAAAATCACCTTTCTTTTCATATACTTTCCCTAATCGCAACAAGGTCACAGCCTCTATTTCTTGTCCTTTATAGTTTTTCAAAATCATCTGAAACTGCGTTACCGCTTCCTGATTCCTGTTTTGATACAACAGATAATCTCCTTTTGCAAATTGCTTCAAAGCCGTTTGTGTCGAATCGGCAACAGTATTGTCGTTGATTAATAGAAAATATTCCAAAGCATCATTGGCAATCAACTGCGTATTCGCTGATTTCAATTCCTTAAATTGTTTCAATGCCCAAGCAAAATCGGTTTTGAAATAACTGGTTTTTGCGGCTTTCAAACTGGCTTCATGTGCCATTACATCATTCTTCAAATCCAATTCAATCTGCGAATAATAAATCAAAGCCTGATTGAATTTTTCTTCGTAAAGTAAAATATCTGCCAGTTCCATTTTGGCATTAGCCACTTCATAATCATTCAATTTCAATTCCAATGCTCTCTTAACAATTGCCTTTCCTTCCTCTGGTTTTTTCAAATTAAATGCTGTGAAATGTGCCTGAATCAGCTGCAAAGATAAGGTAAAAGGACTTATTTCAAATTGTTTCAACAAACCGTCTAATTCTGTGCTGATGGTTGCAAAGTCATTTTCGGATGCTTTTTCAATTTTCATGGTTACCAAATACGAATTCGCCTGGATCAGCAATTCTAAATCTTGTGTGTTTTCCAAGACAAATCCCAAAATTTCTTTAGCTGCTTCCTGATTGTCTTCTTCAATGGCCAGTTGCCCTAAATTCACAATATTGGCAAGCGATTCCGGATTGCGTTTGTAAATGGCTTTTTCCTGAATAAATGCTTTTTCGAATTCTTTTTGCTGTACATAAAACCAACTCAAATAATGGTTCCAAAAGAGATCTTGATTTTTCTGAGTCCTTAGAATTAATGCTTTGCGTAATATTTCATTAAAGTTTGCATCACCTTCGTCAGCCATAAAACGAACCAATTGATTTTGGATTCTAATGGAATTTTGAGGATTCGCAAACGCCTCGTCCAGAAAAGTGGAAATCATCATTTCCATATTAGACAATTGACCGTAAAGCAATCCTATTTGATAATTAAAATTAAAATTAGGCTCTAATTCTGTGGCGGTTTGGTAGGATTTCAGGGCATATTCGAGCAACACTTTTTTCTCAAAAGCGTTTGATATTCCGTAGACTTCATTTGGATTTTTTCTGATTCGGTCTAATGCTTGATCGTAGTACATCTTAGCCTTGGCATCATTTTTTTGCAACTGAAAATTATACCCTAATTCTACCAGAAGATTCCCTTGATTGTACTTGTTAAATCGTTCTTGAATGGCTTTTTCGGCACTTTCAAACTGCTGCAATTGCTGAGAACAATCTATTATTCTTAAGAAATACTGGGAATTTAATGGAATCTCTTGCAGCAACTCTTCATAGCTGATTTTTGCTTTTTCAAAATCGCCTTTGTCATAATAATACTGCGCTAATTGTTCGTTTTGAGAAAAACAAAGCAATGAAAAAAACAGGGTAATATGTAGAAAAATATTTTTCATCTTAAAAGTGTTCAGTATTCAGTGTTCAGTTTGCCAAACGGTGCATTGTCCAAAAAGCTAACTGAACACCGATCACTGAGGACTGAACACTAATTAATCTATAATATCAAACCCGCAATACGGACGTAAAACCTCAGGAATTACAATTCCTTCCGGAGTTTGGTAATTTTCTAAAATTCCAGCTAAAACTCTTGGCAAAGCCAATGCGCTTCCGTTTAAAGTGTGTGCCAATTGGTTTTTTCCGTCTTTATCTTTAAAACGCAATTTCAAACGATTCGCTTGAAAAGTCTCAAAGTTAGAAACGGAACTGATTTCTAACCAACGATCTTGCGCCGTAGAAAAAACTTCGAAATCATACGTCAAAGCCGAAGTGAATCCCATATCGCCACCACAAAGACGCAATATTCGGTATGGTAATTTCAATTCCTGTAATATATTTTTCACGTGTTCTACCATTCCGTCCAAAGCTTCGTACGATTTATCAGGATGTTCTACACGTACAATTTCCACTTTGTCAAATTGATGCAAACGGTTCAATCCACGTACATGCGCACCATAAGAACCTGCTTCACGACGGAAACATGGCGTGTAAGCCGTAGTTAAAACCGGTAATTCATTTTCGTTTAAGATTACATCTCTAAACAAATTCGTTACCGGAACCTCAGCCGTTGGAATCAAGTATAAATCATCAGTTTTATCGTGATACATTTGCCCTTCTTTATCCGGCAATTGTCCCGTTCCATAAGCGGATGCTTCGTTGACCATGTGTGGCACCTGAACTTCATTATATCCTGCAGCCGTATTTTTATCCAAGAAATAATTGATCAAGGCGCGTTGTAATCGTGCTCCTTTTCCTTTATAAACAGGAAATCCTGCGCCTGTGATTTTCACACCCAATTCAAAATCAATGATATCATATTTTTTTACTAATTCCCAATGCGGTTGCGCTCCTTCATGCAAAACTGGAATTTCCCCTTCTTCAAAAACGTTTAGGTTTTCCTCCGGTGTTTTTCCAACAGGAACAATATCAGCAGGAAGATTGGGTAACGTATATAATTTTTCTAAAAGTTCAGCGGCAAGCGCATCAGCCGTTTCAGCTAAAGCTTTGCTTTTCTCTTTGTTTAAAACGGTTTTTTCTTTTAGAATTGCGGCTTTCGCTTTCTCTCCGCCTTTCATCAATTCGCCAATATCTTTGGATAATTTATTAGATTCGGATAAAATGTTGTCTAGCTCCACTTGCGTAGCGCGACGTTTTTCATCCAGTTGTACCACTTCTTCAACAACACTTGTAGCATCGATGTTTCTCTTTGCCAAAGCCTTGATTACTTTTTCTTGATTCTCTCTAATAAATGCGATTTGTAACATAGCTTGATTTTTTTAACGCTAACTTTTATAATAATGGAAGCAAATTTAAGGAAATGTTTGATAGAAATGGGACAAAAAATTAGTCAAAAATCGAAAGTCATAAAGTCCAATACTAATGTATGATTCAAATGCCCTAATGTTTAATTTACATTGACAACAGAACTTCAAAAAAATAAATAAAAACAGGACTTTAAAAACTTTATGACATTGAACTTTTGACTTACTTTAGTCTCTTTTAATCTCGTGCCCCACAAATTCTTCTAAGGTTGCAAACATGTCGTCTACAGAAAGCACTTCAAAATCTGGGTGGGTTTTTAAGAAAGCAGCATTCAAAGTAACTAGATTTTCTTCTATTTCAAAAAAAATGTCGTTGTTAAGCAAATCTCGGATAGGATTTACGCCTTCCAATTTCCCTTTTAGGAATTTATTCAGCTTCACACTGCTCATCAGTTTTACTTTTTTGGATTGCTGTTGGAACAATTCCAAATGCTTTTCGGCACCAATTAATGCCAAACCTTCTTCGATTAATTCGTTTAATTCTTTATCCCAACCGGAATTGTATACAAACTGAGCAAAATTTCCTTCGGTATATTGTGAGGTATAATAATCTAAATAATAACTCATTATGGCATCTTCGTGAATCAAATCATCGTTCACACCTTCCTCACGCATTAAGTTGATTACTGAAATATTAGAGTGAATTACATCTTGGAGATTTTCACTGTTCATTGCTGTTTCTGAAATAATTATTCTACCGAATTCCATAGGTTTTGTGTTTGAATATGTGCTGCAAATTTCGGGTAAATAAAAACAGAAATGAAATACAATGCGATTTATATGACATCAGATTCGTCACTACTCTTTTTCTGATTCATTTTTGAAACTAAAGCTTTCAAACGCAACGCTTTTTCTTTTTTTTCTTCTTGAAGTTTAGCCTTTTTCCGATTGAGCAATTTGCTATGTAAAGCCTTATTTTTAGTGTTTTTTTCGGGTCCTTTTGCCATGATTTATAATCTTGTTTAATTATGGTTGTAAAGATATAAAAGAGACCACTCTTTCGGGACGTGTTATCTGTAAAACAGAAAATATCTTTTAAAAAAATAAACTATCTTAGCCTTATGAAAATGAAAGAGTCTATACAAATGAAATTAGCTGAATTTTTAACATTATGCAAAAGTCATAATGTTAAAAATATATATGCTTTTGGTTCTGCCGTGACTGAAAATTTCAATGATGAATCCAGCGATATTGATTTACTAATCGAAATTGACACCGAAGACCCAATAGAACGTGGTGAAAATTTGATGGATATTTGGGATAAACTAGAAGATTTTTTTCAAAGAAAAGTTGATTTATTAACTAATTCATCCATTAAAAATCCAATTCTCAGAAAAAATATAGACACTACAAAAATTTTACTTTATGACGGAAAAGAGCAAAAAGTATGTTTCTGATGTCTTAATGGCGATAACTTTAATTCGCGAATTTACTATTGACATTACTGATTTCAATACGTATGATAAAGACAGAAAAACTCAAAGTGCCGTCGAAAGACAATTGGTAATTATTGGAGAGGCTCTGAATAAATTAAGACTGATAGAAAATGAATTTGTAATTGAAAATGACAAACAAATTATTGGCTTTCGCAATCGTTTGGTTCATGCCTATGATAGCATTGATAATTCAATAGTTTGGGCAATTATAAATCGTCACTTAGAAAAATTGAAAGTGGAGATTGAGGGTTTAGGAAAATAAAGTTGTCATATTGGGAAGGGGTACAAAGTCGGAAAAACACATAGCACCTTGTGTTTTAATGATCATTTTGAGAGCTAAAAGACTTCACATACAGAGGACTCCGTAGCTTTTAGTGGAGTCCTCTGTTAGCTTCGCGGCTGACTGTTATTTAATATTTGTTATTCGATATGATTTTAATATGTTTGCAAATGTTGGTTCCCATTCTTCACTATCTGAAATTCTATGTTCAAAAGTCAAAATATGCATTCTATCATTATTCTGAAATAAATACATAGTACCCTTCACAGGTTTGTTTTGACCTAATCGTCTTTTGTAACCTAAAGTCATACAATTCATTCCGTTGATTATTGTTTTCTTTGCGGTATACCATTCTAATATTTCTGTATTTGCATTTATCGCAGATTGTTGAATTTCATTTTTATATGAACTATTCAAACTTTCTAAATCAGATACGGTTATTTTGCCGGTTTTGAGTTTTTCATAATCACCAACTGAACCTTGTTCTGTTCTTATAAATACTCTTGCACAAGTATTTAGGCTATTTTTATTTAATTTGTTTAATTCCTTTTGTTGAAAAATTACTTTTGATGCAGAGATACCATATTCAGCTTTTCCTTTTTCCATCATTTTTTTATAATTTCCTCCTTGAATTTCCATATTTGGAGGCAAATCAATATTTCCTAAATTCTCTAAATTTATTCTTTTCCAATCTTTGAGCAATACTTTGTTTTGTTGTGGAATTTGTGCAATAATTATTCCGTTAATACAACAAAGCATAAATAAAAATATTGATTTTTTTATTTCTATTTTTTTAATTTGTTTCATTTTTATCCCAAATTGTAATTGGTTTTAAGCAATTTATCCAAATCATTGCAATAATTGGAGAAACAAAACCAAAAAAGCCCCAACCTCCCGAATTTCTATTTAATTCTTTTGCTTTACTAGAGCAAACAAATGCTCCAACTATTCTTAAAACGAATAGTATTAAAAATACTCCACCTTCCATAATTTTATTTTTTTAAAAATTTATATTCAATTCATTTACGGCTCTTGATTTGAGTAATGTTAATTCCTTAAAATTTCGTTCGTTTTCTGAAATTTTCTGAAATATTTCTTCCGCAATTTTTTGTCTTGGTTCGTTTATAAATCTATCAGGATGACATTTTTTACTCAATTCTTTATATAATGGTCTTGCGTTATGAATACTATTCATAAGATTGGTCATATCTATATTGTTTTTTTTTGAATCTTTTATTTGTTTTGTTTCTAAATCAGATAATTCAAAAACTTTCTTTTTTGAATTCAGTTTATAAACTAAAAAAATAATAATTAACAACTCAATTAGAGTTAACCAAAACCAAATTGAATTAAAAATTGAAATTTTTTCAACTGAGACAATTTTTTCACCAACGCTTAATAATGTGATCATAATTTTTATTTATGTTAAAATTCCACCTAAATTTGAAAAATCCATCAATTTCCATTTACAACCATTGAAACCTGCATTGTCGTGAACTTCTAAAGTGTCCCAACCTAAAGAAATTAGTTTTCTTACCAACTCATCATTATCTAAAACTACTTTGCCAACTTCAATTAATTCACTTTTGCTTAATGCTCTTCCTGAAAGTGCTTTAATTCTAAATCCTCCACTCATCCATTTTGAAAAAGCATGTCTGTACGCACTTTCACCTGATGTTATTTTAGCTTCTAAAAGTGTAGGTGCATGACCAGCTATGTATGATTTTTTTCCTGCTCGATTAAAATCTCTTATCAATTTATAACGTTCCCCAACTTCGCCAAACCAATCAGCGATAACCATAATTTTATGCCACATACTATCTATTTTTAAATTTATCTTCCATTATAACTTCTTTCAATCTCTTCATTCGCATTATCTCTAATTTCTTTTTTTGCGGCAGCTTTAAAAATTATTATTGCAATAAAGATAATTATGTAAATTATCCATTTTAAATATTTTGAATTATCCGTTTCAAAACTTTCTGGTTCGTCAATTTTCTGCATACTTTATTTTAGTTATTCTTTTCGACAATCTTGCTATTAACTCTCATGTACTATTGTTTTTTAAAAAATTCCATTTCTATTATTTTTAAAGCCTATTTCTATTATTTTGCCTCAAATTTATACCTAATAAAATTCATTCCCTTACGGGAAACCTCATTGCAACGATATTTTTTAATTATTTTCAAATATAATAAAATTAGGACGCTTTTAAGCGTCCGTCAAAAATATTTTTGTTTTGACCTTTGAATATGGTTTCAGAGGAGAGTTTTATTATAAATCTTGGCGTATTTGTTAGGCAAATAAGAGAAAGAAAAAATCTATCTCAACAAAGTCTAGCGGATATAAGCGATTTACCTAAAACCACTATAGGCAGAATCGAAAGAGCAGAAATAAACACCACCATTAGAACTTTAGTAAAAATTGCCAACGCTCTGGAAATCGAGCCAAAAGAGTTGCTCAATTTTCAAATAAAATAATTTTTACGTTGCTCCTTATTCTGTTATTTCCCTACAAATTTGATTGTAAATATCGTCCGTACCTACGGCACTTTATGAATGTATCATCAAATGTGGTCGGATTAAAATCCATCCCTACAATATGTGCCAAGCCTACGGCTCTTTTAGGTGAGTGAAAGCTCCATAGGAACGATACATACTAATTTATTGGATAAAATATTCTTGAAATGCAGGATCCCCTAGCCCTGATAGCAGTGGAAATCCTTATGGCCGGGGTTCGGCCTATAAGATTGCAACGGATAGCGGGAAATAGCTCCAAATAAAACAAAAAATTCAATTTATTTACGCCAGTACGGACAAGTCGCGACTTGTCCCTACCATAAAAAATCTTATTTTTGCACTCAATAAAATTGAATCATGATACAGAATCCAAAAAGATATACCATTACAGCGGCATTGCCTTATACGAACGGACCGATTCACATTGGCCATTTGGCGGGTGTTTACGTGCCTTCGGACATATATTCCAGATATTTAAGATTGCAGGGAAGAGACGTTTTGTTTGTTTGCGGAAGTGACGAGCACGGCGTGGCCATTTCGATGAAAGCCAAAAAAGAAGGCATTACGCCACAGGAAGTAATCGATAAATATGATGGAATCATTCGTAAATCGTTCTCTGATTTTGGAATTTCGTTTGATAATTATTCTAGAACTTCGGCTAAAATCCATCATGATACCGCTTCGGAATTTTTTAGAAAACTGTATGAACAAGGGGATTTTATTGAGGAAGTGACCGAGCAATTGTATGATGCAAAAGCAGATCAATTCTTGGCAGATCGTTTTGTGGTGGGAACTTGCCCAAAATGTGGCAACGAAGAAGCCTACGGTGATCAATGCGAAAAATGCGGTTCTACCTTAAACGCTACGGATTTGATCAACCCAAAATCTACCATTACTGGAGAAACTCCGATTATGAAATCAACAAAGCACTGGTTTTTGCCTTTAGACCGTTACGAAGATTTCTTGAAAGAATGGATTCTCGTTGGACATAAAAATGACTGGAAACCGAATGTTTACGGACAAGTAAAATCGTGGATTGATGGTGGATTAGAACCTCGTGCGGTAACTCGTGACTTGGATTGGGGAATTGACGTTCCTGTTGAAGGTGCCGAAGGAAAAAAATTATATGTGTGGTTTGATGCGCCAATTGGCTACATTTCTTCCACCAAAGAATGGGCTTTACGCGAAGGAAAAGATTGGGAACCGTACTGGAAAGATCAGGATACAAAACTGGTTCACTTTATTGGGAAAGACAATATTGTTTTCCATTGCATCATTTTCCCAGCGATGTTGAAAGCGGAAGGAAGTTATATTTTGCCGGATAATGTGCCTGCAAACGAGTTCTTGAACTTGGAAGGAAACAAGTTATCTACTTCTAAAAACTGGGCGGTTTGGTTGCACGAATATTTGGAAGAATTCCCAAATCAGCAAGATGTTTTGCGTTATGCTTTGACATCAAATGCGCCGGAAACAAAGGATAATGATTTTACCTGGAAAGATTTTCAGGCGAGAAATAATAATGAATTAGTAGCGATTTACGGGAATTTCATTAATCGTGTCGTGGTTTTAACTAATAAATATTACAACGGAATTGTTCCGCAACCAAACGAACTTTCGGAAGTGGACGAAGCAACTTTAACCGAATTGAAAGCGTATCCAGCTGTTATTTCAAGTTCTCTGGAGCGTTATAGATTTCGTGAAGCGTTGAGCGAATTGATGAATGTGGCTCGTTTAGGAAATAAATATTTGGCAGACGAAGAGCCTTGGAAAGTTATCAAAGACGATCCGGAGCGTGTGCAAACACAAATGTATGTGGCGTTGCAAATTGCAGCTGCATTGAGCTCACTTTGCGAACCATTCTTACCATTTACAGCAAAAAAATTATCCAGAATTCTAAAAATAGAAAGTCCGTTGAACTGGAATACTATTGCTCAAAATTCAGATTTGATTCCGGCTGGACACCAAATTGGCGAAGCGGAATTGCTTTTTGCTAAAATTGAAGACGAGGAAATTCAAAAACAAATCGACAAACTGGAAGCGACTAAAACTGCTAATACTGCCGAAAACAAAAAAGCAGAACCGCAAAAAGAGTTAATTCAATTTGAGGATTTTGCCAAAATGGATATCCGTACAGGAACGATTTTGGAAGCCGAAAAAATGCCGAAGGCCAACAAGCTTTTAATTTTGAAAGTAGATACCGGAATTGATGTTCGCACCATTGTTTCAGGAATTGCCGAGAGTTTCAAACCCGAAGATATTGTTGGTAAACGTGTAACGGTTCTAGTCAATCTAGCGCCAAGAAACCTTCGTGGTGTAGAAAGTCAAGGAATGATTTTGATGACCACCAATGCTGAAGGAAAATTAGTTTTTGTAAATCCGGATACGGATGGTGTTGCGAATGGGGAGACAATAAATTAAATATTCATATATCCACGATTACGTAGAGACGTTGCAATGCAACGTCTCTATTTGTTTTAACCAAGAACCATTCAGAAATAATATAAAAATTTATTATATTCGTTATTATCAACATACAAGAGACAGGAGACGTTGCAATGCAACGTCTCTACCCGATAAATCCGAACGAAAATAATATGAATAACAAATTCCAAAATAAATACCGCATACCCTCTACCCGATTGAAAAATTGGGATTATGGAAATAACGGTACCTATTTTATAACGATTTGTACTCAAAATAGGGAACATTTTTTTGGTGAAATTATTTCTGTTGCAGACGAGAACAAAATGGAGTTAAATGAAATCGGAAAATTAGCTGAGCGATTTTGGGCTGAAATACCAAACCATTTCCCATTTGTTGAATTGGAAAATTATGTCATTATGCCGAATCACATTCATGGAATATTGATAATTAATAAAACGAATATCGTTGATAACATTGTAGAGACGTTGCAATGCAACGTCTCTACTGTGAATGCGAAAGAAACCATCAATAAAAAGGAACTGATGGCCGAGATTTCACCTAAATCGGGTACAATTTCAACCATTATTCGTTCATACAAATCGGTATTAACCAAAAACGCACATTTTATCCATGCTGATTTTGAATGGCAAACACGTTTTCATGACCATATTATTCGTGATTCCGAATCATTTGAGAGAATACAAAACTATATAGAAACCAATCCTGAACTGTGGAAAGAAGACAAATTTTACAACTAGACTAGTTGTAAGATTATATTCAGAAATAGCTTTTGTAATTATACCCAAAAACACAACATAATATGAACCTAAAAGTAATTGCTTTCGACGCCGATGATACCTTATGGATCAACGAAACCTATTTTGATGAAACGGAGAAGAAATTCTGTGGTTTGATGGAAGATTATTTATCGCATCAAGGAATTTCCAAAGAACTTTTTAAGGTAGAAATCGATAATTTAAGATTATACGGTTACGGAATCAAAGGCTATATTCTGTCGATGATTGAGGCCGCGATGACTATTTCGAATAATACACTTCCTGTAGAAATTATCGAAAAAATCATTCAATATGGAAAAGAATTACTGGAAAAACCGATTGTTCTATTGGATGGTGTCGAAGAAACTTTAGATGCTTTACACGGAAAATACAAATTAGTAGTTGCCACCAAAGGTGATTTATTAGACCAACGCCGAAAATTACACAATTCTGGTTTGGGGCATTATTTTCATCATATCGAAGTGATGTCGGACAAGCAAGAAATTGATTATTCTGATTTAATCAAACGTTTGGAAATACAACCTTCTGAATTTCTCATGATTGGAAATTCCTTAAAATCAGATGTTTTACCAGTTTTAGCCATTGGCGGACACGCCGTTCATATTCCGTTTCACACGACTTGGGCACATGAAAAAATCGACCATAAAGTGGAGCATGAAAATTTTAGTTCTTTCGAAAAAATAACAGAAGTACTAAAAAGACTGGAATATTAAAAACCTGTTTTAAATCTCTTTAATCATTAATAAAAGTGTTTTCAGCTAAAAAACACTTGAATTTAAAGTTAATATCTTTGTGTAATCTATAAAAAAAGTACAAAATATTGCTAAAAATGCAGTTGCTGACTTAGTTTATAGAATTAAAACTAATTCTTACATAATTAACTGTTTAAAATTTCATATTTAACAATAAGTCGTATTTTTGCATAAAATTATTAAACAATAAAATTATGAAAAAAATCATACTTACGTTAGTTTTTGCTTCTGCAATGACAACTTTGAGCGCTCAAACAGAAAATGTAGAAAGCGCAAGTACTGGAACTGAATTTAACAAATGGTCTGTTGAATTAGCTGGTGGTGTAAACAAACCTCAAAGACCTATGAGCTCTGGCTACTTTACTTCAACACCTAGTCCTTATGTTGTTGATCTTGGAGTTAGATATATGTTTAACAACAAATTTGGTCTAAAAGCTGATTTTGGATACAACAGCTTTGAAGGAAAAAACAATTCAGCTGATTTTGACACTAAATATTACAGAGTAGACTTACAAGGTGTTGCTAACCTTGGAAGAATCATGAATTTTGAAACTTGGACAAATACACTTGGTTTATTAGGACATGCTGGTTTTGGTTTAGCACAATTAGAAGACCAAAATTCTGCTTGGAAAGATAGAATGGGTAACTTTATGGCTGGTGTAACAGGTCAAATCAAACTATCAAACAGAATTGCTTTGACAGGAGATTTCACAACTATCCTTAATGCTACTCAAGATCGTGCTTTTGATGCTGTAAGCAATTCTGGCACAAGAGGTTTTGGAGGAATTCTTTTCAATGGTACAGTAGGTTTAACTGTTTACTTAGGTAAAAACGAAAAACATGCTGACTGGGTTATAGACCATGAAGGTAAATTTGACGCAATTGACGCAAGATTTATGGCTATTGAAAATAAAATGCTAGATTCTGATAAAGATGGTGTAGCTGATTATTTAGACGAAGAGTTAAGTACGCCTGCAGGAGCAATGGTTGATACTAAAGGAAGATCAATTGACAAAAACAACAATAATGTTCCTGATGAAACAGAAGCTTTTATCATAAAAAATTATGGTAGTACTACTAACAACTCTCCTCTTTTAACTAACAACGAGTTGATTACTAGTTTAATTAACGGTGGTTATGTTGCAGTTTATTTTGACTTCAATAAATCAACTCCAACTAATGTTTCTACAGAAGGGACTGATTTTATCTTAACATACTTAAGAAACAATCCTACTGCTACAATTGATATTATAGGTCATGCTGACGAAGTTGGAAGATCTGCATACAATGATAAATTATCTAATGCAAGAGCAAACAATGTGAAAAACACTTTAGTGAAAGCTAATGTTGATGCATCAAGATTGAATGTAATTGCTGCTGGTGAAGATACTTCAGTAGATATCGATTCAGAAAATGCAAGAAGATTAGTAAGAAGAGTTACTTTCAGAGTAAAATAAGCTACTTTTTTATATCAAAAAGCCCTAAAAGAAATTTCTTTTAGGGCTTTTTTTATGGTAGTTATTTTTGGTTTTTATCACAAAAAAAATCAACATTACAGCATTCGAAACATCCATTTTATAATTTGTTCGCAACAAAAGTTGGATGAAATGAATTCCAGATTTCAAAGAATAGCTGTACTTTTGAATCCTAAATAAAAATTACAAAATCTTGAAAACACTTTTAGATATAGAGAACTGGTCCAGAAAAGAACATTTCCATTTTTTTAGACAATTTGAAGAACCCTTCTTTGGCGCAACCGTAGAAATCGACTGCACCAAAGCCTACGCAACAGCAAAATCATTGAACACTTCTTTTTTTATCTATTATTTACACAAAACATTGGTTGCAGTCAATACTACCGAATCATTTCGCTACAGGATTACGGATGACCAAATATATGTTTGTGACCAAATTAATGCTTCTGCAACAATTGGTCGTAAAGACGGTAGTTTCGGATTTTCTTTAATCGAATACAACGCAGATTTTGAAATTTTTACTACAAATGCTTTGACTGAAATTGAAAGAATACAAAACACGACCGGTCTTTTTACCCGAACATTTACGGATGATAATGTAATCCATTTTTCGGCGATTCCATGGCTGGATTTCACTTCATTATCGCATGCGCGGAGCTATACTTTTCCAGATAGTTGTCCGAAAATTTCCTTTGGAAAAATGAAAATTGCTGAAAACGGAAAAAGAACCATGCCAATGTCTATACATGTGCATCATGGATTAGTTGATGGCTTACATTTAGGACAATTTGTAGATTGTTTTCAGGAATTGATGAATCGTTCGCTATAAAATTATTTGTTGAAATTTAGGAATGATTTTTGTAGGTAAAGCTATATGAAAAAATCCTTACTCTTCTTGCTCCTGATCTACAAATCAGCATTGTTTAGTCAAACAGTATTGACTTCTTATCCTTTAGATTTAAAAAAACATGAAGAAAACAATCAGATTTTAAATGCTGAAAACACAGTAACACATGATGTTTTTTCCTTTATAGCAAACACGCAAAATATTACTATTTTAAAATACAATAGCGCTTTATTCTTGACCAATCAATATACTGGTTCGTTCTTAAATTTAGAAAACAAATCAATAATTGGATATAGTTTTAGCGAAGATGGAAATCCAACTCTTTATTGGTCTTCAATGGATTTTAATGAAATTATAGTGATCAAATATTATTTAGAAAACAAAACTTTTAAGGCTTTGAAATTTAGATTTCCTTCTTCAAATCATTATGTTATAACATCTTTTCAGAAGGATAATTTATTCTATATCCTTTCTAAAAATCTAACAGAACAAACTTTAACTCTTTATGCTTTTAAAAACGAAAGAGCTGAAGAAAAAACATTTGATTTTTCAGACTTTATTTTTCAAAATAAAAACACGCAAAGAATACCTTTTAATAAAGTTATTGAAGCTTTTCCTATTGAAAAAATGGAAGTTGACGATTACAATCCGTTATTCAAAAGCACGCAGAAAAGCAAAGTTTATATGCTCGATGAGCGCATTATCCTAACATTAGATCATAATCCCAAAAAAACACAAGTCTTTGATCTTAATTTCAAAAATAATTCTATAACCGAAAAAAACTTCGCTCAACCAATTCCAAAAAAAGTAGCGCGATCATCAAACTCTTTTTTTTATAAAAACAGAATATTTCAGGTTAATGCCAATGTAGATGGGCTTTTATTTGATGTAAAAGACTATGATTCTGGTTTGACTATAAAAAACATTACTGTTTCTAAAAATGATACAATTCGCTTCAAAAACTCCCCATTATTAATACAAAGAGAGAATGGAAGGCCAAAAGAATTAAACAAAACGAAAAAATTCCTGCAGTATTTGTCTAATTTAGATATTGGCGTATCAGTTTTTAAAAACAAAAAACGCACTTTAATTACATTTGGAGGAACTCCAAAAAATGATTTTGTAGATCAATATTCAAGGAATAATGTCAGTTTTGGGCAATCCGACGATGAATTTGAGCAAATGTTACCGCAAAATAATTTTTCACCAAACATTCATACAGAAACTGTTTTTTTTGAAAGTAGCTGGGACAAAAATTTTGAGTTCAACAATCAGGAATCACCACCACTTGCTATTGATAATATTTCCTATTTTTTAAGGCAGCATAAAGAAGTGACTTTAGAAAAAACAATAAAATTTAAAGATTATTTTATTTTGGGTTACTACGACAGTGCCACAAAAAAATATGTTATGCGTAAATTTGAAGATGGATATAATTGAATATAAATCAACTTAATTAAAATATTTTTTAGCGAGAATGCTTAAATTTATTCCAAATGCATTATGTTTTCTCGGTTTCAAAAAAAAGGAAATGAATTATTTTTTGTAACTTTACTTAAAACTTACTGCCATGTTATCAAAAAATATAGAACACGCGCTGAACAATCAGATTCGAATAGAAGCTGAATCATCCCAAACCTATCTTTCTATGGCTTCATGGGCAGAAACTCATGGTTTGGAAGGAATTTCAAAATTTATGTATGCTCAATCTGAAGAAGAGAGGGTACACATGCTTAAACTAGTCCGCTACATAAATGAACGAGGTGGTCATGCTAAGGTTAGCGAATTAAAGACACCAAAGATCAGCTACGGAACATTTAAGGAAATGTTTGAAGAATTGTATAAACATGAAGTTTTTGTTTCTGATTCGATTAACAAACTGGTTGATATTTCCTTTTCTGAAAAGGATTATGCCACACACAACTTTTTACAGTGGTATGTAGCTGAACAAATTGAAGAAGAAGCTCAGGCAAAACTTATTTTGGATAAAATAAACCTGATTGGTGACGATAAAGGTGGTTTGTATTTATTTGACAGAGATATGCAACAACTAACTTTAAACAGTACACCTAAATAATCAAATATTGTTTAGCAAATAACTTGATTTTAATTTTTAGAAATTGAGTAAAAAGAAGAAAAATAAGGATACGAAAAAGGATAAAAAAAAGTTCCTTAAAAATGGATCTGCTAAAGAAAACCTCAAGTCTGAGTGTTGCGAAAAATATAAAAAAGGAGAACATAAACGTTGCAAAAACTGTCCAAAATTTGATTTACGCAAAAAAGACAAATAAACAATATCAGTTATAGTTTACCGTTCAATAATCCAAAAAAAAACCATCGATAATTATCGATGGGTTTTTTGTTTGGGTTCAGTTGTAATTTACAACATTACAATACTTATAGACTGAATATTACTTCCCTAAAAGGAGGACGTCATTTACCACTACTTCGGTAACATAGCGTTTCTCCCCGTTTTTATCATCATAACTTCTATGAGTTAATTTTCCTTCAATGGCAATTTCTTTGCCTTTAGTAACATATTTTTCAATAATTTCAGCTGTTTTTCCCCAAGCTACAAGCTTGTGCCATTGGGTTTCTTCTACTTTTTCTCCTTTGTCGTTTTTGTAGCTCTCGTTGGTTGCTAATGTGAAATTGGCTAATTTTTTTCCTCCGTCAAAAGTTTTGATTTCCGGATCATTTCCTACGTGTCCAATTAACTGTACTTTGTTTCTTAATGTGCTCATGGCGTGTAAAATTTAAATGTTAGTGTATATTTTGTTGAATCGTTCTTTCAAATCAACATTGCAAAGATGCGGAGACTTCCAAAAAGTATTCGGTTACTAACTATTTACTTTCGGTTGTAACTATTTGTAAACGTTTGTAAATGGAAAAATTTAGTTATATTTGATGGAAATCAACTTCTTATGCAAGCCAAAATAAACAAAGTAGAATTACGAAATCTAGAATTTAACGACTACAAAGAGTTAAAAAACTCCATGGTAGAATCGTATCCGGAAATGGTTGGTTCTTACTGGAGAGAACATCATATTGAAAAATTATTAAGCCTTTTCCCTGAAGGTCAATTGGTAATTTTAGTTGATGGCAAAGTGGTTGGCTCAGCATTATCGCTTATTGTTGACGAAAGTCTGGTCGACAAAAATCATAATTATTCTGATATAACAGGAAAATATACGTTCTCTACCCACAACCCGAAAGGAGATGTTTTATACGGAATAGATGTCTTTATTCATCCAAATTATAGAGGATTACGCTTAGGCAGACGCCTATATGATGCTCGAAAAGAATTATGTGAACAATTGAATTTAAAAGCAATTGTTTTTGCAGGAAGAATTCCTAATTATGGACAACATGCAAAAAAACTTACTCCAAAAAATTATATCGAAAAAGTAAAAAGAAAAGAACTTCACGATCCCGTACTTTCTTTTCAGTTGAGTAATGATTTTCACGTGATCCGAGTAATGAAAAACTACTTGGAAGGTGACTCTGATTCCAAAGAATTTGCCGTTTTACTGGAATGGAATAATATCTATTACGACGAAAGTCCAAAATTAATAAACCTCGAAAAAAGCGTTATCCGACTGGGATTGGTACAATGGCAGATGCGTCAATTGAATAATCTGGAAGCTTTGTTCGAACAATGCGAATTTTTTGTCGATGTTGTTTCTGGCTATGGAAGTGATTTTGCTTTATTTCCGGAACTGTTTACAGCGCCGTTGATGGCGGATTACAACCATTTATCTGAAGCCGAAGCCATACGGGAATTAGCCAAACATTCTGAACCCATTCACAAACGCTTTCAAGAATTAGCCATTTCTTATAACATAAACATCATTACAGGAAGTATGCCGTATTTAGAAAACGGCACGTTATACAATGTTGGTTTTCTTTGTAAAAGAGACGGAACTTCAGAAATGTATGCTAAAATTCACGTCACTCCAAACGAAGTGCAACATTGGGGAATGACCGGAGGATCACAAATAAAGACTTTTGAAACCGATTGCGGAAAAATAGGTATCGTGATTTGTTATGATGTAGAGTTTCCTGAACTTTCCCGATTAATGGCTGATGAAGGAATGAACATCTTATTTGTACCATTCTTGACTGATACTCAAAATGCCTACACAAGAGTCAAACATTGTGCACAGGCCAGAGCAATTGAAAACGAATGTTACGTGGCTATAGCCGGCTGTGTTGGAAATCTTCCAAAGGTGAACAACATGGACATTCAATATGCCCAATCTGCGGTGTTTACACCATCGGATTTTGCCTTTCCAAGTAACGGAATAAAAGCCGAAGCTACTCCGAATACTGAAATGACCCTAATTGTAGATGTTGATTTGAATTTATTAAAGGAACTTCACGAGCATGGAAGTGTTCGAATTCTTAAAGATCGTAGAACAGATTTGTACGAAATTAAAAAAATAAATCCATGAAAACCTGCCTAGAATGTGGAGAGAAAATTGTAGGTCGCGAGGATAAGAAATTCTGTAGTGACGGTTGCCGTAATACCTACAACAATAAAATAAACAAAGACAGTACTAACTTTATGCGCAACATCAACAATAAGTTACGCAAGAATTACCGTATTTTGTCAGAGCTTAATGTTGAAGGGAAATCAAAAACCACTCGGGCAAAACTCCTGAGCAAAGGTTTCGATTTTGAGTTTTTTACTAATATTTTACAAACCAAAACTGGAAACACCTACTACTTCCTATATGATCAAGGCTATATGCTTTTAGACAATGATTTTTACATGCTAGTCAAAAAAGACATATAAATACCACAACCCCAAACCTATTTAACCAAAAATGAAAAAAGATTATTCCTCAATTTTTGCCGGTTTATTTATCTTAGTAATTCTAGGATTGATTTATTTCACCATGATGCCACATTGGACTTCAGATGAAGAAGGTTCTCTTTCTGAATTTTCGACCAAAAGAGCTTTGAACCAAGTGGAAGCCATTTCAAAACAACCTCATTATGTAGGTTCCAAAGAACATGAAATGGTTGCAAATTATCTCGTAAAAGAGCTGAACAAGTTAGGACTGGAAACTTCTGTTCAAGAAGGATACACCTTGAGCGATTGGGGAAATTTGGTACAATCAAAAAACATATTGGCTCGCATAAAAGGAACTTCTAGTTCTAAAGCTTTGTTATTGCTTTCCCATTATGACAGCGCGCCACATTCCTACTCTAAAGGGGCAAGTGACGCAGGTTCCGGCGTAGCGACGATTCTAGAGAGTGTTCGTGCTTTTTTATATTCTAAAACTCCTCATAAAAATGACATTATCATTCTGTTTTCAGATGCGGAAGAATTAGGATTAAATGGCGCAGCATTATTTGTAACCAAACACCGTTGGGCAAAAGAAATAGGTTTGGTGCTTAATTTTGAAGCGCGTGGTTCATCCGGACCCAGCTATATGTTGATGGAAACCAACAAGGGAAATGCAGGGTTAGTAAAAGAGTTTGCTGCTGCAAAAGCGACTTTTCCCGTTTCAAATTCCTTGATGTACAGCATTTATAAAATGTTACCAAACGATACTGATTTGACTGTTTTCAGAGAACAAGGCAATATTCAAGGGTATAATTTTGCTTTTATTGATGACCATTTTAATTATCATACCGCTCAGGACGACATCAATCATTTGAACAAAAACACGTTAGCGCATCAAGGCACTTATTTAATGCCATTGCTGAACTATTTCTCAAATGCCGATTTAAATACAACACAAGCCAGCGAAGATTACGTCTATTTCACCATTCCGTATACATTTATAAGTTATCCTTTTAGCTGGGTTTTACCAATGGTGGTAATCGCATTGGTGCTATTTGTTTTCCTATTATTTTTAGGAATAGCCAAGCGTATTTTATCATTTCGCGAAATTGGAAGAGGATTTATTCCGTTTTTAGGTTCATTGATTGTTACTGGATTAATTACTTTTTTTGGATGGAAAGGATTATTAGCCGTTTACCCGCAATACAATGATTTACTCAACGGATTTACATATAACGGACACGCTTACATTGCAGCATTTGTACTTCTGGCTTTGGCGATAAGCCTAGTGTTTTACAACCGTTTTTCTGCGAAGAAAGTGACTATGAATCATTATGTAGCGCCATTATTTATTTGGATTGTCATTAATGGAGGGCTAGCTTTTAGTTTACAAGGAGCTGGATTTTTGATTATTCCTGTCTATTTTGGATTATTTTTATTCGCTGCATTTATCATTACCCAAAAATCCCGTAAAATACTAAGTCTTATTTTTAGCATTCCGGCCTTGATAATCATAGCGCCTTTCATCCAGATGTTTCCTGTAGGTTTGGGATTAAAAGTGTTGTTTGGAAGTGCAATTCTTACCGTTTTGACATTCACATTATTGTTGCCTGTTTTTGGGACTTTCGCCAAAAAAGGAATTTGGTCTTTAGTGTTTTTTATGCTTGCCATTGGCTTTTTTGCGAAAGCGCATTCTGAATCTGGTTACGAATATGGGAAAGCCAAATCAAACAGCTTACTGTATGTCTATGATGCCGATACGGACAAAGCCAATTGGGTGACGTATGACACCAATCTTGATTCCTGGACCAAAAGCTATTTGGGTGAAAACCCAAAAGACGCAGCCATTTTGAACGAAACACCATTGTTTAGCAAGTACAATTCCGGTTTTACGTATGCTGCCGAAGCTCCTAAAAAAGACAATCTAAAACCAAGTATAGTGTTTCTGGAAGACAGAATTGTAGGCAATCAAAGGTATTTGAAAATAAAAATTTCCCCGAATCGAAACGTCAACCGCTATGATATTTTTGCCAATGAAAAAATGGTGATTCATAATTTCAAAGCGAATGGCGTGACCACATTAGGCCAAAAAAATTCACTTTACCAACGAAAAGGAAAGAAAATATTGAGTTATTATGTCGTTGGAAATGCACCTTTAGAAATGCAGTTCAGTGTAAATTCCTCAACGGTTTTCGATATGGAATTGATGGAAAGTTCTTTTGATTTAATGACTAATCCTTTATTTGGAATAGCCAAAAGAGAAAATTGGATGATGCCAACACCTTTTGTTTTGAATGATGCGGTAGTAATCAAACAAAAAATAAAACCGACACTAGTTGTGGTTGCAAATGCTTTGGATACAGCTATCAATCCTGTGACTAAGGATAGTTTAACAGTTGTAAACGACAGTTTGAAAGTCAAATAATTTAAACACAAAATGACAAAAATTAGTATTCTGGGTTGTGGCTGGTTGGGTTTTCCTTTGGCGAAAGCCTTACTTTCAAAAGGCTTTTCAGTAAACGGTTCGACAACTTCGACAGAGAAATTAGCCGTATTGGAAAATGCAGGAATTGAACCTTTTTTAATTACACTTTCAGAAAATAAAACCACTGGAAACGTAACCGATTTTCTGAAGAATACTAAAACTTTAATCATCGATGTTCCGCCAAAGCTTCGTGGTTCAGGAACAGAAAATTTTGTTTCGAAGATTAGAAATGTAATTCCGTTTATAGAAAAATCATCAGTCGAAAAAGTGCTTTTCATCAGTTCGACATCCGTTTATAATGATGATGATGCTTTTGTTACTGAAGAAACAATTGCAAAACCGGATACTGAAGGCGGCAAACAATTACTGGAAACCGAACAGCTTTTGCAAAGCAATTTAAACTTTAAAACAACGGTATTGCGTTTTGGCGGCTTAATTGGCGAAGACCGTAATCCAATAAAATTCCTGGCTGGCCGTGAAAATTTGGATAATCCTGATGCACCGATTAATTTGATTCATCAGGAAGATTCTGTGGGTATTATTCTAAAAATCATTGAAAATGATGTGTGGAATGAAACCTTCAATGCGGTCGCTCCATCTCATCCTTCACGAGAAAGGTACTATACACAAAAAGCAGTGGATTTGAATTTGGTTTTACCAAAGTTTAATCATAAAAATCCATCTATTGGAAAAACAATTTTGAGTACTAAAATAGAAACCGTTTTAAATTATACTTTTACAAAACCAAATTTATAACGTGAGAACTAAAATTAAAAATGCTGTTTCGTCTAAAGTTAATGCCATTGGATTACCTATTTTGGCTTTGTGCTGGGTCAGTTTTTTTTGGGGAACTACTTGGATTGCTTCAAAAGAAGGCGTAAAACACATGCCGGCTTTACAACTTGCTGCCATTAGACAATTCATTGGCGGATTACTGTATATTTCTTTTTTCCTGTTCAAAAAAACACCTTGGCCAAAAGGAAAACAATGGAAAACCATTGTCATTTTAAGCATCCTTAATTTTGTTTTGAGTAACGGATTAAGCACTTGGGGCGTGAAATACATCAGTAGCGGACTGGGAGCAATCATTGGCGCTATTGTTCCTTTATGGATTGTAATTATTACTTTTTTTAAGGGAGAACGATTGGCAAGACTTACTGTTATTGGTTTAATTATCAGTTTTGCTGGCGTTTGCGTTATCTTTTACGATCATTTAAGTGATTTTATGATTCCTGATTTTAGATTTGGGATTATACTGTCATTGATAGCCACGTTAACTTGGGCATTTGGCTCGTTGTATACAAAGAAAAAAGCAGCTAGTTTTAATCCTTATTTTAGTTTGGGACTGCAAATGTTTATATCCAGTATTTTAATTTTTGCTTACAATGGTGCAACAGGAACATCGGTTAGTTTGAGTGCTATTCCAGCAATTTCGTGGTGGTCTATTGCTTATTTAGTTGTTTTTGGTTCGGTACTTACTTTCATTGCCTTTATCTATGCGCTTCAAAATCTTCCTGCTGAAATTAGTAGTGTTTATTCCTATATTAATCCCATTATTGCTGTGATTCTGGGTGCTGTGATTTTCGGAGAAGTGCTTAATGCAGCCATTGCAATAGGCGGAAGCGTTACATTGTTTGGATTGTATATGGTGAATTATTCGATGAGGAAAAATCGGAAAATAGTATAGCAAACTTCTATTTAAAAAATCAAAGTCTTCGCTGTTTAAAGCTATACATTGTCTTGCGCAGTAACCAAATACAACAATTATATTTAGTTGTAGTATATAAATAGTAATGCTTTGACAAAATATCACTAAAAGTGGGTATTTTTCAATTAAAATAATTTCTTACATTTATTAAATATTAATTTTAAACGAAATAACTTATGCACACACACACAAATGCTAGGATTTTCCTGTTTTTATTCTTTTTAGTAACAATGTCTATTCTGCAATCTTGCTCTAAGGATACCTACGGTGTTGTAGATTCCAAATCTCAAGATGGAAAAATAACATTTGAAATGCTCAAACAGCAAATAGGGCAGCCAAGTTTAGAAAAAAAAGTTGTTATTAGTACTAATAAAAATAGCAACAAAAGTTATTCTTTTACCATTGATACCACCAGCATTAAAAAATTGACCCGAGAAAGAGTAGTATATTCTATGGTTGTATCACCTAACTTTATAGAAGACACGATCCGAAATTACAATCTACTCTATTTTGAAAAAAATGGTAAAATGCAACAGCTACTTATCAAATTTGTGCCTACAATTACTTGGGAAGTAAATTATAAAAAAGGGATAAAGCGTCCTTTTGAAGGCAAAATGATAGCTGTTTCTAACTATAATTTAAGCAAGGGAACGTCAAAAAGTACTAGTCAAGGAGAACTTGCTATTTGTTATCAAACTAATCCTATATGGTTATGTAATTGTGCAAATCATAGATTAGGTGATCCTCAATGCACTTGTGATACTGGTTTTAGTGTAAACACAGAAACAACCATTGTACCCTGCGAACTGTCCGGTGGCGGTGGCGCTGATCCTACAAGTGGCGATACTGGATATGGTGGAGGCAGCTTAAATCCAGATGGCAGTACCTTTAATCCTGATTACCCCGTATTTGATGACATAAACTACATAAATAAACTAAAAACAAATTATTTCTGGGATGCCTTAGGGGATGCCAGAAGAATTTGGGTAAACAGCAACGACACAACCAAAGACATTTATGCTAAGCTTATTAACTACCAAATAGAACAAAATTGGACAATTGCATCCCGTGAATATTGTCTTTGGGCAATTGAATTCTTTCAAGAAAATACTGAAACAACTTGGGAACAGTTCGAAAATTGGTACTTGACCTCTCGTGAGGGTAATGATGGGGACTATGATGCTTTATATTGGGAAAATCCAAACTTAACTTTTCCTCAACAACAACTACCTACATTTCAATCATTTGACAATGCATACCCAAGAGTTGATGGAGCATCATTAATACAATTAATTGGAGGAAATGTTGAACAAGCCTATATCAATAATCCTGATGACGTAAGAGGATTTTGCGCTTTAAAGGTTTCAAGAGGATTAAATCATTCGGGTGTAAATATCCCAAACATACAAACTTCACCTAATAAACCTGGGACAGTTTTAGGAGGCGATGGCAAATACTATTTCCTTAATGCAAAAGCACTAAATGCTTGGATGAGAAAAACTTTTGGTGTTAACCCTCAAAATCCTAATCATATTAGAATTACAGCCTCACAAGGAGGGTCGAATGGGCAAAATTATCCTAAACTGACTGCTGGAATAAAAGGTATCTATTCAATGGTTTCAAATGACTCCCAATGGGCCTCTGGTCATGCTGACTTAATTAACAACAGCAATTGTGTGTTTGGTTGTCATTTTTACGATACGCCACCTGCACCAATTGACTATATAGATATTTGGATACTAAATTAAAAAAAACTTGAAATGAAAAAAACAATCATTTTATCGATTCTAATTTTATCAATTTTAACATCTTGTAAATCATTAAAGAATGATTTACATGTATATACTAAAAAAGAATGGGTGACCGCTTACAAAAATTATATAGTGGTTCAAACATTAAGAAAAACAGGAATTGATTTAAATAAAGATAATTCTGGAACAATACAATTTGAAATATTAGGAGCAAGTTCTAAAACTCTAAAAGAAATCGACAGTTTAAGTAACAAATACTCTCAAGCAATTTTATCTTCATCAAGTTATTTTGAAGGAAAGCCAATTGTTAGTATGATTTTAAACATATATACTAGCAAAGAGCTGGATATTATTGCTAATAATTCTTATACGAAAGAAAGGAAATGATGGTGAATATGATGCCGACTTTTGGGACGATCCAAATTTAACTTTTCCCCAGCAAAATTTGCCAAGTTATAATAATTATGTAAAAAAAATGGCTCGTTTTCAAGATGGCACCCTTATGAAAGGAGCAGATAATGTCTATGCTTTAGTAGGTGGAGCAGTTCACCAAGCTAGAATTAACCACCCACAAGATACAGAAAATACTTGCGCTCTAAAAGTTTCTATAGCTCTAGTAAGGTCCGGTATTATCATTCCAGATTTGCCAAGTCTCACAATTGAAGGGGGTGGTGATTTTGCTGGAAAGTTCTTTTTTTTAAACGCAAAAGAATTAAACGCTTGGATGCGAAAAACTTTTGGCACAAAAACAGGAATAGAAAACACACCCATAAATGCAAAACATTTTTCATACGACGCAACTGATGGGGGAGTAAACGGTGCAGAATTTCCAAATAAACTTAAAAATATGCAAGGCATATATTCGATGATTACTACCGAAGAATATGATAAAACTGGCGCATCAGGTCATTCAGATCTTTTATTCACAAACAGTAAGGGTTTCGGTGATTGTCCATTTTACTGCTTTTTCAATTTACCAATACAAAGAATAGATATATGGATATTAGACTAGTAAAAACAGCATTAGCAACGGGGGTTATTTTAACCATATTTTCCTGTTCAGCCATTAAAGGTAGTAAGGACCTCAATATTTATTATGGAGACGCCTTTTTTTATCCTGGATATTCAAAAAATAAACCGAATCCTAAAAACGGTTGGGTAATAGAGTACAAACAAAATGCATTTTTTGACTGTTTATTTCAAGGCTATAAAAATGATTCTATTTTCAAATTAATTCATAAAGAAGACTCTTTCATTAATACAGATAATATTCCCATGACATTGTGGCCTAAGATTAAATCTGATAGTAAAAAAATAATACAAGGCTTACCAGCTGCTGAATATTATGATGATGAGCTCTCCAAAAACAAAAAACATATTTCAGAAACGTGTTTATGCTATTTTGCGAGCAGAGAACTCGATTCTGTTGCAAAGAGAGCATACAAAGAACATACAAAAGGTCAAATAAAACAAACCCGATAGCGAGGATTTGCAATCTAGATTTGCCTGGGCTGACGCTAATGATAAAACAAAAATAGCGGCATTATTAAAAGGGAAAAATGGCATTTATGTTATAGTCAATAATGATGGAACTACTGCTGGGTATACTGGACATGCAGATTTAATTAAGAACGGATATGTAATTGGAGGTGCAAATACATCTCCCAAAGGTGGAGTGAAATCAATAAGAATTTGGATTTTAAATTAAATATAACTCATGATGACATTAACAAAAAGAAAAATTCTATTCATAGCTATTTTATGTACTCCTTTCCTTTATTGTCAGGAGACTGAAAAGGTGGAAAAAATTAAAATTGGAAAGTTTAAGTATGAAACCTACTATAAAAATTTTAATCATTACGAAGTAAATGAAAGAGGATATTCACTTTTTTACAAAAAAGGAAACGCAGAACAATCTATATGTGCCTGCATTTATTATAAGGATGATAGCATATTGAGTTTAGGCCATATGATAGTTGATAAAGAAAAAGGTCTAATCACATGTGTGGTAAAAACAATAGTTAAGAGAGTTGATTTTGCATCAGACTCCATAAAATATGTCAAAAAGCAAAATAAGCAAGGATTATTCGAGCCCATTTTGACTGTCGAATATACAAACGGAAAAGAAAAAATTCTTTTTAAAAAATAAATAACAAGTAGTTATTCTTTTTAAGAAAAATGATAAATAAAAATACTTGATTAATAAAACAAAAAAATCCCAAGCTTTCACTTGGGATTTTCTACATTATACTATTTAGCTTATTACCAGATTCTAACTCTCTTTTCAGGTGCAATGTACATTCCGTCAGTTGCTTGAATATCGAATGCTTTATAGAACGTATCTATATTTTGCAAAGGAACATAAGCACGGTACATTCCTGGAGAATGCGGGTCTGTTTTTACTTGGTTTTTCAAGGCTTCATCACGCATTTTTGAACGCCAGATGGTTGACCAAGAAATAAAGAAACGTTGCTCAGGTGTGTAACCATCGATTAATCCTGGATTTCCGTTTTCTTTCAAGTACAATTGTAAACCGTCATAAGCAGCATTTACTCCACCTAAATCTCCAATATTTTCTCCTAAAGTAAATTTACCATCTACAAAAGTTCCAGGAATAGGTTGCAAAGCGCTGTATTGAGCAGCAAGTGCTCCTGTTAAGGCAGAAAATTGTTTCAAATCTTCTGCGGTCCACCAGTCTACTAAGTTTCCGTCAGCATTGTAACGGGAACCTGAATCATCAAAACCATGTGAAATTTCATGACCAATAACGCCTCCAATTCCACCATAATTTACTGCTTCATCCGCTTGGTAATTGTAAAAAGGCGGTTGTAAAATTGCTGCAGGGAATACAATCTCGTTATTTGAAGGATTGTAATACGCATTTACCGTTTGTGGAGACATTCCCCATCTGTCTTTATCAACAGGTTTATTCAACTCAGCTATATTCTCATTGAAACGCCATTGCGCCATGCTTTTAGCGTTTTCAAAATACGTTCCTCCTTCTTCTGGACTTTTAATCGTCAAGGCTGAATAATCTTTCCATTTGTCAGGATAACCAATTTTAATTCTTGATTTATGCAGTTTAGCAAGCGCGCTCACCTTTGTTTCTGCAGACATCCAAGACAAATTATTGATTCTGTTTTCGAAAGCTGAAAATATATTTTTGATCATTTTCTCCGCTTTGGCTTTGGCTTCAGCCGGAAATTTTTTCTGAACATATAATTTTCCTAACGCTTCTCCAACCGCTCCATTGATGGTCTGAAGTGCTCTTTCGTCACGTGGTCTTTGACTTACAGCTCCCGTTAACGTTCTTCCGTAAAACTCCCAGTTTGCATTTTCAATTTCAGTTGATAATTGGCTTGAAGCTCTATTCAACAAACTCCAACGCATGTATGCTTTCCAGTCTTCTACTTTATTTTCTTTAAAAATAGTTTCTAGCGCAGTCATGTATTTTGGTTGCGATACAATAACAGTATCTACTTTTGCCAATCCTATTTTTGTAAAATAATTATTCCAGTTGATTGATGGAGTTAATTTACTCAAATCAGCCAATGTCATCGGATTGTATGACTTTCTACGATCTCTGCGTTCTACTCTGTCTAATCTTGGTTTAGACATGGCAATTTCAAGAGCCAGGATTTTTTCAGCATTCATTTTTGCAACTGCTGGTTTATCACCAAGGTATTGCAACATTTTGGCAACGTGTAAAAGATATTTCGCACGTTTCTCTTTGGAATCGGCATCTTCAGAAACATAATAATCTCTGTCTGGCAAGCCTACACCGCCCGGACCTAAATTAATCACGTTTCTACTGCTGTTCTTTGCATCAGTTCCTACGCCGGCACCCATAAATCCAATCCCGCCAATAGGTTCCATTTCGATCAATAATGCCTCTAAATCTTTGGCATTTTTAACTGCATCAATTTTCTTTAAATACGGTTTCAAAGGAGCTATACCTAACTTATTTCTTCCTACAGTATCAAGAATAGATTTGTATAAGTTAATCGCTTTCCCTTGATCTGTATTCGATTTGTAGCTTGGATTTGTTGTCGCTTCTTTTAGAATTGCTAATGCATCAGCATCTGTTTTTTGACGCAATTCATCAAAACTACCCCAACGGGTTCTATCAGCTGGAATCTCCGTATTATCCAACCAAGTTCCGTTTACATAACGAAAGAAATCGTTGCTAGGCTTTACAGCCTTATCCATGTAATTAACATTGATCCCCGGTTCTTTAGCTGCCGGAGCATTCTGTGCTTGACTCACCGCAAAACCCATGATTGCGGGAATCACAAAAAGCAATTGCTTATTGCTGGTTTTTTTCATTTTTTTTTGGTTTTTAGTTATCTTAACAAAGCTATTAATAAATAATTTGATTTTTAGTTAAAATCAAATACATCTTTATTTGACTTCAAAATTTCTAAAAGGTTTAATCCTGAAAGGCATTAATTTTACATCCTTTATTTCAAAGGAATTCATCTAAAATAAGATTGTGTTAATTTGAATTAAAAACAAATCTCGTTTTCGTATTTTTGCATCAAAATAGCGTTATGTTAGAATTTTTCAAAAAATACCGACTCTTTTTCGGGGTCTTCATTGTTCTTTCGGCAATCATTTTATCTTTATTTTATTCGGCTTTAAAGCCAAAAAAAACACTCCCCATTTATAATCCTGCGGATGTAAATCCTGAATTAGTGGACAGCACCATTCAATACAAAAGCAAGTACCATACTATTGCTGATTTTTCATTTGTTAACCAAAACGGAAAAACCATCACCCAAAAAGATTACGAAGGCAAAATATACGTTGCTGATTTTTTCTTTACCACTTGCGGCTCTATTTGTCCAAAGATGACCACCAATTTATCCGATATTCAAAAAGCTTTCGCTAATAATCCAAAGGTGAAATTATTATCATTTACAGTTTTCCCGGAGACTGACAGCGTTCCTGTTTTAAAGGCTTACGCCAAAAAATATCATGTTGATGATGCCAAATGGAATTTAGTCACCGGAGATAAAAAAGAAATTTACACCATGGCCAGAAAATCCTATTTGGCCGTGAAACTGGGTAAACCAAGTGAATTATATGATATGGTTCACACCGAAAATTTTGTTTTGGTGGATGCCAAAAAAAGAGTTCGTGGCTTTTATGACGGCACCAATAAAGAAGACATCAAGCGATTAATCGAAGATATTACTTTTTTGAGTAACGAATAAAGACTTTAAACAGAAGATAAGTCACTTATAATCTGATTGAAAAACCCAGTAAAACAAACTATTCCCTATTCTTAAAATTTATCCAAAAAAACTACAAAATTGACAATTATCATTTTTTTTAGTTTTATAATATGTACTTTTGCAATCTTAATTCAATCTAAATAAGACTTGCAAACAACGATACATTCTCTAAAAAAAGGTGAAAAAGCCATTATCAAAGATTTTGATATTGACATTGTTCCGTTGAAATTACTAGAAATGGGTTGTCTGCCGGGGAATATGGTTGAACTGCTTCAAATTGCTCCTTTTGGCGATCCTTTATACCTTAACATTAATGGTTCACACGTTGCTATCCGCGTGGAGACAGCCCGTGAGATTGAAGTTGAAATACTAAAAAACAACTTATAATGACCAATCAAAATATCAATGTTGCTTTAATCGGGAATCCTAATACGGGGAAAACTTCCGTTTTTAATCAGTTGACAGGACTTAATCAACAAGTGGGAAACTACCCTGGAATTACAGTTGAAAAAAAGATTGGTTTTTGTAAATTACCCAATAATGCCAAAGCAAATATTCTGGATTTACCCGGAACATACAGCTTAAATGCAAGTTCAATTGATGAAAATGTAGTCATTGAATTATTACTGAATAAAAACGACAAGTTATATCCGGACGTAGCGCTTGTCGTTACTGATGTTGAAAATCTGAAACGAAATTTACTGCTTTTTACCCAAATAAAAGACCTTGAAATCCCCACAATATTAGTCATCAACATGGCGGATAGAATGAAATTTAAGGGAATCACACTAGACATTCCGTATCTTGAGGAACATTTAAAAACAAAAATTGCACTGATTAGTTCCAGAAAAGGTTTTGGGATTGATGAATTGAAAAAATTGATTGTCAGTTACAAAACCATTTCCAGCGAACCATGCCTGAATGCGTCAAGTATAGATCCTGAATATTTCAATACGCTTCGCAAAACATTTCCTAACCAGCTGTTGTATAAATTATGGTTGGTCATCACGCAAGACGTAAACTTCCTGAATTTAGATCGAAATGAAATTAGAAGTTCGTTTACTAAATCGCATTCAGATTTAAAGCGTTTGCAACAAAAAGAAACCATAAAACGCTATCAATTCATCAATGATGTTTTGAAAGAAGGATTAAAAATTGACACCACTATTGCTAAAGATTTCCGCAGTAAACTGGATCGCGTTCTGACACACAAAGTCTGGGGATATGTAATTTTCTTCCTGATTTTGTTTGTTATTTTCCAATCTATTTTCGAATGGTCTAAAATTCCAATGGATTTTATCGATGCTTCTTTTGCTTCATTGAGTACACTTGCTGCCGAAGAATTACCGGCAGGAGTTTTGACCAATTTAATTTCGCAGGGAATCATTCCCGGAATAGGAGGAATTTTGATATTTATTCCACAAATTGCCTTCCTGTTTATGTTTATTTCGATTCTTGAAGAAAGTGGTTATATGAGCCGAGTAGTTTTCCTGATGGATAAAATCATGCGAAAATTTGGTTTATCAGGTAAAAGTGTGGTGCCGCTTATTTCAGGTACCGCCTGTGCTATTCCTGCAATTATGGCTACCCGAAATATCGAAAACTGGAAAGAAAGATTAATCACCATTCTGGTAACTCCTTTTACAACCTGTTCTGCCAGATTACCCGTTTATGCCATTATTATTGCGCTAGTAATTCCGGACAATCGTGTTTTTGGTTTTCTGAACATGCAGGGAATGACATTAATGTTGTTGTACCTTTTGGGTTTTGGAATGGCTATTTTCTCCGCTTACATTTTGAATAAAATCCTTAAAATAAAAGGAAAAACATACTTTGTGGTAGAAATGCCAAATTACAAATTACCACTTTTCAAGAACGTGGGAATCAATGTAATCGAAAAAACGAAAGCTTTTATTTTTGGCGCCGGAAAAATCATTCTAGCGATTTCTATTGTATTGTGGTTTTTAGCCTCTTACGGTCCAGGCGAAAAATTCAATAATGCAGAAACAATTGTTACTGAAAACACCAAGCAAAATCCGTTGTCAGAAACAGATTTTGAGAATGCTGTAGCTTCACAAAAACTGGAAAATTCCTATATTGGATTAATGGGAAAAACTATTGAACCGGCGATTTCACCACTTGGTTACGACTGGAAAATAGGAATTGCAATCATCAGTTCCTTTGCAGCCAGAGAAGTATTCGTAGGAACATTGGCAACCATTTACAGCGTAGGTGGCAGTGATAATGAGACTACAATTAAAAATAAAATGGCTGCCGAAATCAATCCGGTAACCGGAGAAAAGATTTTCAACTTTGCCTCCGGAATATCGTTGCTCTTGTTTTATGCTTTTGCCATGCAATGTGCCAGTACGCTTGCAGTTACTAAAAAAGAAACCAATTCATGGAAATGGCCGGCTGGACAATTGATCTTCATGTCTGGATTTGCTTATGTGGTGGCTTTACTTGCCTATCAAATTCTAAAATAACCGATTATGGATATTCAAGAAATAATTGCTTTTATTGCCTTGGGAATTGCCCTTGCTTTTTTAATCAAAAAATTCTTTTTCAAAAAGAAAAAATCAGATAAAAATTGCGGCAGCGGTGATGATTGTGGTTGCAATTAAAATTTTCCTCTTTTCTGTTTTTTAATCTGAACTACTTTAAAACTCAACTGGGTTAAACTTTACTTAAAAAAACAAAAAAAGCTTTCTATTATTTAAGAAAATGCCTTTTTTTGATTAAATTTACTATAGAAAAAACGAGCTTTTAGATTCAAAATCAGTTCTTTCCATTTTTTAGATTAAAAAAAGTGGCTTTTAAATTCAACCTGAATCTAAGTTGCCTTTTGGACATAATTTCAACTCTATCCCTACAAAGAATTGAAATTATAGAACTATTATGAATGGGGAATTCGCATAGGAATAGACCATCATAATTTTTAGTAAAAATCTCATTCGTAAGTTATAAATATTTTTAATCCCAAAAAATATTTCTGATTCTGTTATAGACCTAAAGTAGTATTCGTTTTTGAATAAACTTCTTTTTAATAACTTGAACAAAACTACTTTTTGATTTCATACTCATCTTTTTCACGGATTACTTTTTCTCAAAAACACAAGAAGTAGTTCCCTGAAAACTTCTTACAATTATTACGTTGCCATTGATTTCAAACCAAAATGGACCAATATCAACTAATCATGAAAAAGTTTGTCACCATCGTATTATTTATGCTGAACATCACCTTTCTTTTTGCACAAAAAGAAATCTCCGGTTTTGTGATAGATAATGCTGGTGTTGCCATGTCAGGCGTAAATGTCACCGAAAAAGGAACAAGTAACAGCGTTTCCACTGATCTCAACGGAGCATACAAGATTACCGTCAAAGAAGGGGCTATTTTGGTCTTTAGTTACTTTGGTTTCTCCAAACAAGAATATGACACAACCGAATCTATTTTGAATGTTGTTTTATCTGAAGGAAGCGGACAAAATCTTAACGCAGTTGTCGTTACCGGAACCAGAGCTACGCCCAGAAGCAATACTACAACAACACTTCCCATTGATATTGTGTCCTATGAAGAACTGACTTCAACAGGACAAACAACATTTGACAAAGCATTACAGTACAAAATCCCCTCTTTTAATACGGCTCAAACTCCCGTAAATGATGCTACTTCCTTACTTGACCCATACGAAATTAGAAATATGGGACCCAGCAGAACTTTAATACTCATCAACGGAAAGCGAAAAAATTTAAGCGCTTTACTGTATGTTCAAACATCGCCCGGTCAAGGGGAAACAGGAGCTGATATTTCCGGAATACCAATTGATGCCATAGAACGGGTGGAAATTCTTCGTGATGGCGCATCGGCACAATACGGTTCTGATGCCATTGCCGGAGTACTCAATATTATTTTAAAAAAGAGAACTGATGATGGTTCCGTAACTATTAAAACAGGCGTGACGGGTGAAGGTGACGGCGAAATGCTGGGCGTGAGCTTGAACAATGGCTCTTCTGTGGGCAATAATGGTTTTGTAAATTATACATTAGATTTTTCGAAAGTAAAATTGGCAAA
The DNA here is from genome assembly GCF_030010285.1 of Flavobacterium sp. XS2P24. NCBI lineage: Bacteria > Pseudomonadati > Bacteroidota > Flavobacteriia > Flavobacteriales > Flavobacteriaceae > Flavobacterium > Flavobacterium sp. XS2P24. The sequence continues at coordinate 71,984 of NZ_JASCRU010000001.1, forward strand.
CAGACCCGGAAAAGTAGATGCAGATGGAGAATTTACTGATTTTGGAGGTTCTATTTCAGGCATTAACACCTCAGCAGACATTAACGCTTTTCTAACAAAATATCCGGATGCCAAAAATATAAATGGAGCTCCAGAAACTGCTGCTGCAAAATTTTTGATAAACGGTGGATTTAATCTATCTGATGAAACACAAATGTATTACAACGCCGCTTATGTCTATAAAAAAGTGAATTCTTATGCCAATTACAGAACGCCATACTGGGGCTACGGAGGAGGAATTACTTTAAACGACCTTCTCTATTTATTAAACTTCTTTGGAGACGGAACTATCGCTTCATACAAAGGTCATATCCCAACATTTATAGGCGAATTAAACGATTACAACGCCACTTTAGGCTACAAATCCATAAAAAACGGATGGAATACTGATGCCAGCATAACAGTAGGTGGAAACAAACAAACTTACGCTATAGAAAACTCTCATAACAGATCCGATATTCAGGATGCAAATGGAGTGAATTTATATCGTGAGAACAGTCCCATTTTTTTCAAACCGGGAGGCGCATCATTCAATCATGTTGTGGGTAATTTAGATATTTCTAAAGTGCTGTCAGATAAAATAAGCATTGGTTTTGGCTCCGAAGTGAGAACCGAAACGTTCCTGATCAATGAAGGTGACAAAGCTTCTTGGGATGGATTTGGCGCTGACTCATTTGCGGGGAATCGACCCGAGAATTCTGGAAAATGGAATCGTTACAATTTAGGAGGATACTTCGATCTGGCGTATGACTTTACAAAAGATTTTTCAGTGAATGGTACCGTTCGTTATGAAGATTACAGTGATTTTGGGGCAGCAACGGTTTGGAAATTAAGTTCCAGATATAAATTTTATAAAGATAAAATTACGGTAAGAGGTTCTATTTCCTCTGGATTTAGAGCACCGACATTGCACCAAATCTACTCTCAAAAATCACAATATTCTTTCGTAGCGGGTCAGGGAATTCAAATCAACGGTTTAATTAATAATATTTCTGCACAGGCACGTATTTTGGGTATTCCAAAATTAGATGCCGAAAAATCAACCAATATAACTATAGGAATAGGTTCCAATCCTTTGAGAAATTTAAATTTCACTGTAGATTATTACAACATTAAAGTAAAAGACCGAATCATTTTAGGGGATAAAGTGGACACACAGTTTGGCAGCGTTGTCTGGTTTGAAAACTCATTCGATTCGAGAACTTCAGGCATAGATGTGGTCATGAATTACGGAACTTTACCATTAGGGGGCGGAGTTATTGGATTCAATTTGTCCGGAAATATAACGCTTGAAAACAAAAGAATTTCACCTGTTGCAAGTAATAATTTTGGTGCAACACTTGATGCTTTAATGTTTACGTCCAGACCCGAAACCAAATGGATTTTGGGAGCAAATTACAGAATCAGAAAATTTGATTTCTCACTTAGCAACACGTATTTTGGAAAAACAACTTTCAAACAAGAAGGTTTAGATTCCAATTTAAGAACGGAGTTTATCCCTAAAATAGTCACTGATTTAGGAATTAACTACGCTGCAACAAATAAATTAACCGTAACGCTTAACGCGAATAATGTGTTAAATGTAGTACCCGAATGGAAATTTAAAGCCGAGAATACCGCCGGAACAGCGATTCTGAACAACCCGACTCAAGTGAAATCACAATTTAACCTGATTACATTCAATGGTCGTTACTCGCAAATGACCTATGAAGGATATCATTTCAGCCAATTAGGAACCTTATTTAGTTTATCATTAATCTATAAATTTTAAAATTAGAATTTTTTCAAATCAGGGTAGAACTTCGTTAAAAACAGAATGATGAAAACTAGAAATCACCTATTTATTTTAAGCGTAATTATCATGCTAATGGGGGGAAATACGATTTCAGCCCAAGAGAATTCCGGCGGGAAGGAATATGCTTTAAAAGCAGATTTTCTTTACCGTTTTGTAGACTATGTTTACTGGAAAAATTACTCTAAAAAACAAACTTTTAAGATTGCTATTCTGGAAGAAAGTCCTATTACCAATTCACTGCTTGACATTAGTAAGGACAAAAAAATTGAAGTAAAAGAATATAAAAATCTGAATGACTTACGTTTTTGTAACATTCTGTTTGTGCCTTACAATTGTACCATTCCTATTGAAACAATTCTTGCTAAATTTTCCGGCAAACCCGTTTTGATTGTAACAGAACAAATCGGTTATGGGAAAAAAGGGGCACATATGAATTTTGTCTTTGTTGAAAACAAATTAAAATTTGAAGTAAATCTAAAAGCAATAAACAAAGCCGGAATAGGAATCAGTTCGTTCTTATTGCAACATGCCATTATTGTGCAATAATAATATCAAAATACAGCTTTGAGTGATTTGAAAATCTTTAAAATACAAAACGTTTAATGTGTGAAGTGGTGCTATAAATATTGAAAAAACAATACATACATGATGAATCTACGCAACATATCAATTAAAAATAAGCTGGTGCTCATGCAGGTTTTCACCTCAGCATTTGTATTGGGACTTTGTATTACTGCCTTTGTACTGATAGATATTCAAGGATTTAAAGACCGAAAAGTGATTAGTTCAATAGCTATTGCACAAGTGGTCGGTTTCAATAATGTTTCTGCCCTTGAGTTTTTGGATAATGCTGCCGCCAATAAAATTCTATCGGAACTAAACGTGCAAAACGACATTTTGAATGCAAACATATTGGACAAAAAAGGCAACGTTTTTGCCTCCTATACAAAACCGGGCTCTGATCCTAACTATCGATTTTCTGTTCCGGCCATGAATGAAAAAAGTTCTCACTTTACCAATGAAAATCTTTTTGTTTATAGCAAAATCAAGAAAGACAATAAAACAATTGGATTGGTTTGTATCCGATTTGAATTATCAGAATTGAATAAAATAAAAATGGATGTGCTCCGTCTGGGAGTTGTACTATTGGTCGTAGGAATTGGGCTGGCATTCTTGATTGCAATGATTATTAAAAAATACATCTCAAAACCCTTATTGAACTTGGTAACCGTAATTCAGCAGATAAAGGACACCAGTGATTATACCACCCGAATGACCGTTGAAGGAAAAGACGAAATCAGCATTCTTTCCATAGGTCTTAATGACATGCTTTCAACAATCGAAAAAAGAGACAATGAAGTGGCTCAATCCAAAGAGCAGTTAAATGAGCAAAATACACTTTTACAATCCGTGATTCAAAACATGGGTGATGGATTAGTCGTTGCTGATGAAAATGGGAAATTTATCATTTGGAATCCCGCTTCTGAAAAAATAATTGGAATTGGCCTTCTTGATATACCCGAAGAAAAATGGGCTGATACTTATGGCATATTGTGGCCGGATACTAAAGCTGTTTTGGCTACTGATGACCTGCCTATCGTTAAGGCATTACATGGCGAAGAAGTGGATGATATGGAAATATTTGTACAAAATTACAAAAAAACTGAAGGTAATTTTGTCGTGATATCTGCCAGACCATTAAAAGATTCGGCAGGGAAAATCACTGGTGCGGTGGCGGTTTTCCATGATATCACGGAACGAAAAAATACAGAAACCGAGATTAAAAAACTAAACGAAGAACTAGAACAAAAAGTAACGGAACGCACAGCACAATTGGCAGAAGCGATAGAAACACTTCGCAAAAGCGAGGAAAAATACCGTGAAATTGTGGAAAACATAAGCGATGTTGTCCATACATCAGACTACAAAGGATATTTTACTTACATCAATCCTGCTTGTAAAAAACTAACGGGCTACACCCAAAATGAAATTATAGGAAAACAATTTTCAGAACTAGTGGCTCCAGAGTGGAGAGACCGTGTGGCAGAGTTCTACTTGAATCAATTTAAACATAAAATAGACGAAACATTATTCTCATTTCCCATTATTACCAAAAACAGAGAACAAAAATGGGTAGAACAAACGGTAATGCAGTTAAGAGAAGGAAATAGGATTACCGGACACAAATCGATTATGAGAGACATTACGGAGCGAAAAGCAGCCGAACAAAAATTAAAAGAAAGTGAAGGTCAATTGCAAACTATATTTAATGAGGCTCCGGATGCTTTAATTGTAATAAATGATGAAGGAATCATCATGAGATGGAATCCGCAAGCCGAAAAAATCTTTGGCTGGACCATTATAGAAGCCTTAGGCAAACGAATGCATGAACTAATTATGCCTGAACAACATAGAGAGAATCATTTAAAAGGACTTCAACACTTTATAGATACTGGCGAAGGACCTATTCTTAATAAAACATTTGAAACCACAGCACTTAACAAACAAAATGTTGAATTTGATATTGAATTAACCGTATCTCCCGCTACCATTCTTGGCAAATATATTTTCATTGCTTTTATCAAAGACATATCACTCAGAAAAAAAATGGAAAATGAGAAAAAAGAAGCTGATAAATTAATGCAACTTAATGAACTCAAATTGAAATTAATTCTGGAGAATATCGGTGAGGGAATTATTGTAACTGACAGCCAGAAAAGAATCGTTTTGTCGAATCATATGGCCGAAGAAATCATAGGTATAAAACAAGACTCTACAATGCCAACCACACTGGATTGGTCCACTAAATATGACTTGTATTATCCTGACGAACAAACGGTTTTTCCGGCTCAAAACCTTCCATTAGAAAAAGCTTTAAAAGGCGAATCAACAGATGATGTTGAGATAATAATAGAAGATTCAGAAACGAAAACCAGAAAACGGGTTATCATCAGCGGAAGACCGATAATCGATGAAAACAATTATGTAATTGCTGCTGTTGCAAATATAAAAGACATCACCTCTTACAAAGAACTTGAAGTCGCTCTGGAAGAAAGCGAACAGAAATATCGAAAATTAATAGGATTCAAAAGCGATAAAAAATAGAGCTATACTAGCAATTAAACATAGAATACTGAACTCTTTTTTAAACTTAAATTCCTTATATGGTGAAAATATAAACCATATAAGGAATTTAAGTTCATTTAAGAAAAAGGCAATTATTAGCTATTGCCAATAGACTTATTTCAAATACCCAATTTTTACATAATAGTTTTTCGGATTGACTTGAACTCCTTCTTTTGGATAAGGAAAAACACTAAAGCTTTTTACATTTTTTTGCTTTTCAGGCAAATATTTAGAAAACCACTGTTTATTTTCTTCTTCGTTTTTCATCGAAAAAACCATCGTGTGATCCTCCACTAATTTTGAATCTTTGTAAACCGAAACTACAACCGAAGCTTCTCCCGCCCAGATACAAGTCACGCCTTCCGGGCAGCGGGAATCAGAAACGAGTTCTTTCAAAACCAAATTGAATCCCTTTTTCTTAAGACACTTTTTCTGGGTTATCTTTAAGGATTGAACATTTTCTGTTTTGGTGTTTTGTGCGAAAGTTATCGTGCCAATCATCAAAAGAAACAACAACAAGGAATTTTTCATGTTCTTTATTTTAAATAGTTTATCCAAAGATAACGCCAAATAGCTACGTTAATTTCACGAAAAGGTTACTGGCAATTTTATTGGAAATGGTTAAATCCTTGTTGTCCACTTTTATTTTCAAAGACAAATCGAAAGTTTCCTTTCCTATGATTTCAATTTTAGAACCCAATGCGATTCCTTGTTTGTCCAAATATTTTAGAAATTCTGAGGAGGTATCTTTAACACCAACGCAAATTCCTGCTTGGTTTTCGTGCAATTCAGAGAGCAATTGTTTTTCTATTTTAACAATTTGACCATTTGCATCAGGAATAGGATCGCCATGTGGATCTTCGGTAGGATTACCCAGAAAGTCATCCAGTTTGTTGATGAGTTTTTCTGATTTAATGTGTTCCAATTGTTCCGCAATATCATGAACCTCATCCCAGGAAAAATCTAGTTTGTCTACTAAAAAAACCTCCCAAAGACGGTGTTTTCTCACGATCATTTTTGCGGCTATTTTTCCGTGTTCTGTCAAAGAAACACCTTGGTATTTTTTATAATTAACCAAGTCTTTTTCGGCTAATTTCTTGAGCATATCAGTCACTGACGAAGCTTTGGTTTCCATTTTTTCGGCAATAGCATTGGTGCTTATTTCTGAATCTGAAATAATGGTAAGGTGGTATATGGTTTTAAGATAATTCTCTTCTGAAAATGTCATTTGATTTTTGATTGCAGATTAACGATTTTTGATTTCAGATTCCCTAGTCCCGATAACAGTGGGAATCCTTTTATTTGCATTGTTGTTCAGTGAATTTCATTTACAACGGATAGCGGGAATAGCTTCTGATACTGAAACAAATTCAGCACAAGAATTTAATTTTTAACAATTAGTAACGGAATAGAAATTTTGTGGCGTAATTTATCAACCGTAGTTCCAAAGACTAAATCCTTGAATCCCGTATGACCGTGCGTTCCCATAACCAAAATATCAAATGCTCCTTTGTTGACAATCTCCGGAATCACTTTATTCGGTTTCCCAAAGCCTAATTGTGTGGCTACTTGAAATCCTTTTTCGGTAAGCATTACTTTGTATTCTTCTAATAATTTCTCGTCGATTAAGGTTTCATGATCATCTGTGTTTTCGCCATAAATCATGGCTCCAACGGTTTCTACCACGTGAATCAAAGTGTATTTTGCTTCTATTCCTCCTAATTCAAAAGCGTTATTTAAAGCCACTTCATCGGCACTGGAAAAATCTACGGAGACCGCAATATTCTTTTTAGTATAACTTCCTGATTTAGAAAATCGCAGTTTTAAACTGTGTGGCGAATGATTTTGAATATCTATTTTGGCTTTGGCGATAAAAGGCTTGAACACAATATAAAGTAACAAAATCAAGAAACTTATGGCTAAGGGAACAACCGTTAACCATAACAAAAGTGGATTTTCGGAAGTTTCTAGCCATCCCGTAATTTCGTCAAAAACCAATTTAGCGTTTAATGAAACAATGATAGTTGCAATAATCCAAGAAGCGATTTGGGTTACTTTTCCAATATGGAATCCTTTCATTTTTGATTTATCACTTACAAAATGAATCAACGGAATAATAGCAAAACCCAGTTGTAAACTCAGGATAACCTGACTCAGAATCAGTAATTTTCCCGTCACACTTTCGCCATAAATCGTAATTACAATAACCGCCGGAACAATGGCGATTAATCGTGTGATGATTCTTCTAACCCACGGCTGAATGCGTAAATTAAGATAGCCTTCCATTACAATTTGTCCGGCAAGAGTTCCCGTAATTGTGGAACTTTGTCCGGCAGCAATCAAGGCTACCGCAAATAATATAGGCGCAAACTTGCTTCCTAAAAGCGGCTCCAGAAAACGATGGGCATCTTGAATTTCAGCCACTTCAAACATTCCGTTTTTATAAAATGTGGCTGCTGCCAATATCAAAATTGCGGCATTCACTAAAAAAGCCAAGTTTAATGCAATGGTAGAATCGATGAAATTATATTTCAAAGCCTGCTTAATTCCTGCAGTTGTTCTTTCGAATTTTCTGGTTTGCACCAATGAGGAATGCAAGTATAAATTGTGTGGCATAACCGTAGCTCCAATAATACCGATAGCAATATACAATGCCGCTTCATTAGGCATCGAAGGAATTAACCCGAACAATACTTTATCCAGTTCCGGCTGGGCAAATATCATTTCAAAAATAAAGGAAAACCCAATGATAGCCACCAATACAATGATAAAAGCTTCCATTTTACGGATGCCTTTATTGATTAAGAACAACAACAAAAAGGTGTCTAAAACTGTGATTAACACCCCTTCAATCAACGGAATGTCAAACAATAAATTGATACCGATTGCCATTCCCAAAACCTCGGCGAGATCACAGGCAGCAATAGCTATTTCGGCAAGGAAGTACAATATATAATTGATAAATGGCGAATAGGTTTCTCTGGAGGCTTGCGCCAAATCACGTTGGGTAACAATCCCTAGTCGGGCACTCAAGCTTTGCAACAACAAAGCCATAATATTACTCATCAATAAAACCCAAAGTAAGGCATATCCAAACTGGCTACCGCCCGCAATATCTGTCGCCCAGTTTCCCGGATCCATATAACCAACACTAATTAAATAAGCCGGACCAAAAAAAGCAAGGATTTTTCGGAATACTGATTTCTTATTTTGTGTGGAAACCGATTGGTTTACTTCTTCTAAAGATTTAGCCATGATATTAAGTTATTGATACAAATGTAATTAAAAAATTTGTTTTGCAAAATATAATTTTTAGCTTTGCCTAAATTTAATTTAAGCACAGTGAAAAATTTATATATATTGTCCATTATTCTGATGTTTAACTTTGGCTACAGCCAAGAAAAAAAAAGCCTTTCGGGATTTGTTTCGTCAGAGAAAAAAGGGGTTTCGGATGCCCGTATTTTTTTAATTGGAACAAAATACGCCACCCAAACGGATAGTTTAGGAAACTACAGCATCGAAAATATTGCTGAAGGAAATTATAGAATTCAGATTACGGCAAGCGGTTTTCAAACTTTAAAAAAGAATATAACGGTCAAAATTAATGAGAACAACATTTTGGATTTTGATCTTTCAAGTACCGAAAACCAACTCAATGAAGTCGTTGTTTCGGGAACTTTAAAAGCAGTAAAAAGATTAGAAAGTGCTGTTCCTGTCGAGGTTTATTCTCCAATATTTTTCAAAAAAAACCCAACAGCCAGTATTTATGAAGCCTTACAGAATGTAAATGGCGTACGACCGCAACTTAATTGTGGTGTTTGTAATACAGGCGACATCCACATCAACGGACTGGAAGGTCCGTATACTTTGGTTCTAATAGACGGAATGCCCATCGTGAGTAGTTTATCCACAGTGTATGGATTATCCGGAATTCCGAATTCATTGGTAGAACGAATTGAAATCGTAAAAGGTCCCGCTTCCTCATTATATGGCAGTGAAGCCGTGGGCGGTTTAATCAATATAATTACCAAAAATCCAACAAACGCTCCCCTATTTTCCGCTGATGTGTTTTCTACTTCTTGGTTGGAAACCAATGTTGATTTAGGAGTAAAACTCAATGTTGGTAAGAAAGCAACCGCACTTTTAGGTTTAAATTATTTCAGCTACAATCAAAAAATAGATAACGATAACGACGGATTTACTGATGTCACCCTTTCTGACCGAATTTCCCTTTTTCAAAAATGGACTTTCGACAGGAAAGAAAATCGATTGTTCACCATTGCGGCGCGTGGCGTTTATGAAGACCGTTTTGGTGGCGATGTGCGTTGGGAGAAAAAAAATCGTGGCGGTGACGAAATTTACGGGGAAAGCATTTATACCAAACGAGCAGAATTGATTGGAAGTTACCAACTGCCGTTTCAGGAAAAACTGATGCTTTCCTTTTCAGGAAATGTACATTTTCAAGATAGTCGCTATGGCACAACGAGTTATATTGCCAACCAAAAAATTGGTTTTCTACAATTAACTTGGGATAAAAAAATAGGAAAAAATGATTTGCTTACCGGAATTGCCACCCGATACAATTATTACGATGATAATACGCCAGCAACTTCAAAACTGGGAAATAACAACCCCGAAAAAACGTGGTTACCGGGAATTTTTGTTCAAGATGAAATCACGTTTACTGAAAAACACAAGCTGTTACTGGGAATACGTTACGATTACAACCCGTTTCACGGAAGTATCTTAACACCCAGAATTGCTTACAAATGGAAATTGGACGATAACAACATCATTCGTTTGAATGCGGGAACGGGTTTTAGAGTCGTGAATTTATTTACCGAAGATCACGCTGCTTTAACCGGCGCCCGTGAAATTGTAATCGCCAATAACCTGAAACCGGAACAATCCATAAATGCCAATTTGAATTATATCAAGAAAATAAATTTCGATAACGGAACTTTTATCGGAATTGAAACTTCCTTTTTCCATACACGATTCAGTAATAAAATTGTTTCGGATTATGACACTGATCCAAATCAAATTATTTATGACAACATCAACGGTTATGCGATAAGCCAAGGGATCAGTACGAATATCGATTTCAATTTTCCAAATGGAGTAAAAATTATCACTGGCGCTTCTTTGCTGGACAATAAAAACGTGGAGAATGGCCGAAAAGAAACGCCTTTTCTAACCGAAAAATTTACTGCAACTTGGAGTGTTTCGTATAAAATTCAAACTATCGATTTGAATGTAGATTATACCGGAAATGTGTATAGCCCGATGCAATTGCCTCTTTTAAGCGCTTTAGATCCTCGTGCTCCAGAATCGCCTTGGTACAGTTTGCAAAACATTCAATTCACGTATTCTGGTTTGCAACACTTTGAATTCTATGCCGGAATTAAAAACCTATTGAACTTTTTACCCAAACAAAACAATCCGTTTTTAATTGCAAGAACCAATGATCCTTTTGATAAAAATGTAACTTATGATACGAACGGACAAGTGTTAGCAACACCTGAAAATCCGTATGGATTAACGTTTGATACGACTTATGTCTATGGCCCGAACCAAGGAATCAGAAGCTTTTTCGGACTTCGCTATATCTTAAAATAATGAAAAAGAATCTTTATTTACTGTTGCTTTTATGCTGTGCAATTCCGGCTGGATTCGCGCAATTGCATTCAGTTTCATTCGAAGAAATCGACAATTTACAACGTATTGAAAAGAAAAAAAACGATTGTTTTCATTCAAACCGATTGGTGCCAATTTTGCCATGCGATGAAAAACACCACTTTCAAAAACGAGGAAATCATCAAGGAACTCAACAACACTTTTTATTTTGTTGATTTCAATGCCGAAGAAAAACGAGCGGTAGTTTTCAATAAAACCACTTTTCAATTCAAACCCACAGGAAACAACTCTGGAACGCACGAACTGGCCATCGCATTAGGAACAATAAATAAGCAACTGAATTTTCCTGTTTTGTGTGTTTTGAACAGTGAAAACGAAATTATTTTTCAGCACAGCGGGTACTTAAAACCAAAAGAATTAAAGCTGATTTTAGCCAAACTAAAAGAATAAAATTGTCTATTTTTGGGGAAATGTCAAATTCTCAAATGAAACACTACGATTATATTTTTACTGGCGCAGGATTATCGGCTTTGATGACCGTGTATAAAATGGTACAATCCGGTACATTTAAGAATACAAGTATTTTGTTATTGGATGAAAACACTAAAAAAACCAACGACAGAACCTGGTGTTTTTGGAAAACAAACAATTCGGTTTGGGAAAAATCCATTTCAAAGAAATGGGACTCGGCTTTGTTTGCCAATGAAAACTTTCGCAGGGATTTAAACTTGCAACCGTATCACTACAATATGGTGAAAGGACTGGATTTTTATAACCAAGTATTTGATTTGCTTTCGAAACAAGAAAATATCACTTTCCTTCCCCACAAAGTATCGGAAATCGAAGAATCCGAAACTATAATTCTGGTACAAACCGAAAATGAATCCTTTTCGTGCTCTAAATTATTCAACAGCATTTACAACAAACAAAAAGCAGAAAACCAAACTAAATATCCTGTTTTACAACAGCATTTTATAGGTTGGTTTATCAAAAGTGAGCAAGCTGTATTCAATATGGAGCAAGCCACGTTCATGGATTTTTCGGTAGAACAAAAAGGAAATACCCGTTTTATGTACGTGTTGCCTATCTCAAAAACCGAAGCTTTACTGGAATACACTTTGTTTTCGCACCACCATTTAAAGACGGAGGAATACGAAAACGAAATCCGCCAATACATCGAAAAATTGGGGATTACGAACTATGAAATCGTCGAAAAAGAGCAAGGCAGCATCCCGATGACGTGTTATCCTTTTTGGAAAGCGAATACTAAAAATGCAATCAATATAGGAACTTCCGGAGGTTGGACAAAAGCCAGTACGGGTTACACTTTCAAAAATTCGGACAAAAAATCAAGTGAATTGGTGGCGTTTCTACAAAGGGAAACCGACTTCACGAAATTTCATAGAAAGACAAAATTCTGGTTTTATGATTTGCTGTTACTTGACATTTTACACCGAAAAAACGAATTGGGTTCCCACATTTTTTCTTTGATGTTTAAGAAAGGAAATCCTGTGGTTATTTTCAAATTTCTAGACGAGGAAACCTCTTTTATTGAAGACATTCAAGTGATTTTAAAATGTCCTAAAATGCTATTTATTAAAGCTATTTTTCATGTGGCTTTTAAAGCAATAAAATAACAATCAAACTATAACAAAACTTTATAATTCAACTCCTATTCTTGTTTGTAAACTTTGTAACTTTGCAGGACAAAATTAATAATGATTTAAAATAAAAAGATATGTATCCAGAAGAAATGGTAAAACCAATGCAAGCGGAATTAACCGCTGCAGGTTTTCAAGATTTACATAGTGCCGAAGCAGTAGAAAACGCAATGAAACTAGAAGGAACAACGCTTGTAGTTGTAAATTCGGTTTGTGGTTGTGCTGCACGTAATGCACGCCCAGGAGCAAAAATGAGTTTAGAAGGTGGTAAAAAACCAGACCATTTAATCACTGTTTTTGCAGGAGTTGATAAAGATGCAGTTGACGCTGCAAGACAACACATGTTTCCTTTTCCTCCATCATCGCCAAGTATGGCTTTGTTCAAAAACGGAGAATTAGTGCACATGCTTGAGCGTCACCACATTGAAGGTCGCCCAGCGGAATTAATTGCTGAAAACTTGAAAGACGCTTTCAACGAGTATTGCTAATACCTGACAATGAATAAAATTTAAAACCACGTTTCGGCGTGGTTTTTTTATCTGGAGCTACTTCCAGCTATTCGTTTCAATCTTTTTATAGCTTCCAGCCTTTTGAAGGCTGGAAGCTTTAAAAAGGATTTCTCCCGAAACTTCGGGACTATCTGGGCTAAAAAGAATTTAGAGTAGAAAAAGATGTATATTTGATGTTACTGAAATAATTATAGGAAGCCTCAAATCAACAGTTCGATTAACAACACCTAAAAGATTTGTACTTAAATGTTTCTTCAAATCTATAATGTAAAAACAAACCGAATTATTACATTTGTGTTTATGAATAAAGAACAAATTTTACAGGCACTTCAAGAGGAAATAAAAGGATTTAACGAGATAATTGCTACCAAAAAAGGAGATTGGATTGTTAAAGGATTTATTGATATTTACAAAAATATTTATACCATTTCAATAGATACAAAAGTGGTTTCAAAAGTCATTGAACTACTATTAATACCAGCTTTCGAAAACTTTGCAAACAAGCATAATTTAAGGTTAGAGCTTCCCGCTCAACAAAATCATTATCCAGATTTAACTTTTATATGTAAAACAACTGGGGCAAAATTTGCAGTTGACATTAAAAGTACTTTTATTGATTCTGGCAATAAAATTAAAAGTATGACACTTGGAGCATTTACTGGTTATTTCAGAAATGCAACTAGTACAAAAAATATTGCTTATCCATACGAATCATATGAAGCTCATCTTGTTTTAGGTGTTATTTACAAACAAAACAAAGAAGAGCAAAACGAAAAAAATATTTATAAATTAGATGACATTGAAAATATTGAATCCGTCATAAAAGACTTTCAATTCTTTGTTCAGCCTAAATATAAGATTGCATCTGCATCTCCAGGAAGTGGAAACACCAAAAATATTGGAGCAACAATCAAAATAGATGAATTAATTAATGGAAAGGGGATATTTTCAGAACTCGGAGAAGATATTTATCGTGATTTCTGGAAGTATTATCTAACCAAAGATATGGCCAAAGCATTAGAAATTGAACGACCTTATATTAACTTGAAAACTTATTTAGAATACAAACAACGAGGAATTGACATTCTTAAAGAACATCAAGATGAGATAAATAAACTCGATGAAGAAGAAACTGATTTAGAAGAAGAAGATAATGACACTGAATAATAGTATAAATACTTTGCAAACAAAACTATTTTCTGTCCCTACAGTTTCAAAATTTCCAACAACAAGGTATCAAGGAAGTAAATTGAAATATGTTGATTGGATATGGAATTGTATTAAAGATTTAAAATTCAATACAGTATTAGATGCTTTTGGGGGTACTTCGACAGTGGCATATAAAATGAAAAAAAATGAAAAAATTGTTACTTATAACGATATTTTATTTTTTAATCATATTATTGGTAAAGCACTAATTGAAAATGACAATGAAAAGGTTGATAGTGAAGATTTGGATTTCATTTTAACAAAACACAAAAACATTGACTATCCAAATTTTATCGAAACAACATTTGATGATGTTTATTTTACCGACGACGAAAATAAATGGTTAGATATGGTTATTACTAATATAAGATTGATTCCAAATGAATACAAAAAAGCTATAGCTTTTTTTGCATTATTTCAATCTTGCATTATAAAAAGACCATACAACTTATTCCATAGAAAAAATCTATACATACGATTCCAAGAAGTTAAAAGAAGCTTTGGAAATAAAGTCACTTGGGATACACCTTTTGAAGTACATTTCAAAAATTTCATTCAAGAAGCTAATAATGCAGTTTTTTCAAATAGTCAAGAAAACATTTCTATCAATAAAAACATTTCATCAATAAAAAATAATTTTGACCTTGTTTACATTGATAGTCCATATATTTCAGAAAATGGTATTGGGTTAGATTATTTAGATTTTTATCATTTTTTAGAAGGAATAATGAATTATGATGATTGGGCAGATATGATTGATCCTAAATCAAAACATAAAAGATTAAAGTTAGAAAAGTCTGATTGGAGTAAAAAAGACAAAATTGAATCTGCCTTTGAGTCTTTAATTGAACAATTCAGAGATAGTATACTTGTTATATCTTATCGTTCAGATGGAATTCCTTCAATTGAAAAAATTAAAGATATTTTAATTCTCAATGGTAAAAAAATAACTATTCACGAAAGTAATGAAATGAAATATGCTTTAAGCACAAAAAAATCTTCTGAAATTTTAATTATAGCTGAATAAGTTTTTTCCTGTATAAAATTATTTTTGTCACGCTCCCACACGAAATAAAACTCAACGTAGTCATTCCTTTCATGTAGTTTAAAACCGTAATTACGATTTTGAAAACTAAACCTTCTATTCACCACAACTCCCCTAGCCCAGATGGAAACGGCATCCTGTTGTGGCGGGGTTCGCCACAACAGATATAGTGAACATCTGGAATAGCTCCTTAAAAAATAAAACCATTAAGGAATTTTGTAAACTTTGCGGTTAAATTATTTACTTTTGCAAAAAATATATTTCTCAACTTAAAACTGTTTATAGCATGCAACTGTATAACACATTAAGCGCAGAGGAAAGAGCCATCATGATTGATGATGCCGGAAAACAACGTCTTACGCTGTCTTTCTATGCTTATGCGCAAATCTCAAATCCAACACAATTTCGTAACGAATTATTTCTGGCGTGGAACTCTCTTGAAGTTTTGGGCAGAATTTATGTAGCCAGTGAGGGAATCAACGCCCAATTATCATTGCCTGCCGATAATTTCTATGCGTTCAAAGATTCGATAGAAATCTATGATTTCATGAAAGGAATCCGATTGAATATTGCCGTAGAACAAGACGACCATTCGTTCCTGAAACTGACTATAAAAGTGCGTGATAAGATTGTGGCTGACGGTTTGGTGGATGAAACTTTTGATGTGACGAATATTGGAATTCACTTAAAAGCGGCTGAATTCAATGAACTTCTAGAAGATCCAAACACGATTGTGGTCGATATGCGAAATCATTACGAAAGTGAAATTGGACATTTTACCAAAGCTATAAAACCAGATGTGGATACTTTTCGTGAAAGTTTACCCATTATCGAAGAGCAGCTTGCAGAACACAAACAAGACAAAAAACTATTGATGTATTGCACCGGAGGAATTCGTTGTGAGAAAGCCAGCGCATATTTCAAACACAAAGGTTTTGAAAACGTGTACCAACTCGAAGGCGGAATTATAGAATACACACGCCAAGTAAAAGCTGAAGGTTTAGAAAGTAAATTCATTGGAAAAAACTTCGTGTTTGATCATCGCTTGGGCGAAAGAATTACGGACGATATCGTTTCTCAATGCCATCAATGTGGCGCGCCTTGTGACGTACATACGAATTGCGTGAACGAAGGTTGTCATTTACTTTTTATACAATGTGACTCATGCAAGGAAAAAATGGAAGGTTGCTGTTCTACTGAATGTGTAACTGTAATTCACATGCCGGAAGAAGAGCAAAAAGCCATTCGCAGAGGCATTAAAAACGGAAATAAGATTTTCAAAAAAGGAAAATCAGACGTTTTGACTTTTAAAAACAACGAAGAAACACATGGTGTTTTTGTTGCCGATAAGCCATCCCTAAGCGTCGGGACTGTTGTTAAGAAAGAACCAAAAATCAAGAAAATTTATATTGGAAAAGGGACCCATTTTTTTCCAAAACCAAGTATTGGTCAGTTTTTAATTGAAGAAAATGAAATAAAAATTGGTGATACCATTCTAATCAAAGGTTCCACAACCGGAGAACAAAAAGTAGTAATCGAAGAAATGCTAGTGAACGATTCCCCACAAGAAAAAGCAGTTTCTGGAGATACTTGCACGTTTAAACTACCATTCAGAATCCGATTATCTGATAAACTATATAAAATTATAGCGTAAATATTCAGGATAAAATCCTATGAAAAAAGCCCATTACAATCTGATTTGTAATGGGTTTTTTTAGTATAAATTTATGATTTATTGGCGCAAATAGGCATTGTTCCATAAAATTAAAAAATACTATCTTTACACATTAAACGTTTTAAGAACTTAAGTTGTGCTGGTCGCAACACTACATATAAGATTATGGCATGTACAAGTTGTTCAACTTCTGATGGTGGCGCACCAAAGGGTTGTAAAAATAATGGGACTTGCGGCACCGATAGCTGCAATAAATTAACGGTTTTCGATTGGCTTTCTAATATGAGTTTACCTAATGGTGACGCCCCTTTTGATTGCGTTGAAGTACGTTTCAAAAACGGAAGAAAAGAATTTTACCGCAATATTGAAAAACTAACGTTAAGCATGGGCGATATTGTTGCTACTGTTGCTTCTCCGGGTCATGATATAGGAATTGTTACTTTGACTGGTGAATTAGTTAAAATCCAAATGAAAAAAAAAGGAGCGAATTACTTGGGTAATGAAATTCCAAAAATTTATAGAAAAGCCTCCCAAAAAGACATTGATATTTGGTCCACTGCAAGAGATCGTGAAGAGCCGATGAAGGTTCGCGCACGGGAACTGGCGATTGCTCAAAAACTAGAAATGAAAATTTCGGATATTGAATTTCAAGGAGACGGATCAAAAGCTACGTTTTATTACACCGCAAATGATCGTATTGACTTTCGTGCTTTAATAAAAGATTTTGCCAAAGAATTCAGTACGCGTATCGAGATGAAACAAGTAGGTTTCCGTCAGGAAGCCGCTCGTTTAGGCGGGATAGGTTCTTGCGGAAGAGAATTGTGTTGTTCTACTTGGTTGACGGATTTTAGAAGTGTAAACACCTCAGCGGCACGTTACCAACAACTGTCTTTGAATCCACAAAAACTGGCAGGACAATGCGGAAAATTAAAATGCTGCTTGAACTATGAGCTAGATACTTACATGGATGCATTGAAAGATTTTCCGGATTTCGAAACAAAATTGGTGACTGAAAAAGGAGATGCCATTTGCCAGAAACAAGATATTTTCAAAGGATTGATGTGGTTTGCCTACACCAATAACTTTGCTAATTGGCATGTACTGAAAATTGAGCAAGTCAAAGAAATAGTTGCCGAAAACAAACTAAAAAACAAAGTTTCTTCGTTAGAAGATTATGCTATCGAGATTGTTGCTGAACCGGAGAAAAACTTCAATAATGCAATGGGTCAAGAAAGTTTGACTCGTTTTGATCAGCCAAAACCAAAGAAAAAACAGCATAAAAAACGCAAACCAGCTGGTGAAAATGTAATTGTAGCAAACAACAATAAGCCTGCAAACAATAACAATAACCGTCAGAATCCAAATAACAAAAAGCCAGCGGAACCAAGAAAACCTATAATTATTACTAAAAATGTGGATAAAAAATAGCGCTTTACTTCTTTTGGTGGTGATTCTCTTTTCTTCATGTGATAAAAAAAGAGTTTTTGATGACTATAAATCTGTGGGTAGTGCTTGGCACAAAGACAGCATTGTAACGTTCAATTTACCGGAATTAGATTCTACAAAACGATACAATCTATTTGTGAATTTGAGAGCTAATAACAATTATCAATTCAACAATTTGTTTTTAATTGTGGCATTGGAATTACCAAATGGTTTCACAAAAGTAGATACACTTGAATACCAAATGGCGGATCTGGACGGAACACTTTTAGGCGATGGATTTTCTGATATAAAAGAAAGCAAACTCTTTTACAAGGAAAATGTGCGGTTCAAATCAAAATACAAAGTCTACATCAAACAAGCTGTTAGAGAAAACGGCAAAGTTCCCGGCGTAACGGCTTTAGACGGAATTACTGAGGTAGGTTTTAGAATAGAAAAAAAAGAATAAAATAGTATTATGGCTATCAAAAAAAATAACAATCAGACAAAAAACATTGATAAGGACGTCACTTACTACAAAAAGAAATTTTGGAAAATCTTCTTTTATGGAATGGGTGCTGTCGGTTTGTTTTTCTTATTTGCTTCATGGGGACTTTTCGGCTCGATGCCTTCTTTTGAAGATTTAGAAAATCCAGATTCTAACTTAGCTACCGAAATCATATCGGCTGACGGAGTGGTTTTGGGTAAATATTTTGAAAAAAACAGGTCTCAATTACGCTATTCAGACTTACCAAAAAACCTCGTACAAGCATTAATCGCCACTGAAGACGCCCGTTTTTATGAGCATTCCGGTATTGATGGTAGAGGAACTTTAAGAGCTATTTCCAGTTTAGGAACAAGCGGTGGTGCAAGTACGTTGACACAGCAATTAGCCAAACAATTATTTCACGGAGAAGGATCTAAATTCCTGCCTTTTAGAATTGTACAAAAAATAAAAGAATGGATTATCGCTATTCGATTAGAAAGACAATACACTAAAAATGAAATCATTGCCATGTATTGTAATGTGTATGATTTTGGAAATAATTCTGTCGGAGTAAGTTCAGCGGCAAAAACCTATTTTTCTAAAGAGCCAAAGGATTTAACCATCAGTGAGTCGGCAATATTAGTGGGAATGTTTAAAAATTCCGGTTTATACAATCCTATCAGAAACCCGCAAGGGGTAAAAAACCGAAGAAATGTGGTGCTTTTGCAAATGGAAAAAGGAAAAATCATTTCAAAAGAAGAAAAAGAAAGACTGCAAAGTTTACCGATCAAATTAAATTTCAAATTAGAAACACATAAAGACGGAACGGCAACTTATTTTAGAGAATACCTGCGTGATTACATGAAAAAATGGGCCGAGGAAAATAAAAAACCGGATGGTTCTGATTATGATATTTATAAAGACGGTCTAAAAATTTACACCACGATTGATTCCAGAATGCAATTGCATGCTGAAGAAGCAGTTACTGCTCACATGGCAAACCTTCAAGAAGAGTTTTTTAATCAGTCCAAGGATGATAAAAACGCTCCTTTTGTTAACATTTCTTCGGTAGAAACACAACGAATTCTGAATCAGGCAATGAAATCATCTAACCGATGGGCTGTGATGAAATCAATGGATAAAAGCGATGAAGAAATTATAAAATCGTTCAGCGAAAAAGCAAAAATGACTGTCTTTTCTTGGAAAGGAGAAAAAGATACGATCATGACGCCATTGGATTCTATCCGTTATTACAAACACTTTTTACAATCCGGGTTGATGGCAATGGAACCACAAACCGGTAATATAAAAGCTTGGGTTGGTGGTATCAACTACAAATATTTCCAATACGATCACGTAGGACAAGGCGCCAGACAAGTAGGTTCTACTTTCAAACCATTTGTTTATGCCACTGCTATCGAGCAATTGAACATGTCTCCGTGTGACTCGATTGTTGATGGACCATTCGTAATCAGAAAAGGACGCCATCATGTTACCGAAGATTGGGAACCTAGAAATTCTGACAACAAATACCGCGGAATGGTTACCTTAAAAAGAGGTTTGGCTAATTCCATAAATACGATATCCGCAAAATTAATTGACAAAGTTGGTCCGGAAGCAGTAATCGATTTAACCCATAAATTAGGGGTGAAATCCGAAATTGTAAACCAACCTTCCATCGCCTTAGGAGCAGTTGAAATTACAGTTGAAGACATGGTTGCCGCTTACAGCACTTTTGCCAATCAAGGCGTTTATATGAAACCTCAATTTATATCTAAAATTGAAGATAAAAGTGGCGTTATCATCTACGAACCAATACCTGAATCGCATGATGTTTTAAACAAAGACATCGCTTATGCAGTTATCAAATTACTGGAAGGTGTAACCGAAGGTGGTTCTGGAGACCGTTTGCGCACCACTGGCGGTGGTAACGGAGACAACCGCTGGACGGGTTATCCTTATTCATTTAAAAACCCTATTGCTGGAAAAACAGGTACTACTCAAAACCAGTCTGATGGTTGGTTCATGGGAATGGTTCCTAATCTTGTAACTGGAGTTTGGGTAGGTTGTGAGGATCGTTCGGCACGTTTCAAAAGCATCACTTATGGTCAGGGAGCCACAGCCGCATTGCCGGTTTGGGGTTATTTCATGAAACTTTGTTATGCTGATCCTGCTCTTAAAGTTTCTAAGGAAGGCTTTGAAAGACCTGCAAATCTTTCTATAAAAGTAGACTGTTACGTTCCTAAAAAGGTAATAGACACGACGGCCGTAGAACAAGATACCGAAGAATTTGAATTGTAAAATTTTCATCTGTAGCTAATCCAGCTAACCGCTATATCTTTCTGGTCCTGAAAAAAAATCAGGACCAGAAAGGATGTCGCTTTTATCTGGGCTAGGGCTTTGGTTCTCAAAATGAAATTCTGTTGCCCTTAGTATTACAAGCAGACTTACTTCTTCATTAAATAAAATTCGACAAATAGCAACTCATTTTTATGATTAACAAAAAAGTAAACAACGTTCAGGACGCCCTTCAAGGAATTGAAAACGGGATGACTATTATGCTTGGCGGTTTTGGATTATGTGGTATTCCAGAAAATTCCATCGCCGAATTAGTAAAAAAAGAAACTACGGATTTAACATGTATTTCAAACAATGCAGGTGTTGATGATTTTGGTCTTGGATTGCTTTTGCAAAAGCGTCAAATCAAAAAAATGATTTCTTCCTACGTAGGTGAAAATGCCGAATTTGAGCGCCAAATGCTTTCCGGAGAACTTGAAGTGGATCTTATTCCTCAAGGAACTTTAGCAGAGCGTTGTCGTGCGGCACAAGCAGGAATTCCCGCTTTTTTTACACCGGCCGGATATGGAACTGAAGTAGCCGAAGGCAAAGAAGTTCGCGAATTCAATGGGAAAATGCATGTTATGGAACACGCTTTCAACGCTGATTATGCCATCGTAAAAGCATGGAAAGGTGACGAAGCCGGAAACTTAATTTTCAAAGGAACCGCAAGAAACTTTAATCCTTGTATGGCTGGAGCGGCAAAAATCACTATCGCCGAAGTAGAAGAATTAGTACCTGCAGGAAGTTTAGATCCAAATGAAATTCATATTCCAGGTATACTTGTAAATAGAATTTTTCAAGGTGGGAAATATGAAAAAAGAATTGAACAAAGAACGGTCCGTGCAAAAAATTAAACAATTTAGCAATTTTTCAATATAACAATTAATAAAAAATGGATAAAGAGAATATTGTTGTTACTAAATCCATTGATTTTGCATTAGGTATTATAGCTTTTTGTGAAATATTAGAAAATAAACGCAAATTTATTATTGCTAATCAACTATTAAAGTCAGGAACAAGTATAGGCGCAAATATTCATGAAGCACAAAATGCAGAAAGCAAAGCGGATTTTATTCATAAAATTAAAATTGCTGCCAAAGAACTAGAGGAAACAAAATACTGGCTTTTGCTTTGTGAGAAAGCATCCTCATATCCTTTTGATGAGAGCCTAAAAATTCAAATTAATGAATTAGGATTAATAGTTTACAAAATCCTAAGCACCAGTAAAAATAACAAGTAACAATTGTCAAAATTGATATATTGTTACATTCATAAATTGATACATTAAGAAATGGCTTTAGATAAAAATCAAATTGCAAAACGCATTGCAAAAGAATTAAAACACAACTATTACGTGAATCTGGGAATCGGAATTCCAACATTAGTGGCTAATTATATCCCCGAAGGAATTGACGTTGAATTTCAAAGTGAAAACGGAATTCTAGGTATGGGTCCATTTCCTTTTGAAGGCGATGAAGATGCTGATTTAATCAACGCAGGAAAACAAACCATCACTACTTTGCCCGGAGCAAGTTTCTTTGACTCAGCATTCAGTTTTGGAATGATTCGTGGACAGCATGTTGACTTAACAATCCTTGGCGCTATGGAAGTTGCCGAAAACGGTGATATTGCCAACTGGAAAATCCCAGGTAAAATGGTCAAAGGAATGGGTGGTGCAATGGATTTAGTGGCTTCTGCCGAGAATATTATTGTAGCCATGATGCACGTAAACAAAGCTGGAGAATCTAAAATACTTAAAAAATGTACCTTGCCATTAACGGGTGTAGGCTGTGTTAAAAAAGTGGTTACAGAGCTAGCCGTTATGGAAATAACATCGCAAGGTTTCAAACTATTGGAGCGCGCACCGGGTGTAACCGTAGAACATATTATCGCTTCTACTGAAGCTGATTTAATTATTGAAGGTGAAATTCCAGAGATGATTATCGACTAACATTTTCGGTTCAAAATCGACTATAGAAAATGCATCCTATAAAGGGGTGCATTTTTTTTTGACATTAATTTTACATTTTCTTCCCCATTATAAAAACATCTATTTTGACAGGTTTTATATTTCACAACAAATAAAAATCAATTAATTTAACATAAAACTAACATTATATTATTTTTTTGTTAAATTTGATTCATTATTTAACTAACCAAAACACCCTATTAAATGAAAACAAAATTACTCGGAAAAATTGCGCTTTTTGCCTCCGTTTCTTTTTTTGCTTTAGAAACAAATGCACAAGACGCAACTAAAAATGTAAAAGAAAAATTTACTGACGAAAGAGGAAAACCTTCACTAATTGTTTTTAACGAAAAGTCAACGTACAAAAACACCGATTCTGAAAAGGCATTCAGAGAGCAATTAGAATTAAAAGACAATTCCAGTTTCGCAAAAACTAAATCAGAAACTGACAAACTAGGGTTTTCTCATGAAAAATTCCAATTGTTTCACCAAGGAATAAAAGTTGAATTCTCTACGTACACCTTGCACTCAAAATCAGGAAAATTAGAATCCATGAGCGGTGAGTTTTATCAATTAGAAAACGTAAACACGCGTCCGGTTTTATCAAAACAACAAGCTTTAAACAGCGCTTTAAAACAAATTGGAGCAGCTACCTACCTTTGGGAATCTCCAGCAGAAGCAAAGATTAATGACTATCAAAAACCTACTGGCGAATTAGTCTTACTTCCTCTTTTGGATGAAGATTCTAAAGGTAAAAAAATAGAACAAATTCGCTTAGCTTACAAATTTGACATTTATGCCACAAATCCGGTAAGCCGCGGTGACGTCTATATTGATGCAATAACTGGTACTACGTTGTTTTACAATGCAACCATCAAACATCTGGATGAATTTAGCAATGGTGGAAAGCATAATTCCGTAAATAAAAAATCTGAAAACAATGCCGCAACGTCATTTGTAATTGCCAATGCTGACACTCGCTATAGTGGTTCCCAATCAATCCAAACAACATTGAGCGGAGCATCATACATATTAGCTGATGCCACGCGTGGTAATGGAGTTATGACCTACAATATGAAAAAAGGAACTAGCTATACCGCAGCCGTAAATTTTACAGATGTAGACAATAACTGGACGGCAGCTGAATTCAATAATGTAAACAAAGACAATGGAGCGTTAGACGCACATTGGGGAGCTGAAAAGACCTACGACTATTTTTCGGCTGTTCACGGAAGAAACAGTTATAATAATGCTGGAGCAGCCATAAAAAGCTATGTTCATTACAGCAGCAATTATAACAATGCTTATTGGAACGGAAGTGTGATGACGTATGGTGACGGTTCTGGAACAGGTGGATTTGACATCTTAACCTCAATAGATGTAGCCGGACACGAAATAGGACATGCTGTTTGTACGAACACTGCAAACTTGGCATACCAACAAGAATCTGGTGCAATGAATGAAGCTTTCTCTGATATTTGGGGAGCTTGTATCGAATATTATGCTGCACCAAATAAACAACTTTGGTTAATAGGAGAAGACATCGAAAGAAGATCAGGACATTTAGCTTTACGTTCTATGAGCAATCCTAAAAGTGAAGGGCAACCGGATACTTATGGCGGAACAAATTGGATCAGCCAAACAAAATGTAGACCAAGTTCTAGAAATGACTATTGTGGCGTTCATACAAACAGCGGAGTTTTAAACCATTGGTTTTATATCCTGACTGAAGGTAAAACCGGAACAAACGACAAAGGAAGTTCGTATAGCGTTACGGGCATTGGAATTGATAAAGCGGCTAAAATTACGTATCGTTTAGAAAGCGTTTATTTGTCTGCTAACTCAACCTATGCAAATGCACGAACATTCGGAATACAAGCTGCAACTGACCTTTATGGAGCAGGTTCTCCTGAGGTGATAGCGACTACAAATGCATTTTATGCTGTAGGTGTTGGAACCGCTTATTCAGGATCAACTGCGAGAACCAGCGCTGCTAAAGTAACGAGTACCGAAACTACGAATGAAGCGTTTGTATTGTATCCAAATCCGGCAACTGACGTTTTAAGCATTTCAATCAAAGAAAACAAAAGTGGTTCTTATAAAATCTATAACTCTTTTGGATTTGAACTTCAAAACGGAAAAACATCAGGTGGAGAGATTAATGTAAGCACACTAACTAAAGGAATTTATTTCTTCGAATTGAATAATGGTCAAGAAACGATCGTAAAAACATTCATCAAGAAGTAATCCTACCAGATTAAGTCTAAAAAAAAAGCCTCACAATTTTAGACTACCCCCAAAAAGTTAGACACTATTTGGGGGTATTTTTCTTTTTAAAAAAACCAAGTCGCCACAAAAATTG
Organism: Flavobacterium sp. XS2P24; assembly: GCF_030010285.1. Classification (NCBI taxonomy): domain Bacteria; kingdom Pseudomonadati; phylum Bacteroidota; class Flavobacteriia; order Flavobacteriales; family Flavobacteriaceae; genus Flavobacterium; species Flavobacterium sp. XS2P24. Next base: position 97,260 of record NZ_JASCRU010000001.1, read on the forward strand.
CTGTAATCACACAAATTACATCTACTATAAGCATCGTTCCTAGTGCATAGCGTGTGTTTTTAATGTTTACAGAGCCAAAATAAACGGCTATCACATAAAAAGTACTCTCGGCACTGCATTGAAAAATACTTGCCAATCTAGCCGTTAAAGAATCCGCTCCAAAAGTATTCATAGAATCAATCAAAAATCCTCTTGATCCGGCAGAACTAAAAGGACGAAGCAACGCAACCGGTAAAGCGTCTGTAATTTCCTTACTTACTCCCATATTTGAAAAAATGAAAGCAATCCAATCGCTAATAATTTCAAACAAACCACTGTTTCTGAATAAAGAAATAGCTACCAGCATTCCCAAAACATAAGGAAAAATAGTCACTCCGGTTTTCACACCATTATTAGCTCCCACTACAAAACTTTCAAAAACTGTAGTAGATGCTTCAGTAAATTTTTTCTCATGAATAAACGAAAAGATCAAGGTAAAGGCAATTATTCCGATTAATATTAAAGCAGAAAGATTAGAGGTGAAATAGTTTTTTCCAATTAAATCCAAATGATTTACATACATCAACAAACCTACAATGGCAGCTATTAATGTCATCAATACAATCACCAAAGAAGCACTTTTGAAATTGATTTTTTGTTTGATTCCAACAATTAAAAAAGCAGCAATCGTGCCGATAAAAGAAGTAATAATACAAGGCAACATCACATCAGCAGGATTACTCGCATTTGCAGCAGCACGATATCCTATAATAGAAGTAGCGATCAAAGTAAGTCCCGAAGCATGCAAACACATGAACATAATTTGCGCATCGCTTGCCTTGTCTTTTTCTGGATTTATTTCTTGTAAACTCTCCATGGCTTTTAGACCAAAAGGAGTTGCAGCAGAATCTAATCCTAAGAAATTTGCAGCGAAATTTAAAGTCATATACGAAATGGAAGGATGGTTTTTGGGTATACTTGGAAACACTTTTACAAAAACGGGACTCAATGCTTTAGCTAATTTTCCAGAGGCTCCGGAAATGATTAAAAGCTCCATCAATCCACAGAAAAAAGCCAAATAAGCCATCAGCGGAAGGATTAATTCCAGTAAAGTACTTTTACACGTTGGCAATAAACCATCTGATTTTTGAACACCGCTATATATTTTTACGGTTTTATTTTTATAGACATAAGTCGTATCCGCATTTAGCGTATCACGATTGATAATCATAGTTTGTTCAGGTGCTTTCTTGATGCTGTCTTTAATAAAAGTAGGAAGTTGCTCTGCGAATTTCTCCGAAACCAGAATTGGATCATCTTTCTTTCCGTTCAAAACGTGGTCAATGGTATAACTGTCTCCAGAAAACAAACTAAACACTACAAATACAATTGCTGAAATAAAAATGACCAACCAAAATCTACTCAATACCATAATCTATAATTTTTGTAAATGTAATAAATCAATATCAATTGCAAATATCAATTGCAATGACAATGACAGAATGCTTACACATGAATAATCTCGTCCTCAATTAACAATTCTTCCCTGCGTAATCTCAGGAAAATCTGTGCCACGGCAATGGTATCTTTTTCACAATAGGTTACGATTCTATCAATATCCTTATCTACATAAAACACATGCCCTACTTGACTGCCGTCGATGTCGCCTTTTGGAGAAGGGATTCCAAGGACTTTACACATCAATTTTAAAGAAGTAAAATGTTTGTAATCGCCAAATTTCCATAATTCCAAAGTGTCCAAATGCGGAATTTCCCATGGTTTTTTTCCAAATAAATTCAACTTGTTAGGAATGGCAATTTGATTGATAATCATGCGTCGGGCAAGGAACGGAATATCGAATTCCTTGGCATTGTGCCCACACAAAACATGTTGTGGCTGATTGAAATGATTGTTCAGCAGATTATTAAAATCCAACAATATTTTCTTTTCTTCTCCAAAAAAAGAAGTCACTCTAAAATTCCGAATATCACCTTTGATGGTAAAATAACCAACGGAAATACAAACGATTTTACCAAACTCGGCCCAAATTCCCGCTCGGTCATAAAAATCCTCCGGCGTGTATTCGTCTTTGCGCTGGTATTGGGTTTTGTGCTCCCAAAGGTCTTTCATTTCAGCATCTAATGCATTGAAATCTTCGGCTTCCGGAACGGTTTCTATGTCGAGGAACAAAATGTTATTGAGATTTATTTTTTCTATCATCAGCTAGATTTGTTAGATTTTTTGACTTCTTAGATTTTTAGATTAAATACAAAAACCTAAATTAGTAAACTTGATCGATTTTTTTGAATCTGAGACAATCTAAATTTCTAAAAATCAAAGAAATCTAATGTGTCTAACCTTCTAAAAATCTAAGAAGTCTGTTTTTAAAACAAACTTTGTTGTGTCGTTGGATTCTCATGTTCCAACAACCATTTTTTTCGCCATAAACCACCCGCATATCCTGTTAAGGAACCATCTGTACCAATGACCCTGTGACACGGAACGACAATCCAAAGCGGGTTTTTCCCATTAGCAGAAGCCACAGCTCGAATGGCTTTGACATCGCCCAGTTTTTTGGATAAATCCATATAGCTGCAGGTTTTCCCAAATGGAATTTCGAGCAATCCTTTCCAGACTTTTTGTTGGAATTCAGTACCTTTTGGATTCAGTGCAAAGTCAAAATCAGTTCGTTTCCCCTCAAAATAATCATTGAGTTGCGTAACGGCTTCTTGCACAACAGCAGAAATTGTAGTTGAAATTTCTCCTTCATCCGAAACTGAAATCACAGATATTCCATTTTCATCACCAATGATTGTAGCGATTCCTAAAGGCGTTTTGATGTATGCTGTTTCCATATTTTAAAGATAAAAAAATTAACCACATTGTTTCTAAAGAAGCAAGAAAGTTCAGAAATAAATACGCTCAAACAGTTTTAGGCATAAAAAAACCATTCGCAAAGACGAATGGTTCTTGTATTTTAGCCCCGATAGTCCCGAAGCTTCGGGAGAAATCCCTTATGTTTTTCTTTTAAAAACATAAAGATACAGCGTAGAGCGGGATTAGCTCCAAATACTGAAGCAAGTTCAGTATAAATTATTTCAAATTTGAATATACGTAAGCTTCTAAGGCTTTCAATTCGTCATCAGACATCGCTTTGGTAACGGCGAAGTTTGTTTTCATAACTTCATACTGGCTTGGGTCAACAATAGGCTCACCTTCACCTTTTAAAAACGTTACGATGCTTGCGTTTTTATCTTTATAAATCTTAGCAATATCCTGCAGACTTGGTCCTATCACTTTCTTGTCTACTTGATGACAGGCAACACAATTTCCTTTTCCTTTGAAAATTTCTTCTCCTAATTCCTCTGGAGTTTGCGCAACTTCTTCGGTAGTGGTTGGGTATAAAGGTTCTTTTTTGACTTCTTCTTTTTTACAAGAAGCAAGGGCTAAAACGGCAAATAAAAACAACGTCTTTCTCATGTTAATTTCTTTAATTATAAGTATCTAAATTGCAAAATTACCAACCAACATACTTGGGTGGTTGAATTCCATTCAGGTTCAAATATACTAAAATTTGCGCTCTGTGATGGGTAACATGATCTTGCATCAAGTTGAGTATTTGTAATTTTGATTTTGGGCCAGCAAAAAAATCTACTTTTTGGGATAATTCAGCATCATTGGTTTTTTGTACAAATGCCTTTGCTTTATCAAAAGAGGCCTTTATTTCTTGGATCATTTGCGCTTTTGAAAGTCCTTTTACCGCTTTTTTTTTCACATATTTCTCGCCCGAAAAATGCGTTGTGCCCAACCAATTCATGTTGTCTTGTATGTGAAATAATTGTTCTCTAAACGACATTTCACGTTCAGCAGGCTTGTAATCATATTTATCCTCCGGCATAGCTTCTGCAACGGCTACTAAATAATCTTTGGAATTATCCCATTTCTCGATGAAAGTGGAAACTACCTCAACTTGTGCAAAAATGTTATTGGAAAGCAATAAAACCGCTATTATTAAATATTTTTTCATTTCTATTTATTTAAAAGTATTGCAGCTTCTTTAGCAAAATAAGTCGAAATTAAACTGGCTCCAGCCCGTTTGATACACATTAATTGTTCCATCATAATTTTATCGTGATCCAGCCAGCCTCTTTCGGCTGCGGCCTTGATCATCGCATATTCTCCCGAAACATGGTATACTGTTACCGGAACATTTACCGCATTTTTGACTTCACGAACGATGTCTAAATACGCAATACCGGGTTTTACCATAACCATATCGGCACCTTCTTCCACGTCCCACAACGCTTCTTTGACGGCTTCGATTCGATTGGCATAATCCATTTGATAGGTTTTCTTGTCTTTAGGAATTTCATTTGCATCGACAGGAGCGCTGTCTAACGCATCACGGAACGGTCCGTAAAATGCAGAAGCGTATTTTGCAGAATAACTCATGATGCCTACATTATGAAAACCGGCAGCATCAAGACCTTCACGCAAACGTAACACACGTCCGTCCATCATGTCCGATGGCGCTACAAAATCGGCACCCGCTTGTGCATGAGAAACAGCCATTTTCACCAAAGCTGCATTCGTCGAATCATTTTCTACATCACCGTTTGCAATAATTCCGTCATGACCATAAATAGAATAAGGGTCCAAAGCCACATCAGGCATTACAATCATTTCCGGACAAGCCGTTTTAATTGCACGAATGGCATTTTGCATCAATCCGTTTGGATTCCACGCTTCCAATCCTGTATTGTCTTTTAAATTTTCACTGACTTTTACATAAATATTCACAGCACGAATCCCTAATGCAAATATTTCTTTGACTTCTTTTACCGTTAAATCAATCGAACGACGAAATATCCCAGGCATGGAAGGAATTTCTACTTTGTAGTTTTCACCTTCAGCAATAAACATAGGAAACATAAAATCCGATGGACTTAAACTGGTCTCACGAACTAAACTTCTAATGGATTCGTTCGTTCTTAATCTTCTGCCTCTGTGTAATGGGAACATATGATTTATGATTTTAGATTAGCGATTGCTGATTTATGATTTAAAACGAATTGGTGATAACAGAAAATCTGAAATCAAAAATCGTTAATCATCAATCTGCAATCCAATTTCTTGGATTCTCTAATACGTTTATTAATTTTTCTTCTTCGCTTCCAGCTTCTGCGTGATGATCGTAAACCCATTGCACATGCGGCGGTAAACTCATCAGAATGCTTTCGATTCTTCCGTTGGTTTTTAGTCCAAATAAAGTGCCTTTGTCGTGCACCAAATTAAACTCCACATAACGACCACGACGGATTTCCTGCCACGTTCTTTGCTCTGAAGTATACGGTAAATCTTTTCTTTTTTCTACGATGGGAACATACGCTTTCAGGAAACTATTTCCAACTTCGGTTACAAAGTTGTACCAATCTTGCATTGACATTGTATCTGTTGCTTTGCAATAATCGAAAAATAATCCGCCAATTCCACGGGCTTCATTTCTGTGAGCGTTCCAAAAATAGGCATCGCATTGTTTCTTGTATTTTGGATAAAACTCCGGATTATGTTTGTCGCAAGCGGTTTTACACGTTTGATGAAAATGAATTGCATCTTCTTCAAACAGATAATATGGGGTTAAATCCTGTCCGCCACCAAACCATTGCTGAATCACATTTCCGTTATCATCGTACATTTCGAAATAACGCCAGTTCGCGTGAACGGTTGCCACCATTGGGTTTTTTGGGTGCAATACCAGACTCAGTCCGCAGGCAAAAAAATCAGCTTCACCTACATTGAACATCTTTTGCATGGCTTCGGGTAATTTCCCGTGTACTGCCGAAATATTAACTCCGCCTTTTTCGAAAACTTGTCCGTTTTCAATTACGCGGGTTCTTCCTCCTCCACCTTCCGGACGCTCCCAAAGGTCCTCACGGAATTTAGCTTGACCTTCAACTGCCTCTAATCCTTTACAGATTTGGTCTTGAAGGTTTTGTATGTAAGAATAAAATTGTTCTTTCATTTTCGAAAACAATATAAAAGTGTTTAAAAAGTGTTTAAAAAAGCGTTTAAAAAGTATTTAAACAATTTCCCAAAAATACCCTGGAGTATTGATAATCTTACCTTCCATTCTTAATGCAGAAAGATAATTAGTAACCTTGTTCTTCTTCTTTTCTTTCGAGAGAGCAGTTGATAATTTAGGAATAATTAAGTTGTCAATTTTATCTCGTTTTGTTTTTCCCCATTTTTTAAGATATTCTAATATCATACCTTTGAAATGCGAATCATCAAAACTACGATTAGCCAGATATTCAACTTTTAAATCTTCGTCATTCGTAGATTCAATAATTTTATATGATAAATAAATATTAGGTCTTCTACCTTCAACACACTTTAATTTTTTTAGATGTTTAAATTCATTTTCTGAAATTTCTTTTTGTTTTTGAACTTTATCTAACAAAATGATTTCGTCTAAACCTAAATTTGAGTTTTTGATAATAATTTTAGCAAAGTTATCATCTAAAATTTTACCTGTTATAGTCACTTTCACCTTATTATCTTCAAAATTATAATCTGGTAAAGGAAAAAAACGTTGTTTTTGAAAGTTAAATATTTTTCGAATGCCTCCTCCTTGTGTTTCTATCATATCCAGATTTTTCATTGCTTCAACCAAAAATGGATTTCTATAAACTTCTTCGGGTGTATCATTCAAAACCACATCCTCAACTGACTTTGGTAAAAATGAGCCATAATTAGAAAACACTAAATGATCATCTTCAAATTCGACAACGTTAATTCTTGCCCCTTTAGAATAATCCTGATGCGCAATAGCATTATTTAAAGATTCTCTTATAATAAATGGCTCGTATCGCAATACTTCATCTGGAAATAACGTCCCATCTCGTAAATAGCGGTATTTTAAATTTCTAATTTTTTTATAAACTTCATCAACTGATAATATGAATGGAATAGAAAATATTTCAAAATCTTTATCTTGATTATCAATCGTTTTTAGATTCCACCTAATTTTTACAGAAGAACCTAAATAATGTTCTGATTCATCTTTTCCTAAAAGAATTAGAGCTGTTCTAGTTATCTTTCCTTTAATGGTAAGTTTTGCTTTGTTTAAAAAATCTACATCATTCCAATTGTCAACTTCATCAGAATATTTAGGATTTCTTTTTTTAAATTCAACTCTAGCTTTTTTCATAGCCTCTGAATCTAAATCTTCTATAGATGCTTCTGGAATAATACCTTTAGACCAATCTTCGTTAACTTGAACCTGTTCAAGAATTGCATCCAATCTTGCTTTGGTCATTTCGACCAAATTATCATCAATACGTTGCCAAGTTTTTTTATGAGCATAAACCGGTAACCTGAACTGATGTTTTGGAATATGGAAAATCCAAACTACTTTATTTGTATCTGAAGAAATAAATTGTTCAACCTGAAAAAGATCCGAATTTAGATTAGAACAGTTTCCAATAACTCTATATTTAATGTTTTCAATAGTATAGTCCGCAAATTCTTGAATACCAACAATAGCATGTGTTTTGTCTTGAATACCAATTACCAAATTACCTCCTTGCATATTTGCAATCGCAGAAACATAAGAGATGACATCGTCACCTGCTCTTCCTGAAATAGCACTTTTTAAAGACTTAAATTCTTTCCACTCACATTTTTCATTTTCTTGTGGGTATTTAGTTTTTAGGTAATTCTGTAATTCATTTTCTGTCATTTTAAATAATTTATCAATAAGTTTCTAAAACGGGGATTAGACATTAACAAATCTATGTTATTTTAAGAAGGTGAAGTAATAATTGAATTATTCTTTCATTATAATTAGCTTTTCTTCCCAAAATGAAAAATGAGTATCTAAATACTACTGATTGTATTCCTTCACAGCATCAATAAACGCTTTCGCGTGATCCACAGGAATATTTGGTAAAATTCCGTGACCTAAATTCACGATGTATTTGTCTTTTCCGAATTCATCAATCATTTCGTGCACCATTTTCTTAATCACCGGAATTGGAGACAATAATCTTGATGGGTCAAAATTCCCTTGTAATGTAATATTTCCACCTGACAAGTATCGTGCATTTCTTGGAGAACACGTCCAGTCAACTCCTAATGCTGATGCTCTACTTTTTCCCATTTCATTTAATGCAAACCAACATCCTTTTCCGAAAACAATTACCGGAGCATCATCAGCCAATGCTTCAATGATTTGGTTGATGTATTTCCAAGAGAATTCTTGATAATCAACCGGAGAAAGCATTCCACCCCAAGAATCAAAAATTTGCACGGCGTTTACTCCCGCTTTTACTTTTTCTTTCAAATATAAAATAGTGGTATCGGTGATTTTTTGCAATAAAACATGAGCTGCTTCTGGATGTTGGAAACAAAATCCTTTGGCCATATCAAAACTTTTAGAACCTTTCCCCTCCACTGCATAACACATAATTGTCCAAGGAGAACCTGCGAAACCAATTAATGGCACCTCATCATTCAGCATTTCTTTGGTCAATTTGATAGCGTCAAAAACGTATCCTAATGTTTCATTAACATCTGGAACAATTACTTTTTCTACATCTTGAATCGTACGAATAGGATTTGGTAAAAACGGACCAAAATTTTCTTTCATCAACACCTCAATTCCCATGGCCTGTGGAATTACTAATATATCCGAAAACAAAATTGCAGCATCCGGAGCAATTCTTCGTATTGGTTGTACGGTGATTTCAGCAGCCAATTCTGGCGTTTGGCAACGCATGAAAAAATCATATTTATCACGCAATGCGATGAATTCAGGCAAATATCTTCCGGCTTGACGCATCATCCAAACTGGTGGACGTTGTACTGTTTCTCCTTTTAGTGCTCTTAAAAATAGGTCGTTCTTAATCATGTATTTAAATTTTAGCAGATAGCTAGATGCTCTCCGTTTTATAATATTCAATAACTTCCTCAATCACCTCTTCGATAGTTGGTGTTTCGGCAATTACTATGTTTTTAATTTTCTTCGTTTCTAATGCTGATGCTGTAGTTGTGCCTATGCAAAAACAAACTTCATTCTTGATTTTATTATTTGTCAAATAACTTTCAACGCCAGATGGGCTAAAAAATAGAATTCCGTCAAAATTTTCTTGGTCTGATATTTTAAAAGGCGCAAGTGTTGTTTGATACACTTCGATTTCATTAAAAGTTATTCCTGCACTTTTTAATGCTTCAGGCAACGTTTCTTTACGCAAATTTCCGCTCAAAAAAGTATAGCTTTCCTTATTGTAAATTAAAGTGATTATTTCGGCTAATTCAGAGGCGTAATCCAAATAAACGTCTACTGTAAAGCCATGCGATTCGAGTAATTCCTTGGTTTTAATACCAACACAAAAAACAGGTTTAGTCTTTAAAACTTCCCAACCGTTTTGTTCAATCAAACTTAAAACAGCATTTTGGCTGCTAAAAATTAAGTTGTTGTTGATGGTCTTCAGTTCAAAAAGGTTATTTTTAATTTCGATGAAATCTTGTTCTAAAAGATCAAAATTAGCGTCAAGAAATACTTGCCTCTGTTCTGCCGACAATGTTTTAGTGGATAAAATGCTTGTTTGGCTCATTATTTCTTCAAATTAATTTTAATTGCTGTCATCAATTCTGCTCCGCCATTTTCTAAAATTTCTTTGGCACAATAAAAGCCTAATTTCTTCCATTCTTGCATCGGAACGGTTTTTTCTATTTCGATTTTTTGCTTCCCATCGATTGAAAATAAAACTCCTTTAAACAAAATATCATCTTCTACAAAAACTGCTAAAGCGCCAATTGGTGCCGTACAACCACCTTCCAGTGTTTTTAGAAACTGTCTTTCGATATGGGTACAAACTTCGGTATCAATATCGTTAAGTTCGTTTAGCGCTTGTCTGGAGAATTCATCATCAGCCATCGCAACAACGACCATTGCACCTTGAGCCGGCGCCGGAATCATCCAATCCAAATCAATATAATTGGAAGGTTTCAAGTTGATTCTTTCTAATCCTGCTGCCGCAAAAACAGCTCCGTTCCAATCGCTTTCCTGCAATTTCTGCATTCTGGTATTGACGTTTCCACGCAAATCAACTACGTTGTGATTGGGATATTTATTGAGCCATTGTGCCTGACGACGCAAACTTCCTGTGGCAATTGTACCTGCTCCGTTAAGAAAATCAAGGTTGCCTTTGTGTACCAAAATATCCAACGTATTGGCTCTTTCCAGAACAGCTGCCTGAACAATTCCTACTGGCAAAGCTGTAGGAACATCTTTCATGGAATGCACCGCAACATCGACCTGACCATTAATCATGGCAATATCGAGCGTTTTAGTAAAAATTCCTGTGATTCCTAATTCGTAAAGTGGTTTGTCGAGAATGATATCTCCTTGTGATTTTACCGCTATAATTTCGGTTTTATGACCTAAATCATTTAGTTTTTTTTCGACGGTGTGGGCTTGCCAAAGCGCGAGTTCACTATCGCGGGTTCCTATGCGTATCGTTTTGCTCATTATTTTGTAATAGCTCCTATTTTGAAAACTTTCTCAATCCATTCTATACTTTCGTCTACCATAGTATCGTCGTCTTTCAAATGATTGGCAAAGTGAGTCGTTATTTTTTGGATAATTCTGTTGCTGATTATTTCAGCTTGCTCTTCATTGAAATTTGAAATTTTCTTACTTTGAAAATCCAATTCAGATGTTTTTATCGCATTCAATTTTGCTTTTAAAGCATTGATTGTTGGTGCAAATTTTCTGCCTTTGGTCCAAGTAATAAATTCCTCTTTTATTTCTTCGATGATGGCTTCAGCAGCAGGAATGTGTTTTTTCCTGTTTTCTAAAGTTTCGTCAGTAAGTTGTGACAAATAATCCATGTGAATCAGCGTAACACCTTCAATTTCTTCCACATTTTCATGCACATTTTTCGGAATCGATAAATCCAAAATCAACATTGGTTTTTTCAAATTCAGAATTGCTTTGTCAATAGTAGGATTTTGCGCGCCGGTTGCTACCACAACAACATCTGCTTTTTGCAGCTCCAAATGCAGTTCAGAGTAATCTTTTACGATTAGGTTCAATTTTCCGGCTAATTTCTCTGCCTTCTCTTTGGTTCTGTTGATTAAGGTAATATGTTCGTTTTTGGTATGCTTTACTAAATTTTCACAGGTATTTCTACCAATTTTTCCAGTACCAAACAATAGAATATTTTTGTTTCCAATGTCTTCTACATTCTTGAAAATATATTGAACCGCGGCAAAAGAAACCGAAGTAGCGCCTGAGCTAATCTCTGTATCGGTTTTTATTTTTTTACTGGCTTGGATAACGGCATTCACCAATCGCTCCATAAAAGCATTGGCTAAACCCAATGATTTTGATTGGGAAAAAGAATTTCTTATTTGTGCGATAATTTCAAAATCACCCAGAATTTGACTATCTAAACCTGTTCCTACACGAAACAAGTGACTAATCGCTTCTTGATTTTTATAGACAAAACCTACCTTTTGAAATGATTCAACAGAGCCTTGACTATTCTCACAAATTAATTTGATTAATTGAAACGGATGTTCCGCATAACCGTAAATTTCAGTACGGTTGCAGGTAGAAGTGACTATTAAACTCTCTATTCCTTCATTCTTAGCTTGTTCCAGCAAACGCGTTTTTGCAGCAGCGTCTAAACTAAACATACCTCTAATCTCAGCATCTGCTTTTTTATAGCTTAATCCAACTGCGTAAAAATAGTGATGCTTTGATGTGTTATTGTTTTCCATATTTGCACTTTTCCAGAAAGTGGAACAAAATTATCACTATAGTATTTATAAAAGTAACGCTAGAAGTTCTTTTTGTATCGCTAAGTGATTTTTTAGTTCCAATTGCTTATTTTATTGTAAAAAATTCTATTTTTGTAGTGAAATCAAGTTGTTTGAATCATCCTATTTAGAGCTGTTCTAAATAAAAGAGTCTGATAAATATCATTTTCATATTAAAAAAATATCGCTATGGGTTCTCAGGAAATTATAAAAATTGAGGATGATTTTACGCTCATTCGCTTTCAAAATGACAGTGTTGATGCCTTTAATGCACAACGCGAAGTAGATAGCGGACTGATTCAGTTTCACTTTGGAATCAAAGGAAAAGCCAAATTCATTTTCAACCAAGGCAACTATGCTTTGGAACTGAAAGAAGAAAAATCATTGCTTTTGTACAATCCACAAAAAGAGTTGCCTTTAAATTTGGAATTAGCACCAAATTCTTGGGTGATTTCCGTGATTATTTCCATCAAAAAATTTCATGCTTTGTTTTCTACAGAAGCGGATTATATTACTTTTTTGAGTGCTGATAATAAAGACAAAAAATATTATAACGAAGGAAATATCAGTCCATCGATGGCAATTGTTTTGTCGCAATTGTTCCATTACAGCTTACATCCCTCGATAAAAAACCTGTATTACAAAGGGAAAGGATACGAATTATTGAGTTTGTATTTCAATCGAACCGAAGATCCAAATGCAGAACAATGTCCGTTTTTAATTGATGAGGACAATGTAATGAAGATTAGAAGAGCCAAAGAAATCATCATTGCCAACATGGCCGAACCGCCAGGATTACAGGAATTAGCCGATGAAATAGGCTTGAATTTAAAGAAACTAAAAATGGGTTTCAAACAAATTTATGGCGATACGGTTTATGGATTTCTATTTGACTACAAAATGGATTTTGCCCGAAAATTACTGGACAGCGGCTCTTATAATGTAAACGAAGTAGGATTGAAAATTGGATACAGCACCGGAAGTCATTTCATAGCGGCATTCAAAAAGAAATTTGCCACCACGCCAAAGAAATATTTAATGTCAATCAACCCAAATATGCAGTAACCAATTGATTTCTTATATTAAACAATAAATAAAAAATAGTTAATCGCAATTTATAAAAAAGTAAGTTTATTTACTTTTGTGCCAACAAAAAAAGATAACATGAAAGGTGTATTATTAGTTAATTTAGGTTCTCCGGAAAGTCCAACTCCAAAAGATGTAAAACCATATTTAGATGAATTTTTAATGGACAAATACGTAATTGACGTTCCGTTTTTGTTGCGAGCATTATTAGTTCGTGGGATAATTTTACAAACAAGACCTAAAAAATCGGCTGCTGCTTACGCAAAAATATGGTGGGACGAAGGTTCTCCGCTTGTCGTTATTTCCAAAAGAATGCACGCCAAAGTAAAGCAATTAGTTGATGTTCCTGTTTCCTTAGCCATGCGTTATGGAAATCCATCTTTATTGTCTGGTTTACAAGAATTGCATGATAAAGGTGTGAATGAAGTACTGCTTTTTCCATTGTATCCACAACATGCAATGGCATCTACAACTACAATATTAGAACTAGCCGAAGAATTGCGAAAAAAGCACTTTCCGGAAATGAAATTTACCATTGTTCCTGCATTTTATAACAAACCTGATTATATAAAAAACCTAGCCGATTCTATCAAAGGCCATTTAGAAGGTTTTGATTACGATCATTTATTATTCTCGTATCACGGAATTCCAGAGCGTCACATTCGCAAGACAGACATCACCAAATCACATTGTAAAATAGACGGTTCTTGTTGCAACACGCCTTCGCCGGCACATGAATTTTGCTACCGTCACCAATGTTACGAAACCACAAAACAAGTGGTAAAATTATTGGGAATCCCAGAAGGAAAATACAGCCAGACCTTTCAATCGCGCTTAGCGGGGGACAAATGGTTGACACCGTACACGGATGTTGAAGTAAACAAAATGCCCGAAAAAGGAATTAAAAAACTTGCCGTTGTAACACCTGCGTTCGTATCCGATTGCTTGGAGACTTTAGAAGAAATTGCCATGGAAGCCAATCATGAATTCAAAGCTCATGGTGGTGAAGAATTTTTAGCCATTCCATGTTTGAACGACAGCGACGATTGGTGCAAAACAGTAAGCAATTGGATTTCAAATTGGTCCAACGCTTCTTCATCCGTCAAAGCTGGCTCTGAAAAAATTAACGCTTAAATGGCTGTTACCGCCGATGAGTTAGGAACTCAGGACATCAAAAAACTCTTGATAAAACAAGCCGTTCCGTCTTCTATTGGAATTTTATTCATGTCGGTTAATATTCTAATTGATACTATATTTGTTGGGCAATGGATTGGTTCTTTGGCCATTGCGGCGGTAACCGTAGTTTTGCCTATCACGTTTTTGATTTCTTCTTTGGGAATGGCGATTGGTGTGGGCGGAGGCTCTGTACTTTCCAGAGCATTAGGAGCCAATCACAAGGAAAAAGCATTGCATACCTTTGGCAATCAAATCATGATGACTTTTTTATTGGCATCTGTTTTTGTGCTATTTGGTCTTTTTTTCAGCGACGAAATGCTGATGCTTTTTGGCGCGAAAGGAGCCATAATGGAACCCGCCAAAGAATTTTTTATACCTATAATTATAAGCGTTCCGTTCTTGGCACTTTGCATGATGGGGAACAACGTGATTCGGGCCGAAGGCAAAGCAAAGTTTGCCATGGTCGCCATGATAATCCCTGCATTTATAAACATTTTACTAGACATTATTTTTATAAAATACCTGAATTTAGGAATGTTTGGCGCTGCTTTGGCTACAGCCATATCCTATTTCACGTGCTTTCTATTTGTGTTTTGGTTTTTTTATTTTAAAAGTGAACTACAACTAAAAGCCAGACATTTCAAATTCAATATTCCTATTGTAAAGGAAATAACCGAATTGAGTTTTGTGACTTTCTCGAGACAAGGAGTCGTGAGTATTTTAGCCATAATCCTGAATCATACATTATATACTTATGGCGGCGAACATTCCGTTGCTATTTATGGAATTATCAGCCGAATGTTGATGTTTGCCTTATTTCCAATTCTGGGAATCACACAAGGATTTCTGCCCATCGCCGGTTTTAATTACGGTGCGGGAAATTATGAAAGAGTCAAAGAAAGTGTGCTGCTTTCAATAAAATACGCTGCTTTTTTAGCCACCGTTATTTTTGTGGTTATCCTAATTTTTGCCAAACCTATAGTCGCTATTTTTACTACAGATCCACTCGTGATTGCTCAAACTCCGGAAGCGTTGCGCTGGGTTTTTGCGGCTTCGCCAATCATAGCGGTACAACTTATTGGTGCGGCTTATTTTCAAGCGGCGGGAAAGGCAAAAAAAGCATTGCTTTTGACCTTAAGCAAACAAGGGTTTTTCCTGATTCCGTTAGTGCTGATTCTACCAAATTTTTTAGGTATTTTTGGAGTGTGGATTGCATTCCCGATTGCTGATATTTTATCAACGCTACTAACTGGCTATTTTCTAAAAAAAGAAATGAACACAAAACTGATTCAAACTAACGATGGAATACTATAATTACCTTAAATCGCTGCACCTCATCTTTGTAATCACATGGTTTGTAGGTCTATTTAATATTGTTCGACTATTTGTTTACCAAATAGAAGCGGCAGATAAACCCTCGCCTGAAAAAGAAATTTTACAAAAACAATTTAAAATAATGACCTACCGCATGTGGTACATTATCACCTGGCCTTCGGCTATTTTAGCAAGTATTTTTGCTTTTTGGATGCTTTTTTTTACAGATTTAGGACAAGCTTGGTTAAAAATGCCTTGGATGCATGTAAAACTTGGCTTTGTATTTGTGTTGTATTTATACCATGCAAAATGCCATCAAATATTCAAGCAATTGCAACATAATCAAGTCAACTACACCTCTAATTTCATGCGCTTATGGAACGAAGGTGCAACAATAATCCTTTTTGCAGTCGTTTTTTTAGTTATTTTAAAAAATGCTTTCAACTGGATTTATGGCGTAATAGGAATAATTTTGTTTTCTGTTTTAATCATGCTTGGGTTTAAATTTTATAAAAAAATAAGAGAAAGAAATCAATCTTAATATGTTTAAAAGCTTCAAAATATCAATGCTTTCGTTACGAATCAGGATTTTCCTTTCGATGATTGTATTGATAATCATGGCGTCCGTTTTGTTAGCTTCTATTTCTATTATTCAGTTTAAAAACGAAGCCAAAGAATACCACCAAGAGCGCTTAGAACGAAAAGAAGATGCAATAAAAGAACATATAAATTATGTGCTTTCGACTACTACATATCCTTTGACAACGGAGAATTTAGGTTTGATTTTTAAAGATAAAATTCACGAACTGGCACAAATTCACAGTATTGAAATTAACATTTACAGTTTAGACGGAAAATTGCTAAAATCCTCCAAAGAATCATTTTCTGTAGATAAAGTCGCTCCGCCAATTCCCAAATACATTTTAAAACTGGTTCGCTCTTCGATTGAAAAAAGATACGTGGACATTAAAACTATTGATGGCAAAAAGAATCGTTCTGCTTTCAGTCAAATCAAAGACGATAAATTCAAACCGTTGGGAATCTTAAATCTTCCATACGTTGAAGACGACGGATACTATGAAAACGAATTAAAAAGCTTTCTAATTCGCCTGGGACAAGTGTATTCCTTTATGCTTATCGTCGCATTTGCATTGGCCTATTTCCTTTCTTCGTACATCACTAAATCGTTGAAAACGATCTCAGATAAGTTAAGCGAAACGAGTTTGAATCAAAAAAATGAGAAAATTGTTTTGGAAGCCAGCAGCAAAGAGATTAATCTTTTGATAAAAGCGTACAACGGAATGGTGGATGAACTAGAGAAAAGTGCCATCAAACTAGCGCAAAGCGAACGTGAAGAAGCTTGGCGCGAAATGGCGAAACAGGTGGCGCATGAAATCAAGAATCCGCTTACGCCAATGCGATTAACAGTGCAGAGTTTTCAGCGAAAATTTGACCCGACTGATCCCAATGTAAAGCAGAAAATGAATGACTACTCCGAAACTTTAATCCAGCAAATTGATACAATGAGCGCGGTGGCTTCGGCTTTTTCGAATTTTGCATCGATGCCGGCACAGCAAAATGAAACCTTAAACGTGGTGGAAGTAGTAGAACTTGCCATGGATATTTTCAACGAAGAATACATTGAATTCCAAAGTGATTCTCCCGAAATTATTTCGAAAATTGACCGAACACAACTCATTCGAATCATCACAAATTTAGCAAAGAATGCCATTCAGTCCATTCCGGAACAGCAGGAAAATAAGTCTATTGTCGTATCGGTAAAAAAAGAACTAAACAACGTTTTAATTACCGTTGCCGATAACGGAATTGGCATTCAGCCCAAGGACATCGACCGTATATTCGAACCAAAATTCACCACCAAAAGCAGCGGAATGGGTCTTGGTCTCGGTATTATAAAAAACATTATCGAAAATTATAAAGGAACGATTACCTTTGAAACTGAATTTGGAAAAGGAACTACTTTTATTGTCTCACTCCCAATAATTAACTCTTAAAATTACAATTATGAATTACGAAAACATTTTAATTGCAACTGAAAACAACATCGCAACGATTACTATTAATCGTCCTACAAAACTAAACGCTTTGAATGTTGCAACCATTTCTGATTTGAACAAAGCCTTCAAAACATTAGGGAAAAATGATGAAATTCGTGCTATTATTCTAACTGGAAGTGGTGAAAAAGCGTTTGTGGCCGGAGCTGATATTTCTGAATTTGCTAATTTTTCGATTGAAGAAGGAACGCAATTGGCGGCAGAAGGACAAGAGAAATTATTTGATTTTATAGAGAATTTAAAAACTCCGGTAATTGCAGCTGTCAATGGTTTTGCATTGGGTGGCGGATTAGAACTGGCGATGGCGTGTCATTTTAGAATCGCTTCGGAAAATGCAAAAATGGGATTGCCTGAAGTTTCACTAGGTGTAATTCCGGGTTACGGAGGAACACAACGTTTGCCACAATTAATAGGAAAAGGACGTGCGATGGAAATGATTATGACCGCAGGAATGGTAACTGCACAAGATGCGTATAGAACTGGATTAGTAAATCACGTTGTTCCTGAAGCTGAACTTTTAGACTACTGCGTGAACCTTGCAAACAAAATAATCAAGAATTCTCCTTACGCCATTGGCAAAGCCATAAAAGCAGTCAATGCTAATTTCAAAGAAGGAAAAAATGGCTATGAAGCCGAAATAAAAGCCTTTGGAAAATGCTTTGGAACAAAAGATTTTAAGGAAGGTACAACCGCCTTTTTAGAGAAAAGAAAAGCAGTGTTTACCGGGAAATAATAACAAAAGAGAGCCACATTGGTTCTCTTTTTAGTTTACAAGTGCTAATCCTTTAAAATAATCTTTCCTCAAAAAGAGATTGTTTGGCTTACAACACTTAATTTTACAGACCCGTTTCGGAATATAACACCATCTAAAATCAAACTTATGTCCTTCCAACCTGTATTTGTACTTTTCTGGGAAAAGGTAAAAGAAAGTATCGAAAACCATACGTACGCCAAACTAACGCTTGCTAAAACCATTGGTGATACGGAACTGAAAAATATTTATGTGCGTCCCGTTTTACTGGAGAATGACGTATTCAGTCTTTCGGTTACGGCGCGGTATAAAACCGAAGAAATAGAAAGTTTCCATTCGCTTGACGAAGCCTTTATTATATTGGCTCCGTATATGAACAACCCGTTTTTGACCGCTTTGTTGTTTACAACGGAAAATGACATCACCTTTAAACTGAATAAAAAAAGAGTGGGAAGTATTATTGAGCAAGCACCCACTTTTAAAAACGCTTCAGATGTGATTTTGGAAATGAAAGAAAAAGGAATTTAAAATTAGTGGTCAGTGAACAGAATTTAGTGATCAGTTCATGGTTTATGTGTAAAACAAGACTGAAATCGATTTTTTTTGGAGTACAGCGGTACAATTTCAACGTCAACAAACTGAATACTAAAAACTGAACACTGCTTACTTACTTTTCCCCTTCACATTCCGCATAAAACTGTGCCAGAAATCCTTCCATGTAACGGTGCCTTTCTTGCGCAATTTGTTTTCCGGCCTCGGTATTCATCTTGTCTTTCAAAAGCAATAACTTTTCGTAAAAATGATTGAGCGTTGGAGAATCATTCTTCTTATATTCTTCCTTTGTCATACTGGAATTTGGAGCGATTTTAGGGTCATAAAGCGCTCTATTTTTAAATCCGCCATAATTGAACGTTCTGGCAATTCCAATGGCGCCAATCGCGTCTAAACGATCTGCATCCTGAACTACATCCAATTCTATGGATGAGAATTTCTTTTCGAAATTACCGCCTTTGTATGAGATGTTTTCAATGATATTTACCACATGAGCGATGATTTCTTCGTCAACATTTTCTGATTCTAAAAATTCACGCGCTATTCTTGGACCAACGGTTTCATCACCATCATGAAACTTACTGTCGGCAACATCATGAAGCAAAGCCCCAAGTTTTACAACAGTGGCATCACAAACTTCATTTTTTGAAATCAGAACAGCATTTTTAAACACTCTTTCGATATGGAACCAGTCGTGTCCGCCTTCGGCATTTTCTAACTTTTCTTTTACAAAAAGAATCGTTTTGCTTATTAAATCAGGGTTTGTCATTGTTTATTTTATTTTAAAAAAAATGTTGAATTTCAAAGTTCTCCAACTTCAAAATTCAACATTTTTATTCTTTATTTAGAACTCAAAAATCTATCTTACTAAAGCTGGTTCTACCCATTTGAAAATATGTGATTCTTGTGGAATTACTAATCTTTCTGAAATTTTTGCCATTCTTGCCGGTAATTTCATCAAGTAATCACGAGCTTTTTCTGCTTCATCGGTCAAACCGGAAATTTTGTCAATTTCCCATTTGTCAATTAATTTTTGCATGATATCTACATAATCTGCTGCCGTGTAAACACCAATACGTTGTGCCGAATCAGAAAACTGTTCGAATGCAGTACTGATTTTTTCTCCGGATTCTCTCAAGAAATGCGCAGGCATAACGATTTTTGCTTTCATCATATATTGAAACGCAAGCATCATTTCACTTGGATCAACTTGAAAAATACGGTTTACAAATTCGCTGTACGCATGATGATGACGCATCTCGTCACCAGCAATCATTTTGCACATTTTAGACAATTTGTTATCCCCATATTTCTTAGCCATTTGAGCTACTCTGTTATGAGAAACGTAAGTCGCTAATTCTTGAAAACTGGTATACACAAAGTTTTTGTATGGATCTCTTCCGGTTCCAATATCAAAACCGTCGTTGATCAAGTGTTGCGTTGTCATTTCTACTTCGCGCATGTTCACACGACCTGATAAATACAAATACTTGTTCAGTAAATCACCATGACGATTTTCCTCTCCAGTCCATTGTCTGATCCATTTAGACCAACCGTTACGCTCTACATTATCAATTCCATCTACGTCCATTAACCAGGATTCGTAAGTTGGTAAAGCTTCCTCAGTAATGGTATCACCTACTAAAGTCACCCAGAAATCATAAGGTAATTCTTTTGCAATTTCACGTAATTCTTTCACCTCATCAAAAAAAGTATCGCTTTGGGAATTAGGCAAAAAATCTGTTGGTTGCCATATTTTTTCCACTGGAATTAGATACTGATCGACAAAGCTGTCTACGTTTTTTTCCAAAAACTGCATTACTTCTAATCGAATGTTTTTTATTGACATTATATATAAATTAAATTTTTATTCCTTGAACAACTGCTTTTTCTGTTTGTGCGATTAAGTCAGCAAAAGCATAATCTTTAACCGCCAATGGTTTATGAACTACAAAGGTAAGGCGATTTCCTAAACCTAAAGGGAAAAACCCGTATTTAACTATTTTCCAAGAATTGTTTATGCTTACTGGAACTACGTATGCCGAGGGCGCATACTTACATAAAATTTTCAACCCGCTTTGTGCAAACTCTTTTGGCTTACCCGTCTTGCTTCGTGTTCCTTCCGGAAAAATAACTGCAGAACGGTTGTTTTTTTCAATATATTCAGACAATCCTTTGATGGCAGGAATGGCTTGTTTAGGATCTTTACGATCAATAAGAACAGAGCCTCCATGACGTAAATTAAACGATACACTTGGGATGCCTTTTCCTAATTCTTTCTTACTGACAAATTTACAATGAAATCGGCGGAAAAACCAAATCATAGCAATAATATCATACATACTTTGATGATTAGACACAAAAATCAGAGGAACATTTTTTGGAATGCTTTCTATGTTTTCAAATTTGTACGTTGTTCCCAAAAGATTCGTGCAACTCAATAAGAAAAAATTCAAATAGTCAACACTTTTTTTATGGGCTTGATAACCAAAAACATTGAAGCAAACCCACTGAATTGGATGAAAAATAACCAATGTTAGACCGAAACATAAATAATAAATTACGGAAATGGGATACGAAATTAGTTTTTGCATGCTTTAAAAATTTGCCACAAAAGTAAGAAATATATTTTTAGCGGTATTTAAATCCGAAACAATATACAGGCTCAACGTTTAATCGTAACTTTGCATGTTAAAATCTATGTCTTTTTTCTATTAAAATGAACTTCACTTACCCAAAAAACGAAAAGCTAAAAAGTAAAATAACCATTGGATTATTGTTTACCGAAGGGAAATCAGTATCTAAATATCCGTTGCGATTGGTGTATAAAGCCGGTTCTTTTGGCAATCCCGAAGTGTCGGGAGAAAAAATAAAAATGGGCGTTTCAGTTTCAAAAAAGAATTTTAAGAAAGCCGTAGACCGCAATTATTTCAAGCGTGTACTGCGCGAAACCTATCGCCTGAACAAACACTTATTGATTGATAATCTGGACCAACCGTATTCCTTTATGTTTTTTTATCAAACGAAGGACCGATTGACGTACGAGGAAATTAATACCAAAACCATTCAATTGTTTGAGAAGTTTTTGCTTCAAATAAAAAAAGAAGAGTAGCAATTCTATTTTTTGTATTTTTAGCATTAAAATTTAATGTTTATGAAGTCAATAGCCCTATTCTTTCTACTATTATTTTCTTTTTCCAGTTGTAAAAAAGCCGAGGCTGATTTAGACATGAAAGTATCAGCTATCAAACTTCCCCCAAAAGAAGCTTCAGCCAGTAACGCACTTTATGACAAAGAGAAAGCTGACATAAATGCCTCGGAAAAGGAAGCTCCTAAAAACATTGAACCAAAAATCATCAAAGAAGGCAATCTTCGTTTTCAAACCAATGATTTAACAGCCACTTATACTCAAATACAGAATGCCGTAAAGAGTCACAATGCTACTATTCAGAATGATACTGAGGGAAAGGATTATGGGTCTGTTTTTAGAAGATTAATCATTCGTGTTCCAAGCAAAAATTTTGATTTGTTTTTGAAAGACATTTCAAAAGGAGTTGCTTATTTTGACAATAAAGAAATATCTTCTCAAGATGTAACTGCAGAATATATAGATATTGATGCTCGATTAAAAGCTAAAAAAGTACTTGAAAACCGTTATCTCGAACTTCTAAAAAAAGCAAATAAAGTTTCTGAGATGTTAGAAATTGAGGCGCAACTTTCCTCCATTCGCGAAGAAATCGAAGCAAAAGAAGGCCAGTTGAACTATATGCAAAACCGAGTTTCATTCAGCACCATTACCATAGAATTCTACAAATCTATCGCTGAAGAAAGTGGCGTAACAGCTTCTTATGGAATGAAAATTTGGACTGCCATCAAATCTGGGTTCAATAGTATGTCGAGTTTATTTATAAATTTACTGAGCATTTGGCCGTTTATCATTATCCTGTTTGCAATAGGTTACTTTATTAGAAAAAGATTTAAGACAAAAAAAATATAAAACAATGTATTCTTTCTTCAAAAAAAAATTCATAATTCCCGTTGTCGCTTCGGCATTTCTGTTTATTGGTGCTAGTTTCAAAGATGATTTTTTTGAAATCGCCAAGCAAATTGAGATATTCACAACTCTTTTCAAGGAATTGAACCGAAATTATGTCGATGAAACGAATCCTGGTGACTTAATGGATAAAGCCATCAAAGGCATGTTAGCTAATTTAGACCCATACACCGTTTATTTCAACGAACAGGATGTGGTGCGCTTCAAGATAAACAACACTGGAGAATATACTGGAATAGGCGCTTTACTAACTCGGAAAGAAGATAAATTAATCGTCAAGGAAGCCTATAAAAACTTCCCTGCGGATAAAGCAGGTCTTAAAGCGGGTGACGAAATTACTCAAATAGGCGATGTATTATTATCTGATTTCAAAGAAGATGCTTCACAGCTTTTTAAAGGTGCGAAAAATACAAAAATCGACATCAAATACATCCGACAAGGAAAAATGAGCACCACTCAAATTGTCCTTGATGAAGTCGAAATCAAATCGGTTCCCTTTTTTGCAAAAATAGACGACAAAACCGGATATATTGTATTGTCACATTTTAATAAAAAAGCGTCATTCGAAACCAAAGAAGCATTGGAACAATTAAAAAAAGACGGTGCAGAACGAATTATATTGGATTTGAGAGATAATCCGGGAGGACTTTTGAATGAAGCGGTGAATATCTGTAATTTATTTGTTCCAAAAAACGAGATTATTGTTACTACAAAATCAAAAATAGAGAAACACAACAGCACCTATAAAACAACCAAAGATCCTGTAGACACTGAAATTCCTTTGATTATTATTGTGAACGGAAGAAGTGCTTCGGCATCAGAAATTGTGGCTGGCGCTTTGCAGGATTTAGATCGTGCAGTGGTTGTAGGAAGCCGTAGTTTTGGGAAAGGATTGGTACAAAGACCGGTGGATTTAACCTTTGGAACACAACTAAAAGTAACCATTTCTCGCTATTACACACCCTCAGGAAGATGCATTCAAGCATTAGATTATACCAGAAAAGATACAAATGGGAAAGCCATAAAGACTGAAGAGAAAAACTACAATGCTTTTAAAACCCGAAAAGGAAGGACGGTTTATGATGGCGGCGGTATTCAACCCGATGTGGAACTAGAGGAAGCAAAATCAAGTCCAATAACGGATGCTTTGATAAAAAATGACGGGATTTTTAATTACGTAACTAGTTATTATTATAAAAGTCCCGATTTAGGAAACCGTATTCCTACCGTTACCGATGCTGATTTCTTGGATTTCAAACAGTTTTTAAAAGTACAAAAATTCTCTTTTGACACTGAAACAGAACTCGCTTTGAAAAACACTTTGGCTGTAGCCAAAAAAGAAAAAATAGAAGAATCTATCCTTACAGAATACCAACAATTGCTTACTGCGCTTCAAAAAAGCGAGAATGCATTATTGGATAAAAACCAAAAAGAAATTAAAAATCTGATTTTGGATGAAATCATTAAACGCTATCAATACCAAGAAGGATTGTATCAATATTACATCAAAAACAATTCAGAAATTAAGAAAGCAGTGAGCATTTTAAACAACAACTCTGAGTATAAGACTATTTTAAAAATATAATGAAGAACTTATTTAGTCTACTTTTTTTGCTTTCTTTTAGTCATTTATCCGCTCAAATTAAAGCCTCAGAAACCGTCTATTTCGAATTTGATAAATACAATCTTTATAACGACCAAGTACAAACTATAGTCAATTTTATAAAAAGAGTCGATACTACAAAAGTCGAATCCATTCAGATTTATGGCTATTGTGACGATAGAGGCGATAATGATTACAATTATAAATTATCAGACAACAGAGTGAAAACTGTTCAAGATATCCTGACTTCCAATGGTTTTAATAAAAACAAAATTGTTATTATCTAGGGGAAAGGCCGGGTCATTTTAACAAATGATGCTTTTGAAAATTTAAATGAAACCCGTTCCAAAAACAGACGTGTAGATTTACTCATTGTAAAGAAAAACAGTTTTGGAAAAGGAATTTATAGCTCCTTTCAGGACAATCACAAAGTGGGTGACCGAGTCTACTTAGACAATATTCTATTTCCTTTGGGAAGCAGCAAATTAACCGTACAATCAAAATTAGAATTAGACAAAATTTCAAAAATTTTACAAAAACAGAAAAACTTACAATTCGAAATTAAAGGACACGTATGTTGTACTCCAAACTATTACGATAACGCCATAGAAAAAGACAGCCGCGAAAGAAAACTTTCTTTGAATCGGGCCAAAAGCGTATACAAATACCTCATGTCTAAAGGCATAAACAGCCTTAGAATGAAATATATAGGATGTTGAAACAAATTTCCTACGGGTTTAGGAGAAGCGTTAGACCGACGGGTCGAATTCCTTATTGTGAAAATTTAGTTATTCTCTTTTCATCTCAATATGCGGAATATCATCTTCCAGATACATTTCGCTGGTTTGCACAAATCCATGGCTTTCATAGAATTTTTTCAAGTATAATTGTGCTCCGATAGTGATTTTGCTTTCCCCAAAATGATGCGCAATTCCAGCAATTGATTCCCGCATTAGGTCATGTCCCCATTTTCTGTCACGATAATTAGCAGCAACAGTTACTCGGCCAATTGAAGCATTATCAAAACTGATTCCGGGTTTGAATAATCTGGAATGAGCCACAATTTTACCTTCAAATTCACCAATAAGATGTAATGCTACTTTATCTTTCCCGTCAAGATCAAGATAAACGCAATTTTGCTCCACTACAAAGATCTCACTTCTTAATTGTAATAAATCATATAGTTCGTGAACAGTTAGTGCGTCAAACGCCTTAATTTTCCATTGTAACATCGTGCCTGTTTTTATGTTTTTTGTATCGTACAAATAAAAGAAAATAAGATTATCTTTTCAATACATCTACTGATTTTATGATAGATTCCAATTCATGCATAAGATCGCGTTTTTCTTTAGACGGCGCATAGCAAAAACCTTCTAAAACCAGAATCCGATTGTATTCCTTATCGACAATGGCATAATTGATAAATGGACCCGACATGAAATCATTATTTAACTCCCAAGTTCCCTTAGTTTCATAGGTTTCCTTATCATCAAGAGTAATCTTGGAAAGATACGGCGCGTAAGCCTCTTCAGTAATCATAATAGTGCTGGGCTCGGTTCCACTGATGTATAATTTCCCGATGGAATCTCGCATTTTAATAATACTCGTGATTAAATCAGCCTCTTTTTTTATGGTGCTTAAAGGAACTTGATAAATTAGAAGACTTGTGTTCCCACCTATGATTTCCTTTTTTAACCACATAAAATTGCTTTTGTGAAGCACATATGCGTAACCAGAAGGAACTTGTAATGTGATGTGGAATTTATTCGAAATTACCTTTGGGTCAATATGGGATTGACCATTAATTCTCTGGCTTTCGGCTATTTCTGCCTCCTTGATCAGCTGAATCATTTTGGGTGCGTTTTTTTCAATGCCTGCAATAATATCCGCACTTGTTTTGCCGGAAATATGAAATACATTCTGAGGAGATGCATATTGATCTTTAGCAATCTCAAATTTATTTACTTCTCCTTTTTTCACCACTATAATCGCCCTGGTATCCGTCATGAAACCTTCCAAAAGCTTAACCGGATATTGATTGATGTTGAACAGCGGTTCTTCCTGTGGCAGTCCAATTACCGGAGATGCAAACTTGTTTCGAATGCTGTCCCCTACATCACCATTCCATAACTGATCGTCAATAATAACTGAAATAGTATTGATTTTACCCGATGTTTTTCGCGGCAAAGATTCATTTTCCTTTTTACAGGAAAACAACATCAAAGAAATCAGAAGAAGTAAAAAATGGGCTTTATTCATTGCTATTCAATTATAAAATAAAACCCAAATTTATAGAAGTTTATCGTATTATCCGTTTATTTTTAACTTCATTCCGGGCTTGAGTTCTTCACTGCGAATACCGTTCCATTTTTTTAAGTCAGAAATGGTTACTCCTGGATATTTTTTAGAAATGCTATACAAGGAATCTCCTTTTTTCACATAGTAATCAATCGCTTCTTTCTTAGAAGAATCAGTGATATTCGTTTTTTTCTTGAATGAACTTACCGTCGCTTTATTGGTATTGATGACTATTTCATCTTTGGCAACAATTAAAGTGGCGCCTATGCCAATCGTATTATCCTGTAAATTATTCCATTGCTTTAAATCCGCTAATGAAGCACCGAATTTTTTAGCGATATTCCCTAAATTATCTCCTTGCAAAACAACATACTCAATGTCTTTTCGTTCGGGACCTGAAACTAATTCTTCTTTACTGTCTGACACTTTTTTTGCAACCTGCAATGAAGCTCCTAATTGCACATTATCATTGTAAAGGTGATTCCATTCTTGGATTTCGGCAACGGTAACATCATATTTCTTGGCAATACTTCCTAAATTATCTCCTTTTTGAACCACATAAAGTGCAGATGCATTCGATACTACTGTTTCTGGCTGCGTAGTTTTTTTAGTTTTTTCTTCCTTATTGACTTTCATTTCAGAAGCAACTATTCTTTCATTGCTCGAAATTTTCTCTGATGGTATCAATTCTGTTTTAGGTTCCTTCTTTAGAGTTGTCAAATCAGCACCAATCACTATTTTTAAACTTTTTCCATAAGCCAAAGCATTACTTTTAAGTTTATTCCATTTTTTTATGTCAGCAACATCAACGTCATATTTACTGGCAATCATACTCAGATTATCTCCGCGTTTTACTTTATAATAGGTTGTTTTGGGCAGTGCAATCTTCTGAATCGTGTAATTAGCCGTGTCCTTTACAGCCATTGCTTTTTCAATCTGAAATGGCTTTTCACGTTTGTTCAATTCATATTGAGTGTAGGCGTAAATCTGGTCTTCATTAGACGCAAAAACAGCTATTTTTTCTTGTGGCAATCTCAAATAATGGTTTTGATCATGATAAAACGGAATCACATTTAGCTTGTATGACGGATTCAAAACCTGCAATTGCGCCACTGGAACATCCAACAAATCTGAGATTTGCTTGAACGTCATTTGCTTCTTGATCATAATCGTATCTGTGGCAAAATGCTTTACTGCGGCTCTGTTAGGAACAATTCCGTGTTCTTTATGGTATTCATAAATGTACATTGTAGCGAGAAAAGCAGGTACATATCCTTGTGTTTCTTTAGGAAGATTTTTTCTGATGTTCCAATAGTTTTGCTGTCCTCCGGAACGTCTAATGGCTTTTGCAACATTCCCCGGACCAGAATTATAAGAGGCCAAAACCAAATCCCAATCGCCAAATATTTTATACATATTTGTCATGTATTGCGCTGCGGCTTCACTGGCTTTCAAGGGATCGCTGCGTTCATCAACATAGGAATCAATTTTCAAACCATATTGTTTTCCGGTTTGATACATAAACTGCCAAAGTCCTGTAGCACCCATTTTAGAAACTGCTTTTGGATTCAAAGCCGATTCTACAATCGCCAAATATTTTATCTCCAAAGGAACATTTTGTTTCGCCAAAGCTTCTTCAAAAAGTGGAAAATAATATTCTGATGTGCCCATCAAGCGCTCAAAAGATTTTTTTCTGTTCTTCAAGAATGATTTAATGATATTTTCCAGACCTTGATTGTACTCAATATTGAAAGGTGATTTGGCATCCATTGCCGCCAATCTTTCTTTCAAAAGGGCTGTAGGCAATTCATAATCCACTATTTGGTCAATATTAATGTTCTTAATATCCTCTGATAAGTTGTTGTATAAATCTAGGTTTGTCAATTCTTTCATCCACAAACTGTCAACACAAGATGCTAAGTCATCTTTTATGAAGGTTTTCTTGATGGAATCTAAATAGGATAATTTTGTTTCTACTTTTACAACGTCTTTATTTACAACTGTTTCTTGCGAAAATAAATGCACGGATGCTAATAGAAAAAACGATAAGGTGGTATTTTTTATATTCATATTTTTACGATCAAAGACCTATATTTCAAATGATTACAAAGCTTGTTTTTACAAACTTAACAGGTTTAAACTAAAAAATTCTATAAATATTGTTAAAAATGCAATCTTTCGTTCATTTGTAAAGAATTTTGACCGGTTTTAGAGGCAAAAAACCCTTTAAAAAATCAATTCTTGAAATTTAATGCAAAAAAACCTTAGCGATATTATTTACCGCTAAGGTTTTCATTGAATTCTGATACCGTTTATCAATTTGAAATCATTCAATTCTAACGGTTTTTATTTCTTTGTATTAGTCAAGAATAGCTGCTATTCCTGGCAATGTTCTACCTTCAAGCATTTCTAGCATAGCACCTCCACCAGTTGACACATAACTCATTTTGTCTTCTAGTCCAAATTGTTTTACAGCTGCTACAGAATCTCCTCCACCTACAAGTGAGAACGCTCCGTTTGCAGTAGATTCAGCAATAAAGTTCCCTAAAGCAATCGTTCCATTAGCAAAACTTTCCATTTCAAAAACACCTAATGGTCCGTTCCAAAGAATCGTTTTAGAATCCATAATTACTTTTTTGAAGTTTTCCAATGATTTTGGTCCAGCATCAAGTCCTTGCCATCCATCAGGAATCTCTTTTACGTCAACAATTTGAGTGTCGGCAGTATTTGAAAATGCATTTGCTGCAACAACATCAACTGGAATGTGAATTTGAACTCCTTTTTCTTTAGCCAATCTCAAGATTTCCAATGCCAATTCTTGTTTGTCATCTTCACAAATAGAATCTCCAATTTTACCTCCTAATGCTTTCACAAAAGTAAAAGTCATTCCACCACCAATAATCATGTGGTCTACTTTATCCAAAATATTCTCGATAACCGTAATTTTAGAAGAAACTTTAGATCCACCAAGAACTGCTGTTACTGGTTTTTCACTGTTTTTCAAAACTTTGTTCAAGCTTTCGATTTCTTTAGCCAATAATAATCCGAAACATTTTTCTGTTGGGAAAAACTGAGCAATAATTGTAGTCGAAGCGTGTGCTCTGTGCGCTGTTCCAAAAGCGTCGTTTACATAAATATCACCAAGTGACGCTAATTCTTTTGCAAAAGCAACATCTCCAGCTTCTTCTTCGCTATGAAAACGTAAATTTTCCAATAATAAAACTTCTCCAGCTTGTAATTTATCCGCAGCGTTTTTAGCTTCCACACCAACACAGTTTGAAGCAAACTGAACTGGTACTCCTAACACTTCTGAAGTTGTTTTTAGGATGTGTTTCAATGAATATTTTTCTTCAACACCTGATGGTCTGCCTAAATGTGACATCAAAATTACGCTTCCACCTTGAGCAAGAATAGCATCAATTGTAGGTTTTGCCGCCTCGATACGAGTAGCATCTGTTACATTGAAATTTTCGTCCAAAGGCACATTAAAATCAACACGTATTATTGCTTTCTTAGTTGCAAAATTAAAATCGTTTAAAGTTTTCATTAAGTATATTTTTAGTTTGTTTTTTTTGAAAGAATAACAAATATAGAACTTTTAAATTATTATTAAATTTGAAAAACTTAGAAAAATATAGCTTTTACCAACGAAATCGTTGTAAATTAATAGTTAATGCAATTTTTTATATCAAAAACGAAGAAAATAAATAAGAATAATCAATCGTGAACCGGACTTTGCGTACAAGGACAGTTGCTGATTCCTGCCAGAAAATCAAGTCCAATTGTAACAACATGGGTTCCTGAGTTGTATGCCATCAATTGATTCAGGGTAAGTTGATAAGAATATCCAAAATAAAAATTAGACTTCTTGAAACCAACCATTGGCCCTAAATTTAACGGTTTGAAAAACTGATCATTCAAAAAACGGTAGGAAATTCCAGCCCAATAATAATCCTCATACTTGTTGAATTGTCTGTATTTTATATTCACATCCGTACTGGAACGTTGGTCACTGGCAAAATATTGATAGAAAACGGATGGCTCATATTCAATCCTGTTATTCGTTGGACTTTTAAAAACATATCCGGAGTAAACCTGATAATTTCTTAGTAATACCGGCTCAACTCCTGAAAACTTATCGGCATTTTTATTTAAAATATTACTGGCATTAAGACTCAAATAAAATGATTTATTTCTGTACAATGCGCCAATATCAAAGTTGTTATTGGATACAAA
The DNA here is from genome assembly GCF_030010285.1 of Flavobacterium sp. XS2P24. Taxonomy (NCBI): domain Bacteria; kingdom Pseudomonadati; phylum Bacteroidota; class Flavobacteriia; order Flavobacteriales; family Flavobacteriaceae; genus Flavobacterium; species Flavobacterium sp. XS2P24. Next base: position 128,213 of record NZ_JASCRU010000001.1, read on the forward strand.
TCGGTTGTCCGTGATGCTTGGATCCAGAACAGGAGCTTCGTATGTTGTATTGAAATTATTAATATCTATTTTAAAGTTATTAATGTTATATGACATCCCAAAAGACAAGTATTGTTTTGAATAATAGTCTAATATTAAGTGATGCGCAAAGGACAGTTTAAGCCCAGTTTGTCTGGTGTTTCCATTACTGTCATTGTACAACGATATCCCTACACCTGATTGATCCGCAATTCTAAAATCAGCATAAACGGACTGATTATCCGGAGCGTCTTTTATGCCAACCCATTGCGTAAGTCCATTGGCTCTAATTTTCAGGTTATCACCAATACCTGCGAATGTTGGTGATATTACAAAATGATTGTCTGCTAAATATTGTGTAAAAACAGGCAAATTTAACTCCTGACTGTAGCCCGAAGTTACAGTCAAAAGAAGGAGTACTATTATTTTTTTCATTTGGATCATTTTAATTTGGGACAACTTGATCATCAGTGTTTAATTATTATCTGTAAAGGGTAAAATGACCTACAAACTCTCGAGCATCTTTCAAATCATTCAATTTTAAAACATACCAGTAATCTCCGGAAGGAAGTTCGTTACCATTGTATTTACCATCCCAATATTGGCCAAGGCGATAGGTTGCTATTTTTCGACCGTATCTGTCAAAAATATCGAATGTCAAGTCTTTATAATTGATTGTACATCCGGGAGCCCATCCATCCATTACTCCGTCACCGTTTGGCGTAAAGTAATTCGGGATACAGACATCGATATACTCAAAATATCGGGTAGCTGAAACCACACAACCATTTGAATCTGTTACCTCAACTGTATAATCTCCCGATTTGTAGATGATAAAAGTATTCTTGGTTCCATAGGATTCCCCGTTAAGCGTATACTGATATCCGCCACCACCGCCAGTTGCCGTAGCTACAATTTCGTTTAATCCTCCATCGTTTAAAACTAATGCCAACGGATCAACTTGTACAATATCAAAGCTGGCTGTTCTTTTGATACATCCATTTGTATGTCTTACATCAACATAATGACCTGTTCCAGGAGCCACATTTGTAAATACATTGCTCGTTTGATAAGATGCTCCATCCAGTGAATAATCTACATCCGTTAGGTCTGTTATAATCGCATCTACAGTTACGGTAACCGTATTACTTGCAGCATTATTTACACAACTGTAATCAATAACAGCAATTGGATTTATTCGTATTGATTCCGGCAATACTTCAATCCATTCTGTATTACAACCTAAGTTGTCACGAATATAAACGGTATGAGCACCTCCTGTTAATCCTGTAAAATCAAAGTCGGTCTGAGTAGCTGTACCCGTTGTATAAGTTCCGCTTGGATTGTCTAAGCTTACACTATACGGAGCCGTTCCACCTGAAATTGTAATGCTGAATTCTCCGTCTTTATCCCCTTCACAAACTTCAGGAATTATAGACGATGGATCGGTTACCACACTTATTAAGTCTGGTTCATTTATAGTGAAATTAATTTTTATATAACATCCTAATACATCTTGGACAATTACATCATAAGTACCTGGCGCCAGTTTATCAAAAATAGTATCGTCAACAAACTGGTTTAAATTTGGAGATATAGCATATTTGATAATACCGGTTCCTCCAGAAGCATTGATTTCAATTGATCCGTTATTTGCTCCATTACAGGTTACATCACTAACTGTGAAAGGTGCAGCTAATGGTGCCAACGGCTGGGTAATCGTAATAATAGATGACGTTGTTGTACAATCACCACTATCTACTTTTACTTGATAATTTCCAGCAAAAAGTTCTGTGAAAACACCTGGACTGGCTTGAACAGCAGTAAGGTTATTTCCAGATGCATCCTGTAGTGTATAGATATAATTTCCAAGTCCTCCTTGCGCTGTTGCAACAATAACACCTGTATTGTCTCCTGCGCAATTGATAACCGCATTTGTCTTATCTAAATTGATTATTAATGCTGGCAATGGATCAATCTTGATTTGATTAGAAACAGTAGCAACACAACCATTGGCATCCCTAACATAATAAACATACGTTCCTACTGGCACCGGAAAGGTTACCGAAGACACAAACGAACCTAAAATTGTGGTAAACGCCGCAGAGTCGCTATAGGTATAAAGTCCTGTTCCACCCGTTGCACTCAAGGTAAGTGTTGTTTGTGTTAAACACGTTTGTGTTGTTGCCACTACCAAATTAGATTTCACCTCTGTTGGCTCAGTGATAACAATAGCAGCCGAAGTTGCTGAACAACTGTATCCATCTGTTACCGTAATCGTGTACGTTCCTGCTCCTAAGCCACTAAACAAAGGAGAAATTTGTGGTCCTGATGCCGTTGGCGGAGTAACAGATGTCGTATTCAAAGTGTATAAATAATTAGATCCTTGACCGCCTGTAGGTAAATCAACAGTAATCGTAGCATTTTTATCTCCTTTACAGTTTAGCATTGTAATATCTGAACTTGCGGTTACGGTAATTGGTGTTGGAACCACAAGTGTTACAGTTGTTGTAGCCACACATCCTTTACTATCTCTGACATTTACTGTATACGTTCCTGCTGTTAAATTGGTAAAATTACTTTGAGAAGAATACGCTACAGTCATTGGTCCTGTTAATTCAAACTGATAACCTCCCGGCCATCCGCCAACAGCTGATGCGGAAATACTTCCATCATTATTACCTGTAACACATGTTATTGCAGTATGGGTTTCGGCTATGGCCAAAGCTGCTGTAGGTTGCGTAATGGTAAAGTTTTTACTTACTGTACAAAACGGACTATTCGTCAATGTAGCTGTAATAGTGTACGTGCCAGCTACCAAAGTATTAATGGTTATTGGTCCCGCAGTTGCTGCTGTCCCTGCAGTAACCGAATTACCAAGGGCATCAACTATCGTATAATTGAAAGGCCCGGATTGATTCGGATCAGTGGCTGTAATTACTCTGTCCACAAAAGTGACATTAACACTACCGTTATTTCCATTAAAACAAGTTACATCAACAATAGTGTCTATTGTAAGGTCGAAAGTATTTGGATTATTTACATAATGCACACTTTGTATGCTACATCCTGTATCTAAATTTTCAACTGTAATCAGGTAATTCCCAATATTTAGTCCGGTGAAAATTCCAGTCGCATTGGTGAAATTATAATTAGCTCCAATTACTCCTGTTGTCGCATTAGAATCAGCTACAGTATATTGCAGATTCGTTGGTGTTCCTCCGATGCTGCTTACCATAACCGTAATGTCTTCTAGATTGGTACACGTAATTGCATTGTTAACCGCTACATTCGCTTTGTCTAAAGCAATAAATGGCGCAATCGTAATTACAGATGGCGCAGTGCCAATACAACCCTTATTATCGTAAACATTTACGGTGTAACTACCGCCTAATAAATCAGATTCGGTATACGTATTGTTCGCACCAAACTGAACTACTGTTCCGCCTTTTATAAATTCATAATTGGCATAAGTTCCAGAACCTCCAGTTACCCCAGTTACAGTAATCGTAGCATAATTAGTTGCATTTGAGCCTGTATTACAACCATATTGAGAAACCGTTGGAGCAGGAACTGTTATAATAACCGGCTCATTAACAGTTATGGTTTGAGTGGCCTCACAACCTCTTCCTGAAGTCACATCAATAGTATATGTTCCGGCAATCAAACCACTAAAGACCGTTGAAGTTTGAGTGGTAGCACCTCCATCAATACTATATCTGTATATTGGATTGTCATTTACTCCTACCGCAGGAGTAGTCATAGAAGCAGTTATACTTCCATCGTTTCCTCCGTTACAAGTCACATCAACTTTTGAAAGTGCAAAACCAGTGATTGGAGTTGCCGCTGCCAAAATTACCGAAATAGACTTGGTACAATTTGTTGTAATATCTCTAACGGTTACTGTATGTGTTCCTGCAAAAATGTTAGTGAAATTTGCGGAAGCTTGATATGTTCCTGAGTCTTTACTGTATTCATAATTACCCGAACCTCCAGTAGCAAAAAGCGTTAGTGTTCCATCGCCATCAATACAAGTTGGTAAAGCCGTAATAGTAGCCTGTAATTGTAAAGCAGGCAAAATAACGACTAAACCTGTCGCTGTTGTCGAACAACCATTAGCATCTTTTACAATTACATCATACGTTCCTGATGCATTCACGGTAAATGTTGGATTTGTTTGGAATCCGCTTCCAATACTAAATTCATACGGACCCACTCCTGTTGCTACATTTACGGTAAAAGTATAATCGCCTGTTGCGCTTGGACATTGACTTAAACCAGAAACCGTTATTCCTGTTGGAAGTGGATCAGTTGCAATAGCGATTGTTAATGGCGTTGTAATTACACAATTATTAGCGTCTTTCACATACACATCCCATGATGTTGCTGTAGCCGGGTTTAAAACAGCTGAAGCCGAAACAGAATAAGTTCCTGCCGGATCTCCGCTTATTACATACGAATAACCGTATGGAGCAACACCTCCTGAAGCAGTCACACTTACTTGAGCGCCAAAATTACAATTGGCATTAATAAATGGGTTTGCCGTCAAAGCTAATGGAGTAGGTTGCGAAACATCAATAAAAGTTGTAGCCGTACATCCTGTTGTTTCATCAGTTACGATGATCGTTTGTGTACTTGCGGCACTTAATCCTGATACTGTTATCGTTGGATTTGTTTGTCCGGTAATAACTGTAGTTCCTCCGTCTAATGAATAACTGTACATTCCTGCAAAGTTTCCTACTGTAAACAATACTTCTCCATTGGCTCCCGGATTACAAGTCACATCACTAATTAATTGACCCGAAACAGTGATATTCGTTACCGGATTAACAGTGTGTGACTCTTGGTAGGTACAGAAATTAGCATCCGTTACTTGAAATAAATAGGTTCCTGGTAAGAGTCCCGCAAATACTCCAGTACCACTTGATGTACCTGATGTTAGGTTATTATATGTAAAAGGTGCTATACCTCCTTGTCCCGCAGGAACTGTTACTGTTACCGTAGTTGTTAGTAAAGAACAAGTAACAGCAGGTGCTGCAAAATTTAAATCTCTTGGAGCATCCAAAGCCGGAATATCAACACCATTATCTAAAATAAAAATACAACCGTTAGCATCTTTTACATAAACATCAAATGTGATTCCCGTATATGATTGATAAGTAGGTGTTGCTGTATAATTTGCACCTCCATCAAAACTATAAGTATACGGAGCAGTACCATCAATTCCACTTACAGTCACTGTTGCTGGTTGTGCTGCATTCCCCGCACCGCATACTAATGCTGTTGTAATGGATGAAGTTGCCGTTAAATCGTCTGGCTCTGTAATGGTGATTGGCAATGAAGCCAGCGTACAATTCTTAGCATTACGGACGGTAATAACATAAGCTGTACCAGCTGTTAAACCTGTAAATGAATTCGAAGATTGAAAGATTCCTGCACCCAATTGGTATTCAAAAGGCCCAACTCCAGAAGTTACATTCACCGTAATCGATCCGTCATTCCCACCGTTACAACTTACATTAGTTACTGTAGTATTAAATACTGTAGTTGGTATTGGATCTAAAATAAAAGTTGTAGTTGTTTGACAAATTATTGAATTATTCGCATCAGTAACTCTGAAATCATACGTTCCCGCTATTACTGCAGGATATACATTGGTAGCCATAGCTGTCCATGTTCCACCGCCATTTGTAGAAACTTCATAAGTATAATTTGCAGACGGCGTTGTATATCCACCTGTTGTAGTCAAAGTAATTTGTGCATTTGGTGTTGCTGTACAATCCAATTCTTTGGTAAGAGTTGCACTTAACTCCAATTGGTCTTTTACTTCATACGGTACTGTAGCCGTACAACCATTTCCATCTTTAATTACTAAATTATAGGTTCCAGATGCATTAAAAGTAAAACTAGGACTTGCCTGGAAAGCGCTACCGTTTACGCTATACATTTCTGTACCGGCTAAATCCAGATCAACAGTTCCTGAAATAGTAATTGTAAACGGATTCCCATCATAACAAATAGCAGCTGGTGTATTTATGGTTGGATCATCATCTTTAGAGATTATTACAGGAATTATAACCCTACAATCATTGGCATCCCTTACTACTATATCCCAATTTCCGGGAGCAACATAATTTAAAGTCAACACATTACTTGTTCCAAAATCAACTGTTATTGGTGTAAATCCAGGCGCACCAGCAGCATATTCATAAGGTCCGGTTCCTCCTGTTGTAGTTAGCGTTATTTGAGAACCCAAATCACAATTGGCATTTACTTGAGCCGTAATGCTTGAAGCAAGTACTTGAAGAGGCTGAGTTATACTAAATGGTATAATTGCAGAACAAAGTGTACCGGTGGATTCTGTGACTTTCAACAAATAATCCCCTGGAGGTAACGAAGTAATAGTCCCTGATATTGGTCCTCCTGCAGTTCCAGTTATAGCCCCACTAATAACTGGGGAAACCGGAGCATTAGTCAAAGCGTCCAATATTTCGTAATTTATAGTTGTCACCGAAGTATCAAAACTACTAACTGTGAAATCTAAAATACCATTATTGGAACCTTTACAAGTAACATTTTTTATGCTATCTATATTTACTGCAATAGTTGATATTGGCGGTATAATAACCTCTAGTATTGATGTACAAAGATTAGCATCTTCAACTTGAAAATAATAAGTGGTTCCTTGTAATAAATTAGTAAACGTCCATTGATACGGAGGAGTATTTATAGCTGGTGAGGTTGTTGCGGGTTGTCCAAAAATTGAAAATTTATATGGAGCAACTCCTCCAGAAATAACTTCCAGTTGAACCGTGGCGCCATTAACACAATCACTCCCTACAATAACAGGCGCAGCAAGGCTAAGAAATGGTGGTGTTTTAATTCTTTGTTTCGAGCTTTTATATTCGCATCCTTTAGCATCGACTATTGTAATATAGTAATCCCCAAAAGTTAATCCAGTGAAATTATAACTTGTTGCTGCTGTTGTTCCAGATGTTGCTAATTGTGTAAAAGTATTGCTATACAAAGTATATGTAAATGGAGCGATTCCACCTGAATTAATTGTTGCAAGTAAGCTACCCGGAGTATTTGCGTTACAAAATATATCTGTTATTGCAATCGAAGCATCTATTGGAGGAGGATTATCAAGTATAATTGTTCCTGTCGCATCGCAACCTTTTTTATCTCTGACAACATAAGGATAACTTCCCGAAGCTAGTCCTCCAAACACATTAGTAGCAACAAAAGTAGTTCCTCCGTCAATACTATACGTAAAAGGCGCTTCACCGGTTAGGGCTGTTAATCGAATAGAACCATCTGAAAACCCATTACATGTTGGGTCTACTTTTACAAAAGAGGCCGTTACAGGTACAATGGCTGTTGTTGAAATTACATTACTTTCTTTGGTACATCCATTAGCATCCGTAATTTCAAATTGATATGTATTTGCGGTTGATGTGCTAAATGTAAACGAGGTTCCTCCAAAAGGAATTGGCGAACCAATATAAGAACCCGCTCCAACTTTTACACGATATCCAAATGGAGCTTCTCCTCCAGTTACCGAAATAGTCATACTAGCATCCGTAGGCGCAGGAAAACAAGTGTTGTCTTTGGTTAAAACAGCCGTTACAATCATAGCCGGATAAACAACAGTAGGTGCAGCTGCTTGAGCGGTACAACCATTCTTATCTTTAACAGTAACCGTATATGAACCTGGAGTAACTGTAAAAGTTGAACCGGTTTGGAAAGTAGTTCCATTGATACTATACGTTAAAGGCGCTAATCCAGTGCCCGAAGCAGTAATTGTAAAATTACTTCCTGAACTTGTACACTGATTGTTTACACTGGCCGTAACAATTGGTAAATCATCTGTAATCACATCTACTGTAGTGATTACGATACAGCCTTTAGCGTCTTTTACATAAACATCCCAGCTTAAATTTGTCGCTGAGTTCGTGTCAACAGTTATGATATTACTGCTGTTGTACACTGAAGCTATTGGAGCCGTAGAGCCTGCAATTACCGCTGCGTATAAATAATTAGCGGTACCTCCAGAGACCATTACCGTAATTTGTGAATTGTCATTATTACAATGAACATTAGTGGCACTTGTTGAAGGTATTGTTAAAATTGTCGGTTCTAGTATTGTAACAGAAGCATTCGCAGTACAACCCGTAACCTCATCGGTTATCAAAATTGCGTATGTTCCTGCAAATTGATTGGTCAGATTAATCGTTGTTGCCGTTTGTCCCGTAATAGTTGAACCTCCATTAATACTATAACTATACGTTCCTGAAAATCCAGAAACAGTATATCGAACTGATCCTGTATTTCCAGCATTACACAATACATCGCTCAATTTACTTCCAATAACAGTGATTGGCGTAACTGAATTTACAACATAAGATTCTGAGAAATAACATCCATTGGCATCGGTAACTTTAAAAATATAAGTTCCCGGCAATAATCCAACAAAAACACCAGTAGTATTTGAAGCTACTGAAGCTGCCGGCGAAGTAATGGCATAAGTCAATATTCCTACCCCATTTGTGGCTGTAACTGTAACTGTAGTTGTTGGCGCCGTACATGTTATTGGTGCAGCCGCAAAACTTAAATCAGTTGGTGGATTTAATTTTAAAACTGTAATCGTGTTTGAGTACACACACCCTTTTGCATCTTTTACGGAATACGAAATTACTTGATCTGTTCCGTTGTCATTTATCGTTAAGGTATTGACATTGGTATAACCACCACCATTAAAACTGTATTGATATGGAGCTGTTCCTGAAGTAGGAACCGCTATGGTTATTGTTGCTGATTGTTTCGTATTGGTTGCACTACAACTAAATGCGGTTGCACTTGCTGACGTTACTAAAGCAGTAGGTTGTGTTAAAGTAACCGTTTTTGTAATAAAACATTCTTTACTGTCTTTGATATAAAAAGTATGTGTTCCGTTGCCTAAACCTGAGAATAATGAACTCGAAACATACGTAATTCCATCGCTGCTGTAAGTATAAGGACCTACTCCTCCTGATGGAACTATTTGTACTGAACCATCAAATGCACCATTACAAGAAGGGTTACTATTTGTAGTTGTCGCTGTTATCGGAGTTAAAGAATTTACCGTTGCAGTAGCAGTAGTAATACATCCTTGAGCATCTTGTATTTGAAATTGATACGTGCTTGCAACTGCTGTTGTGTATGTAAAAGTAGTTGCTGTTGGTTGGGCTATTGTTCCTGGTCCTGTTCCTGAAAGTACCGTTATTACAAATGGAGCATTCCCTCCAGAAATGGTTCCTGATATTACAGCATTTGGATTACCTGTACAATCTAATGTCTTTGTAGTGGTAGCTACAGTAGTCAGTTGAGGTGCAATACTAACAGTAATAGCCGGCGCAGTACAACCAAAACTGTCTGTTACCAATACCGAATGATTCCCTGCACTTACAGTATTGAATGTATTGCTGTTTTGAGCCGGAGCACCATCTAAACTATACGTATATGGTGCAGTTCCTCCTAAAACATTTACTACTAATGAAGCCTGATTCAAACTGTCAAAACATAAATCGGAGCTTGCGTCCAGTGATGCGGTTAAAGTTGGCGGTGCCAAAACAACAAGTGCATCAGCATCATCGGTACAATTATTAGCGTCATACCCACGAACAATGTAGGTTCCCGGTGCAATATTTGTAAAAATACCGGTATTCTGAGATGGTTGAACATTAGTCGTTCCTGTTGCATCCCATAATTCATATCTATATGCTAAAGTTCCCCCTGTCGAACTAGCCGTAATGGTTGCACCCGAAATACAGGTTGCAACTTTAGTTACAGTTGCTGTCGTGATTAATGCCGTTGGCGCAGTTATAATTTGTGTAAATGGTTTTACACACGTTCCAGTTGAGGTAGCATCATAACGAATTTGTAAATTATACGTGGCATCTGCTAATCCTATAATCGTATAAGGAGAGGTCATTTGGGTAAACCAAGTCACACCATTATTAATAGAATATTGAAACCCTTTTGTAGTATCAAAATTTTGGGCAGCGATTGTGATTTCTCCATTATTAGCACCAGCACAAGTTACATTCTTGAATCCTGTGATTGAAGCAGTAAAAGCTTCATCAGTAGGAATTATTACAGTAAAATCTTTGGTAGTAATACATGATTTTGGTAATTGATATACGGTGATATCATCAATTAAAGCATCATTCCCGGAATATAGTATACTTCCGGAACGTATTTTAAATGTCAAATTAGTGTTATTCCCTGGATTAAGTGACAATGATTTTAGATTCCAAATCTCATTATTAGCAATTTCACCAGTTGCTTGTGAAGCTACTACTGCTCCTGAACCATCGACTAACTCTATAATGAAATCCGGTTTAGCTCCAGTTCTAGAAGTCCTTATTAAGTTAGCAAGATACAAATCAACTTTTACGTCTTGATTTGGAATAATATCAACAATAGGTTTACTGTATAGAACCCCATAAGGTCCTGCAGCAGAGCCGATATTAACCAATAAATACCTTCCATTTACATTAGTTCCATTACTTGTATGATCTTTAAAGTGATACCAAGCCCCTGTATTATTACTGGTTGGGTCATCAGATCTCCAAAAAAAGCTGGCTACAGAATATTGGTTGTCTTCGACTGATCTAGTACCACAAGCATAAGGTGCTAACACATGTTGATCATTAAAACAATAAGCACTTGCAATCCCCGAAGTTGTAGTTGGTGCTCCAGATCCAAAATCTTCTTTCAATAAATTACTATAAGTTGGAACGCTTAATAATGTATAGGAAACACTTACTGTATGCGTTCCGGAAGGCACATTTGTAAAAACATTTGACGGTATGTTCGCATTCAAAGTACCATCCAACAGATATTGATAACTATAATTGGCTCCTCCATTATTTGTTACAGTCACAGTACTGGTCGCAGTACCATCACAATTGAAAACAGCATCTTCAACCTCAATAGTTGGTTCAACCGGTTTTGGGTCAATGATGATATTTGGCATGGCATAAATACAACCATTAGCATCTTTTATATACACCGTGTACGTTCCCGGAGCCAAGTACGCTTCATTAGTGGTTATCCAAGTAGTTTGATTGTCAAAACTATATAAATAATAATTTGGTGCTGGAAAAGGTGTTCCTCCTTGTGGGTTAGTGATTCTTATTTTCCCTTCCCCCAAAGGTCCGCAACCGGCTAATTCAGAAACTCCCGCAGAAGCTGTTAAAGCTGTTGTTGGTTGTGTTATCGTGATAACTTCAGCTGTAGAAAAACAGTCTGCACCCAACAATGAATATTTAAGAATCGCCGTATAAGTTCCTGCACTAAGGTTAGAGAAAGTTGGATTTGCCACATAGGTAACGCCATTATCAATACTATAAGCTAAAGTATACCCATTGGCATTTGTAACATTAAATTTAATTTCTCCCGTAGTGTCATTGTAACATAGAATATTAGTTTGACTAACCGTATAAACTGGCGGCGGAATAGCAGCTACCGTAATTGTAGTTGTGGTCTTGCAGTTTTTACTGTCAAAAACGTCTATAGTATAAACACCTCCCGGAGGCAATGGATTTGTAACCGTAATTTGTGGCGTGTTTTGGAAATCGGTTGTGCTATTTACATAATACGTATATGGTGGCGTTCCTCCAACAGGATATACTGTAATTTGCCCATCTGTACAAGTCAATGGTTTAGTCAGTGCCGAAGTTGCTGTTAATAAAGGTGGTTCTATTATTTCAATATTTTCCGAATAATCACAACCATCTTCAGTCCGAACCCTCACAGTATAGATTCCCGGATTTAAACCCGAAAATTCATATTCGCTAGCCATTATTGGACCTACACTGTTGACCAATGTTCCCCCTTGGTGAATGCTAAAATAATATTGTGGACGTGCGTCATTAGCCGCCAATTTTATCGCTCCTTTATCTCCGTTACAAAGTGGTTGACTGACAAATTTTGAAACCGTAAAAACTCTATTTCGGATAAGAATATCAGGAACAGTAAAAATACATGGATTGGTAACTACCCCAACTTGTTTAATATATACCATATAGGAATTGGGCGTAGCAATAGAAAACACGTTTGAGGTTTGATAAGGACCGGCAGCATTCAAACTATATTCATATCCTGCAGGAACACCTCCAACGGTTATTTCTCCAAGGGTACTACAGATAATATCTCTGGTGGTAACTGTTGGGCTTAAAAGGTTTTGATACACATTAAAATAAAAAACACTGTAACAGCCTCCTACATAATTTATGGTAACCCTATATTGTCCGGCAGTATTTGCCGTATAATCCGGACCCGTACCAACTTGGTTCCAGGTACATGCTGAACTTTCATTCGCACAATTATCAACAGTAACGGCTGGACAGCTTGCCTCGTTTAATTTTTGCCAAACAATCGATGCCGCATCACTAATACCGGTAGTAATTGCACGGGTAGCATTGGCACCACACAGGAAAATATTAGGCAGGACTTTTCCGTTGTTCGGACAAATAGGCAATAAATCTGCAAAAGGGATAATTGGATTCGTAATGGTGTTACCATAAGGAACAACGGTAATCTTTTCATTAATTGGCAAACAGGTACCCGAAGGGGTATTTTTCACATAATAAACCCCGGTTTGAGTGGCTGTATAGGTTTGAGCGGTTCCAATAACCGGTGTTCCTGTTGGACTTGTTGACCAAGAATAGCTGGCATATCCATCTGAAGCGGATAATACAACACTGGCTCCACACAAGACTTCGGTTCTCTCAAAGGTACAATTGGAAATATCTACTAAAAAATTAGTCGATTCAGGCGAACCTAATTTACAGGCCGTCGAAGCAAAACTCCCCTCTTCTTCAAATGTATTGGTATTAATAATACCGCTATAAGTTGCAAACGCCTGGTTCATGATCACATTCGAACAAGCATCACTCAACATGTTACAATTGGGGACTACCTGTATGTTTAAGCGTATGGTATAAAGGGCTCCATTGACTAATACGGAACTGTTTGGGATTGTAAAAATAATGGTCCTTGTAGCTGGATCATAGGATTGTAATGTAGCTCCTCCTGAATTAGTATAATCGATATTGGTGAGAGGATTAAAGACTATATTCTCTGGCAATACATCTTTTATCGTAAAATTATTCACATTATCATTACCAACATTTTGATAACTAATTTCATACGTTAAAGACTGTCCTAAAGTAACATTGGTTCCACCAATGTCAACTCCCGAAGTATTCTTTACCAGTTTAGTCAGGTCTATTTTTGGCGCAATGATATCTACGGCATAAGCAGAGAAAAATAGAAATACCGGATCCGCTTGACCTCTGGCCACTTGCAGTGTAAAATCGGTTGATGTTTGGTTATTTTTTATATACTCCGGATTTGCTCCTACCACTTCCAATACACCGGTATCATATCCCAAGGTATTGGATCCAGAAGGATTTCTTGGCGTTTGAACTCCATTGGTATTTTCAATCGTAGAACTAAAAAACTTATTGGCAGATCTTAAGGGAGTCGTAACTTCCTTAGTGCCAAACTCCAGTTTCGTTCCCCCTTTAGGTTTGTCTCCATCCAAAGCAGCATAAGCAAACTGTAAATCTACAGGACCTGATGGAGGAGTTATAAAACCCGTAACCGGAATTTTTTCAAAATGTGAATCATAAATATGGCTAAATCCATCAAAAACATTAAATGATTTCATGTGAAGACTTGGGTCTTCATAAACCACAAAAAGAGTCCATCCGGCTGATAATCCGGTGGAGCCATTAGAACCTTCACTGGCAATTACATTAGCCACCGTATACGTTCCCCCTGCACTTGACAAACCACTCAATAAACTGGTCACATCAGCATAACAGGCATACGGTTTATTCGCATCTGGAATTATGGGAGAACTGTTGGCATCATAAATGAGTGTCCCATTAATATCGCTATATGTGGAAGCCCCCGGCAATTTTAGCTTTACCTTATTGATGTCTGTCCTACTACCGCTCTGAAGCATTGCTCCCCAATACAAAGCAGCATAGGAAACCCTATAACAGGTGCTTAATGTTCCATTTATTTGTGTAGGAACTGAAAGGTCTGCACTACTGGAACTGAAAGTACTGGCATCAGAATCAATATCGATATACTTCATCGATATATCCTGATTGGATTTTGTATTATCGTTAAAAGGAAGATTGTCTTGGCCCAAAATATTATTTCCCGCCACAACCATACTTCCTCTGATATCTATCTTTTTTCGTATAGCAAATGTCTTGTAGGTTTGAGTATAGGATGTCTCACTCAGCAAGAGCATTAGCAGTACAAAACCTGTTTTTAAAAGAACAGACTTTTTGAACACATTCAATAATGAAATCCTTTCTGATTTAATCGTATGAGTGAAAAATAGAGACGCAAAAGAAAGGGCAGATTGCCTTAATACAATATAATTATTTGCCACAAATAATGCAGCAATTAGTAGGTAGTTTTTTAATTTCATTGGGGTAAAATTATTGTACCAGGCAACATTGCCTGATGGTTTTTATTTTTCCGGATTAACTCTTAGGGGCCTTGGGAATTAATCCAAAAATGTGCAAAACTGAATTTAATATTTAGAACAAATTATTACTGTTTTTCCATAACTGATTTTATTAATTAATTTTCAATTTTAGCAAGAGACATTTTACCGTTATAAGGTTTACTGCCTTTTGACTCTAATGCTTTTTTGGCTTCTTCTATGTTATCAAATTTATTATAGTAAATGAAATATTTACTGGTATTAATATCGTAGAAGAAATCTATGTTTGTTTGTCCTGCAGCAACTGCTTTTGTTAAAAATTCATCTCTTTTAGCAACATTATCATGTACTGCAACCACTAAATAATAACCACTTTCCACATTTTTAATATTTTTCAAAATTTGCATATTAGACTGCTCATCACCTGAGTCAAAATCTTCTGCTTTTAAAGGAACCGAACTGAAAGCAGTCTTCTCTTTTATTAAGCTTAATGTCGCTTTATCTTTCAAATACCTACTTTGATCATTCTCAAAACCAGCGCGTTTAATTCTTCTTTTTTTCTCAATTTCAGTATCTGTTTTAATTTTTTCTAATGATGCAATCAGATTCGTATTTGACTGCAATACTTTTAATTGTTCTTGTTTTAATGTTTCTATGGCTTTCAAATAATATTGATTCGTTTCGTCCTCTTTATTCGGCACTTTTTTCAGCCTTTCTTTGTATAAATTCTCTAACTCTCTAATTTTTACGGTTTGAGTTTTATTCACCTCAACTAATTCTAATTTTAAAGCTTCTAATGCATTATTCTCCGCAGACACGCTTTTGAAAGGCTTCGGCTCTTTGAAAATACCTTTCTCACTTAGATCATTCTCTTCTTTTAATTCTTTAAGGTCTTTTTCTTTATTGGCAACCGTTTCACCTAATCGCATTAATAATTGTTGCTGTGTGTTTTTAGATTCTTCTACTAATTTGCTTAAATCATCCATCGATTTTGTAGTGGCATCCTTTGGTGTTGCTGCTAATTTAGCTTTATTCTCCGCATCGAGTTTCGCTTGAGCAAGAGCGTCTGCTTTGGCTTTAGCATCAGCAGCAAGTTTTGCCTGTGCAAGGGCATCAGCTTTAGCTTTATTATCTGCATCGAGTTTCGCTTGAGCAAGGGCATCAGCTTTGGCTTTATTATCCGCATCTAGTTTCGCTTGAGCAATTGCGTCTGCTTTGGCTTTATTATCTGCAGCAAGTTTTGCTTGAGCAAGTGCATCAGCTTTAGCTTTAGCATCCGCAGCAAGTTTTGCCTGAGCAAGTGCGTCTGCTTTGGCTTTATTATCAGCATCCAGTTTTGCCTGAGCGAGTGCATCAGCTTTGACTTTGGCATCGGCAGCAAGTTTTGCCTGAGCGAGTGCATCAGCTTTAGCTTTATTATCTGCATCGAGTTTCTCCTGAGCAAGTGCATCAGCTTTGACTTTTGCATCGGCAGCAAGTTTTGCTTGAGCAAGCGCATCAGCTTTAGCTTTATTATCCGCAGCAAGTTTCGCTTGAGCAAGGGCATCTGCTTTGGCTTTTGCATCGGCAGCAAGTTTTGCTTGAGCAAGTGCATCAGCTTTGGCTTTTGCATCAGCAGCGAGTTTCGCTTGAGCAACTGCATCAGGTTTAGGTTTAGTATCTGTTGCTATTTTTGCTTTAGCAAGCGCATCTGCTTTAGCCTTGGCATCAGCAGCAAGTTTTGCTTGAGCAAGTGCATCCGCTTTAGCCTTGGCATCTGCTGCCAATTTGGTTTGGTTAAGTGAATCCGCTTTGGCTTTAGCTGCAGCATCAGCAATTTCTTTTAATTTCTGCAATCTTCTTTCCTCTTTTTGAGCTGCCAAAGCAAGTTTAAGTTCCTTCAACTTTTGAGCATCCTCAGGAGATAAAATGCTAGATTCTTTTGGTTGTGCCGGAACTGATTTTCTTACCTCTGCGGGAGGAATAATAGCTCCTTCTTCCTCATCATCGCCATAATAGTACGAATTACTCTTAAATTTATAAGCAAAAACAACTTCATGGGAAGATCCAAAATTGGACAAATTCCCTATGCCTTTTTCATAATTGTACTCTAAAGAAATTTTTGGAGTAATATTCAACCCTATTCCGCCGGACATCCCGTATACGCTATTATAACCCGCTTGAGCCCAAATTCCTTTGGGAATAGCAAACATCATTAATCCTGAAACAACAGTTTTATCTTTTTTAACCTCTGTTTTAAGCAAAGCCGAAAATTTACTTTTGTCAAAAAAACCATAAGTATCTAAATATCCCGTGTGCATAATGTGAGCTTGAATGCTTTGTTCAGGATCGTCTTTGACTACTTTAGAAGTTTTAAGATTGTATAAAATCAGATTATTTACAGAAAGTCCAAAATCAAGAAAGGCAGTTCCATAGTTGATACCCGGATTCACCGTTATTAAAGCATTTGAGGGTATACTTTCTAATGATGGATCAGGATAGTTTGTAATAACCTTGCCTTTATCTAAGCCGCTTTTATAAAATCCTACATTCATTCCAAAAGTTAGATTACTATCCTCTTGAAGCATTACATTATGAGCAAAGTTTGCCACAGCCCCAAAGGTGGTAAGCACACCATAATTCTGCTGGAATAATCCAACAGAAATCCCTTCATTTTCTCTGAATCTTCCAGAATAGCTTACTGAATAGGTCTGAGGCGCATTGTCAAATTGAACCCATTGCCTTTTGTTATAAAAACTGACAATAGTGCTTTGTTCTCTAACAAAACTAAAGGTAGGATTGATCAGGAATCTATTAAACTTTAACGAATTTCGGACGGGTTGATTAAATGAAACCACTCCATCCTCTTGAGCATAAAGCAGGTGTTGTGTACCGAAAAAAAGAGCTATAACTATAAAAATATTTTTCATGTTATTTCACTATAGTTATCGATCCCTTATTCACTTTTTGATCCTGAGTAGTGATAATATAATAATAAACCGGGTTTATATTCTTGAAATCGTTTCCGTTTTCGGGCCAGTTATTTTGATAGTCATTTGTGTCGAGCACTATTTCCCCCAAGGAACTTATCAATTGTACTTTTGTATTTGTTCCGCTTACATATTCTTGCGGAATAATCCAAGTATCATTGATACCGTCACCGTTAGGGCTTACTAAATTAGGTATGTTTGTAACATTAGGAAATGGATTGGGATCAATTGAGGAATTGACTACAAAAGAATATTCTTTTGATGCGACACAGCCTGTAGTTTGAGTAATTACAACTTTATAATTCCCTTTTGTTCGTATATCATACGTACTTGTTGTAGCACCCGAAATAATTGTTCCGTTTAAATACCATTTGTATTCCGGACTCGAAGCCGCTGTTGTTACAATTACTTCCAGAGTTTCATCTGGAGCAATGGTATTGGTATCCGGGACATTGATAGTGCTTGCAAATTGATATCCTTGTAAGTTGATAGAGGCATTGGCCACACAACTTCCAAAGCTTGCAGTTACTGAATACTGTCCTGGTTGATTCGTTACATACGTTTGGCTTGTAGCTCCGGCTATAGCAACATTATCCTTAGACCATTGATAACTATTACCCGCCACTGTACTTAAAGTTGTTGCACTGGCGCTCGAACAAAAAGGATTTCCAAGGCTGGATGTGATTGTCGTAGCAGCCGAAGAATTAGACTCGCTTACTGTAACTCGGTTAGAGTATGAATTTGAGGTACAAGTACCATAATTTGTCTCTACATAGTATTTTCCGGGTTGATTTACCGTTAAACTTTTTCCGGTAGCAATAGGAGCTAAACTTGGTTCTTTAAACCATTTGTAGGTTAACGAAGGATATTTTAAAGGAGAATCATTAGTTGCCGCTCCGGGATTATCTATGTTTAAAACATAACTTCCGCCAGTACAATAGGTAGCCGTTGGGATAAAATTATTGATGGAAAATGGGGTATCTTGCACTTTATAATAAGCAGCAAAAGCGATAGAATTAGGACTTGTCGCTGATGGACTTGTACTTTTTACCCTTAACCTGTATTGTTCACCAGCAGTGGTAACAGGTACTGAAAAAGTTACTGTTGCCGGTGAGACTGTTATAGCTCCTGCAGTAGAAGTGAAAACTGTGGTTGGAGTAGCAAAACTTCCATTTGGATCTGATAATTCTACAATGAACTGATTGGAGGCATTTAAGCCGGAAACCGGTGAAAAAGGAAACGTTACATTAAAAGTATTAAAAGATGGATTCGCGCAAATTTGACTAAAAGACAATGTTGGTGTTCCTATAACTATTTGAGCATAAACACTATTAGTTAAAGGAAAAACCAGTAATAAAAGAAAATAAAAATATTTATTTATAATAGTAGTCATTCCGCATTCAATCTTTATTTATCCAATTCATAAAAATAATTTACAATTGTATATCGTTACATTTTCACACCTGAAATCAAAATCAGTTACAACAAATGATTCTTTTAGTGATCATTTGATGCTGTAATTTTAGCTATTCGCAATCTAAAATCAGGTTTTTTTTCATTGAAAAGGTCTATGAATGTTTCCTTATTATCACTTTGAGAATACACATTAGAAAAGGCACTATTGCCATACCAATTTTCTAAATCCTCATTGTTTGAGTTATATTCCGTAAAAATATTTCCCTTACAGAAATTGAAATACATCTGTTCGAATTTTATTTTCTTAAGATTTTCACCATTAATTTCAATCTTATTATCCAATAAAACTGCTGGGTTAAAACCAGAAATTACCGTTCTTTTAAGATCGAGAGACGTATTCTGAGAGACATATACTGCCTCTTTAACTAAACCTGATTGAATATCAACATTTATGTTTTCGCTATTGTTAATCAACGTTAGATTTGTTGCAATCACTGAGGTTTGTTTTTTAGTGAAATCAACTTCTTCTTTTTTGTCATAAGAAGCCACATCTATACATCTTGAACCTAAATTGCTGGTTAAATAAGAAGATCGAATGGCAAGAGAATTATCAATTCGACATTGCGTCCCAAAGTTGAATTTAAAATCATCGCTGCTTGACTTAAAAGAAACCAGTTTATTCAAAGTAAGTTCACCGCCATATATTTCAAAAGAATCACCTGCAGCATAACTGATCATTATGTTTTCTAAAACCGTTTTGTTTCCAACACCTGCCAGTAACAATGCATTGAAATTCCCTAAACCTTTAATTTTTTTTCCTGCAAATTCGATTCTTACAAATTTTAAAATACCTGAATTGCTGCTTACATTATTACCGCCATATGATGTTAACGAAGTATCCAAATCAAAATTTACAGAGGAAGCATTCCCAAATTTATTCGTTGGTGCATCGCCCAGTATTACAATTCCTCCCCAATCTCCCGCTTTTCTGGAGCTTCTGTTTGAAGTGAAAACGATAGGGTCAGTCTCTAAACCTTCGGCTATTATCGTAGCACCTTTTGTGATTACAAGAGAAGCACTGGATTCATAATCGCCTATTATTACTGTTCCGGGTTCAATGGTCAGCGTTGCATTATTAGTAACAAAAACACTGCCTTGCAATATGTAGACATTTTTCTTGAACAATTTTGTGTTTCCGGTAATATTTCCCGCCAATATTTGATTGGCTTGACCATAATCAACTTTATTAGGTTTAAATTCCGTCCAGTTGTTTAGCCAGTTGTTTGAACCTGTTATTCCTTTTTCTTGCTGTGCATTTACACTGAAAACTCCAAAAAAGAGAATCCATACAATTTGAGTAATTGTTTTCATGAGATAAAAAGATATAAAATTTATATTAAAAATGCTTTGGTACTAATAAAAAAACCCATTACGATTTTTCTGAATTATTTCAGAATGTATCGATAACGAGTTTTTTCTAAATTAATATTCGATTATCGCTACAATACTCTTATAAAATTACTTGTTAATAAAAATTAGAAAAGAAATTAAACTAAGCCTCACAAATTATTACATGTCATTGAACTCATGTAATGATTTCAATGTGTTTTCATAAAATAAAATTGCTTTTACTAAATTGTCTGTATCTGAATAAGGCACCATTCTTCTTTGAAACGCAACAGTTACATCCAGGAAATTTGCAGTACTTTCATCTTGTCCCGCTAATATTTTTCTATTATCGGCATCATTAGGAATTCCTAGATCATTCATAGTAACTCCTGGTTTTGTAGCCAAGGCAATGTAGGGTAGTGTTTTTACCAAAACTTTTATACGTTCAATATAAAGTTCTAATAATTCCCCTTTTTTCATTCCTTCCAACTCTTCCTTAACGTGGTATTTTTTTATTATCGCATTTGTACTAATAATACTTTTAGGAGCATTTTTATCCTGTGCTGAAACCACGCCTGTCGCTAACAAAAAAAACACACTGAAAAAAATAATTTTCCCTTTCATAATTTGAATTTACCAATTAGTTTATCTAACAAAAATATACAATAAAACTCAAAATGCAACTTTGTCAATATTTTTTTTGACTACAAAAGATTACAAATTGTAAAAAAAAACGTATTATATCGAACATATTTGCATTTCATCGGGCGCTTTGATTTTTCACTACACAAGTGATATTATTGGGTTTAACACTGTTTCATTCTAATGGACATCGCTTCTGAAAAGAAAATTTAATTCTCACCAAAAAAAATTTCGTTTATTAATATTAAACCTACAGTTCAGTAAACTTAAAATGTTAAATTATCATAAATAATGACGTTTTTTATCTATTTCAAGCCTATTTTTCCCTAAAAAAAGTTAAATTTTCATCTTAAAAAAGGCACACGCTCCATATCATTTATACCGTTACTTTTCCTGAAAGTTTGCTACCGAAAATTTTAGACTAAACCATTTTCTTCTATCTTTGCTTTATGCAATTTTCAGAAATTTTAGGACAAGAACACATTAAAAGTCATTTGACAAGAAGTGCTGATTTGGGAAGAATTCCACATGCGCAACTGTTTGTTGGCCCTGAAGGAAGTGGTACTTTACCTATGGCAATTGCTTATGCACAATACATTATTTGCAGCAATCAAAACGCCGAAAACTCGGGTTCAAACGAAGCCTGCAATATCAAATTCCAGAAAACTTCGCATCCCGATTTGCATTTTATTTACCCAACAGTAAGTACCGAAGATGTAAAAACCAAACCAAAAAGTATTGATTTTATCACGGAATGGAGAGCGTTTTTGACTCAAAATCCGTACGGAAGTTTGTTTGACTGGTATTTAACTCTTGGCGTTAAGAACAAACAAGGAGAAATTAGGGTTGATGATGCCCAGGAAATCTTAAAATCTCTCGCATTAAAATCTTATGAAGGCGGTTACAAAGTCATGATTATTTGGATGGCTGATAAATTGAATATTGCCGCTTCCAATAAACTATTGAAATTACTCGAAGAACCTACGGATAGAACCGTTTTTATCCTGATTTCAGAAAACGAAGAAGATATAATCCAAACCATTCGTTCCCGATGTCAAGTCCTACATTTTAACGGATTAAACGAAACCGTAATTGCTGAAGCTTTAGTTTCAAGAGAAAATACAGAGCCTAAAGAAGCTTTAAAAATAGCACATCAAGCACAAGGAAATTATAACAAAGCATTGCAATTATTACAACCGGACAGCGAATCGGTTTTTTTTGAAAAGTGGTTTGTTGATTGGGTTCGTGCTGCTTTTAGAGCCAAAGGAAATGCAGCTGCCATTCAGGATTTGATTCAATGGAGCGAGCAAATTGCCAGTTTAGGAAGAGAAACCCAAAAGAAGTTTTTACATTTTTGTATCGATATGTTCCGTCAGGCTTTGTTGCTCAATTACCAAACGGAAAGCTTGGTTTATATGGAGCCGAAAGTGGAAAAATTCAAACTGGAGAATTTTGCCCCTTTTGTAAATGGCAACAACATAAATGATATTTTCAAAGAACTTTCGGATGCCATGTATCACATTGAGCGCAACGGAAATGCTAAAATTATTTTAACCGATTTATCTATAAAACTCACCCGTTTAATTCACAAAAAATAAAAAAATGAACAACATTACTTCGATTTTAATTTTAATTTTTCTGGCCATTACTTTCCTGCAATCCGGTTACGATAAACTGTTTTATTGGAAAGATAATGTAGACTGGTTGAAAGGTCATTTTTCTAAAACACCGCTAAAAAACCATGTGCCGTTAGCATTGCTTAACATTTTAATATTAGAATTAATCTCTGGTATTTTGTGCGTAGTGGGTTGCATTGAATTATTCGTAAATAATGGCAGAATATTCGGTTTTTATGGAGCAGTTTTCTCTTGTATCACTTTATTGATGTTGCTTTTCGGACAGCGATTGGCGAAGGATTACGATGGTGCCAGAACAATTGTTATCTATTTCATACCAGCTATATTGGCGGTTTATTGGTTAAACTAAAACCCAATTATTATTTAAAAACAACGATTCCCTTTTTATATAAAAAACATGACTCCAAAACATCCTTCAGAATCCCTGACTATATTAACTGATTTGGTTTTACCAAGTGAGACCAACCCTTTGAATAATCTTTTTGGTGGTGAATTATTGGCCCGAATGGATCGTGCAGCCAGTATATCCGCAGGAAGACATTCTAGAAGAATTGGCGTGACCGCATCAGTAAATCACGTAGCTTTCAATAAAGCTATCCCTCTTGGAAGCGTGGTTATTATAGAGGCCAAAGTTTCCCGATCATTTAGAAGTTCAATGGAAATATATATTGACGTTTGGGTTGAAGACAGACAATCAGGAAACCGTACCAAAGCCAATGAGGCAATTTATACTTTTGTAGCGGTTGATGATACTGGAAGACCGGTAGAAGTACCTCAATTAATTCCAGAAACAGAACTGGAAAAACAACGTTTTGATGCCGCATTGAGACGCAAACAACTCAGTTTAGTTTTAGCAGGAAAATTAAATCCTCATGAAGCTACTGAATTGAAGGCATTGTTTCAGTAACACGTATAAGCAACTTATTTTTTATTGAAATTTAGATTTAAAATATTCTTGAAAGAGAAAATTTACATTAAAAAAAGAAGTATTTTTACGAAAATAAATCTTTGCATATAAATGAAATTTTCAGGATAATTAGTCATTCTGTCAGTTTCTTAGAGTTATAAAATAATACAAATAGATGAAAGAAAAGGTAAAAGAGAAGATGAGTACAGAGAAAGAATCCAAATTAAAAGCGCTACAACTTACGCTTGACAAACTAGACAAAACGTACGGAAAAGGAACGGTGATGAAAATGGGGGATAAAGCCATTGAAGAAGTGGAAACAATCTCATCAGGATCTTTAGGAATTGATTTAGCGTTAGGCGTTGGCGGGTATCCAAGAGGTAGAATTATTGAAATATACGGTCCGGAATCTTCTGGAAAAACAACCTTAACACTTCATGCTATTGCCGAAGCTCAAAAAGCGGGTGGAATTGCTGCTTTTATTGATGCGGAACACGCTTTCGACAGAAATTATGCAGAGAAGTTAGGTGTAGATATCGAAAACTTAATCATCTCGCAACCAGACAACGGAGAACAAGCTTTAGAAATTGCTGAAAACTTAATTCGTTCAGGAGCGATTGACATTGTAGTAATTGACTCGGTTGCCGCTTTGACTCCAAAAAGTGAAATTGAAGGAGAAATGGGAGATTCTAAAATGGGTCTTCACGCTCGTTTGATGTCTCAAGCATTGCGTAAATTAACAGGAACCATCAGCAAAACAAATTGTACTGTTTTCTTTATTAACCAATTAAGAGAGAAAATCGGTGTAATGTTTGGAAATCCAGAAACAACAACTGGAGGAAATGCCTTGAAATTTTACGCTTCGGTTCGTTTAGACATTCGTCGTTCCACACAAATTAAAGATGGTGATAACGTCCTTGGAAACAGAACCAAAGTAAAAGTGGTGAAAAACAAAGTTGCTCCGCCTTTTAAAATTGCTGAATTTGACATCATGTATGGTGAAGGAATTTCAAAAACAGGAGAAATTTTAGATCTTGCAGTAGAATTTGAAATCATCAAAAAAGCGGGATCTTGGTTCAGTTATGGTGAAACCAAATTAGGACAAGGCCGTGATGCTGTTAAGTCTTTAATAAAAGACAATCCGGAATTAGCGGATGAACTTGAAGAAAAAATTAAAGCCAGAATAAAAGAACTAGCTGAAGCATAAAAAACTAAAAACCCGAGAATATCGGGTTTTTTTAATTTACAACGCAACCTTTTTAAAAAATTTCATCTATTAAGAAAACCGTCAATAAAAACTTTTAAACTGACGGAATAGTATTAACTTTTAAATTAGTAAAGATGAAAAAAATTGTTTTACTCACCCTGTTTTTATTGACCCTGACGGGCTGTAGTATTGACGATGATCAACCCAATTACAGCTATGAAGTACTTCCGGTAGACAGTTACACAGTGCCTCAATCTTTCACCTTAGGGCAAACCTATGAGATAAAATTGAAGTACAAAAAACCTTCTGATTGCCATTCTTTTCAAGGAATCTATTACGATAAAAATTTGAACGTAAGAACAATTGGTATACAAACCTCTGTTCTTGAAACTACAAATTGCACACCTTTAACTTCGGAGCCCATTGAGGTTTCTTTCAATTTTTATGTAACCAATACCGGTTCCTATATTTTTAAGTTTTACAAAGGTGAGGACGCCAATGGTCAAAATATATTTGAAGAGGTTGAAATTCCAGTGACTAATTAATTAATGTCCTTAAAAACTGTGGTATTAGATCAAATAATTAATCAATGTAAAAAAAACTGCCCCAAGGCACAAGAGCAATTGTACCAATTGTTTTCTAAAAAATTCTTTGGGGTGTGTTTAAAATACTCCACTGATTATGCAGATGCCGAAGACAATCTACAGGATGGGTTTTTGATCATTTTTGATAAAATTGAGCAGTATAATTTTAAAGGTTCTTTTGAAGGATGGGCAAAGAGAATATTAATTAACAATGCCCTTCAGAAATTCAGAGGCGTTAGATATATGGAAGTTATAAACGACAATATTCCTGAGGAAGAAGTCGAAATTGAAGACGAAAATATTTCTATCGAGTATCTAATGCAAATCATTCAAGAGTTACCAGACCAGTATAGATTAGTTTTTAGTCTCTATGTACTTGATGGATATTCTCATAAAGAAGTTTCCGAGATGCTTAAAATCAGTACCGGGACCACAAAATCAAATCTGGCGCGAGCAAGAGGGATTTTGAAAGAAAAAATTGATCATCATACAAAAACTAAAATAAATTCATTGGCAAAATGAACGATAAAAAAAATATAGACCGATTGTTTCAAGAGCGATTCAAAGATTTTGAATCAGAGCCCAGTAAACAAGTTTGGATAAATATCCAGGCCTCTTTAAAAGAAAAAGAGGAGGACCGAAAAGTAATTCCTTTTTGGATGAAATCTTCTGGGATAGCCGCCGCTTTCCTTTTAGGTTTTTTTGCATTGAACACCATTGTAAACAATAAATTTGAAATAAAAAATGGTGTCGTTATAGACACAAAAGTTTTAAAAAATTCGTTTGAAGGAAAGGATTCTACTCTTGAAAAAACAAAAAGAGCGCGTAATCCTTTAGAAGTGAAAACAATTCCTCAGGTCGTAGTTAACAAAATTAAAACAGGAAAAACAGATGAAAAAGAAATTATATCTTCTGATAGATTTAAAATCAATTCGAACAAAGAGAAGAATCAAAACGGTTCTGTTGTTTATTTCCAAAAAAATAATTCACCGCTAAAACAAACATCAGCAAATAATGACAACCAAAACGCTACGGTTGTTACTGCTGAAAAAAACAATACAAAAAACTATAATCCGTTTGAAAACATTCAACAAAATCAAACACTGGAAAAAAGCAACTTAAAAGAGAATGAAAACGCTAAAATTGCAGCAATAGACACTAAAAAAGAGCCCGAAAATAGTGCTGAAAAACCAAACGAATTAGAAGAAATCCTTAAAAAGAAAAAAGGAGAAGAAAAAGAGGCTGTGGCTCTCAATCAAAAAAACAAGTGGCAAATTACGCCAAATATCGCGGCTGTATATCTGAATTCGAATTCAGGCGGTTCAGCCATTGACCCACAATTTTCAGAAAATCAAAAAACGGCCAATAACACCTTAAGTTTTGGTATTGGGGTAAATTATGCTGTTTCTAAAAAAATAGCCTTACGAAGCGGAATTAACAAGCTCTCGTTAGGATACAACACGAATAACGTAGTTTACTCAACCGGTTTGGCAAACAATAATCTGGCAAATATCAATTATTCTTCAAATGCATTAATTGAGATTAAAAATCAATCTGCTTTGAACGGCTTAATCACTTTCGAAAAAGACCTACAAAAAACCAATACAGGCGCCATCAATCAAAAAATGGGCTATTACGAAGTCCCTTTGGAGGTTTCCTATGCTGTTTTGGATAAAAAATTCGGAATTAACGTTATTGGAGGTGTAAGTACTTTGTTTCTAAGCCAAAATAAAATATCGTTAGTTTCATCTGAAACCAATGTGAAATTAGGCGAAGCAAAAAACTTGAATCAAGTCCATTTCAGTACTAATGTAGGTTTAGGATTTAAGTACCAGATTATAAAATCATTCCAAATTAATGTGGAACCAATGGTAAAATATCAATTGAATACATTTTCAAACAACTCGGGCGACTTTAAACCGTTATTTATCGGATTGTATTCTGGTATTAGCTATAGCTTTTAATTGGATCTGAGTCGAAAGCTACTAGTTGATTGTATATTATTTCGCGTACTTCTTCACGAATTTCTTTTCGATCAACGCCGGTTTTTCCTAAAGTTTCTATGTGTGAATGCATTTTTACACGCATAATTCCTGGACTTCCGCTGAAAAAAGTATACGAAAATCTCTTCTTGTTATCAGCAAAAGTAATGGGAACAATAGGAATTTCGTGTTCTATCGCCAATCGGAAAGCACCGTCTTTGAAAGTATCCAACAAAATCGATTCATCATCTGGAACGCCGCCTTCAGGAAAAATACAAATACTCAATCCTTGATTGATTCTTTTTTGAGCGCGATTAAAGACTTCCATTCTGCTTTTTGAAGAACTTCTGTCTACCAAAATACAGGTTCTTTTATAGAAAAATCCAAACAAAGGAATTTTTGAAAGCTCTTTTTTACCCACAAAAACAAACGGATTTCTAGTCAGAGCTAGCATCAGCATAATATCGGCCATGGAAGTATGATTGGCAACTATCATATAACTTTTTTGGTATTCCATTTCTTGGTTTTTATCTATTTTATAATAAAAACCCATTCCGAAAAGAATAAATTTTGCCCAAATACGAGCCATCTTAAAAAAATAAGGATAGCCTCTTTCTGTCAAAATAGACAATACCAGAAAAGGAAACATCACCAATATGGGAATGGCCATCAAAATATAAAACCATACGCGCCACAAAACCCAAAAAACAATTTTTAATCCTCTCATAAGTTCAAAAGTAAGAAATCGTAGGCGAATAATAATAAAAGAATTTGCTTTGGAAAGCTAAGTATTAGAAAAACTTTACAATCGTTGCAAACTTTGCGAAAATCTTTGCGAACTTTGCGGTTAAGAAAAAAGAAATAATGGCAAAAATACTTACAGGCGTTCAAAGTACAGGAACACCACATTTAGGAAACTTACTTGGCGCAATCATTCCCGCAATAGCATTATCAAATAAACCTGAAAACGAATCCTTTCTTTTCATTGCCGATTTACATTCGATAACACAAATAAAAAACGGCGAAACCCTACGAACCAATACCTACAGTACCGCTGCAGCTTGGTTGGCGTGTGGTTTGAATGTAGATAAAGTAGTTTTCTACAGACAATCTGATGTTCCTCAAACAGCGGAATTATCTTGGTATTTGAGTTGTTTTTTCCCTTTTCAACGCTTGACATTAGCGCATTCTTTCAAAGACAAAGCCGACAGACTGGAAGATGTAAACGCTGGTTTGTTTTCGTATCCAATGCTGATGGCTGCCGATATTTTATTATACGATGCAGAGTTTGTTCCCGTAGGAAAAGACCAATTGCAACACCTTGAAATCACTCGTGATGTAGCGTCACGTTTCAACCACCAAATGGGCGAAACATTTGTTCTTCCTGAAGCTAAAATTCAGGAGGACAGCATGCTTATTCCAGGAACCAATGGCGGAAAGATGAGTAAATCAGCCAATAATATTATCAACATATTCCTGGATGATAAGTCCTTACGCAAACAAGTGATGAGCATTGAAACCGACAGCACACCGCTGGAAGATCCTAAAAATCCAGATACGTGCAATGCTTTTGCTATATATTCTTTATTGGCAAATGAAGAACAAATCGCAGCGATGAAAGCCAATTACCTTGGCGGAAATTACGGTTACGGTCACGCCAAACAAGCGTTATTTGAATTGATTACAGAAACTTTCAAAACCGAGAGAGAAAAATACAATTACTACATCAATAATCTTAATGAAGTAGATGAACTTTTAAAGATTGGCGCTCAAAAAGCAGCTGCTGTTGCGAATGGAGTTCTGGCAAGAGTGAGAGAAAAATTAGGATTTGAGGTTAATTAAAACCTTGATTTTAATTCTTAAGTTTATAAAATGATTAACCGTAGATTCGCAGATTATTTAAAATCTGTAAATCTGCGGTTTTTTCTTTTGATTTAATTGCTAAATCGCCTCAAACAATTTCCCCGGCAAAGGCCGAATAACACCTTTCAGTTCCATATTCAACAGCATTCCAGAGATTTTATAAATAGGAAAATCACAGCGCAAAGCAATAATATCCATCAGTTCTTTTCCTGTTTTTAAAAGGTAATCGTATACTTTTTGCTCCTCATCATCTAAGCTTACAAACAATTGTTTTTGTACGGGTTTTGTTTCTTTCTGGATATCCCAATTCAGGATATAAATCAAATCCGCGGCACTCGTCAAGACATTTGCTTTTTGGGTTTTTATCAAGTTGTTGCAACCCTGGCTGTACTTATCCGTAACACGTCCCGGAACCGCAAAAACATCACGGTTGTAATCATTCGCCATATTTGCCGTAATCAATGAACCACCTCTATCAGCTGATTCAATTACGATGGTCGCTTCAGACATTCCTGCGACGATTCTGTTTCTTCGAACGAAATTTTCTTTATCGGGATTCGAAGAACTCCAAAACTCAGTCATGAAACCACCGTTTTGTTCTACTTTTGACACATATTTTTTATGGGTTTTCGGGTAAATTTGGTTTAAACCGTGCGCTACTACTCCTATTGTTTGTAAATTATGTTCCATTGCCAGTTGATGCGCCACAATATCGACTCCATACGCAAAACCACTGACGATTATAGGATCTAGCGGAGCCAAATCTTCAATCAATTTTCTGCAAAATTCAGTTCCGTACGAGGTAATTTGACGCGTTCCTACAATGCTGATTATTTTTCTGTTTTTTAAATTGATATTTCCAGAGGTGAATAATAAAAGTGGTCCGTCAATACAATGTTTCAACCGTTCCGGATAATCCTCGTCCTGAAAATAAACAGCATTGATTTCATTCGCTTTTATAAACTCCAGTTCTTGAGTTGCTTTTTCGAAAACCGATTTATCCTTTAAATTTTTCAGCAAAACAGAGCCTACTCCATCAATAGCAGCAAGTTGCGAAGCCTTTGTATTAAAAACCGCTTCTGCAGCTCCAAAATGGGTAAGCAGTTTTTTGGCCATTATGTCGCCCACGCCCTCTATTCTTTGCAATGCCAATAAATAAAATAAATCCTGCTCTTTCATATGTAGATAATACTTGTTTTTTATTGGAATATGGAATACGCCAATTTAAAGAAATCTTTATTTATGTTTGTATAACGATTAAACATGGCTATTTCATGTTAATTATTTGAGAGTGAAATGTATAAATTTTTATGCGGATTGTTAATAAAAATTGTGAATAAAATTTTGATAACTATTTTGGTTGTATAACTTTGTAAGTATGAAAATCGAACTATACATCGCGCAGCTTTTATACCGTTATCAATGTGTTACCGTTCCTGGTTTCGGAGCTTTTTTGACCGAAATTCAATCGGCTAAACTAAACGAAAGTACAAATTCATTTTCTCCACCCAAAAAAATGATTGCTTTCAATGCTAATCTAAAAAACAATGATGGTTTATTGGCCTGTCATATCGCTTTAGCAGAGAAAACGTCTTATGAGTATGCGGTAAGCGCAATTCAATATGAGGTTTTTAATTGGAAAAAAGCATTAGAAGAAAATCAACTTTTTTCTATAAAAAATGTAGGTGACCTTCGTTTGAACGCGGATCACAATATCGTTTTCACACCTTATGATCAAACGAATTATTTAACCAGTTCTTTTGGATTGGCTCCTTTTGTTTCTCCACTTGTAAAAAGAGCAATCTTTGAAAAAGAAGTAGAAGCAATCGAAGAAAAAGCAACCATCACAATGGTTCCTGAACAAACCAGAACAGCAAATCCATATTTGAAATACGCTGCTATTTTTGTGTTAGGATTAGGACTTGCAGGAAGCGTTGGTTATCCAATGTATCAAAACCAAATCGCCTCAGAGACGATTCTTGTTGAAACTGCCGTTCAAAAACAAGTTCAAAATAAAATTCAGCAAGCCACTTTCTTCATTGAAAGTCCGGTTCCTGCTGTTACACTCTCCGTAAAATCGACTGCCGAAATAAAAATGCCGTATCACATTATGGCTGGAGTCTACAGAGAAGAAAAAAATGCAGACAAAACGTTGCGAATTTTAAATCGTTTAGGATATGATGCCAAACGAATCGCTCCTAATAAAAATGGTTATTTTCCAGTTTTATATGGCAGTTACGCCACATTTGCTGAAGCAGAAAAAGCAAAAAAAGAAATTAATGAAAAGCACAACCCAGAGGCTTGGATATTGATTCAATCACTATAAAAACAAAAACCCTATTCTTACCGAATAGGGTTTTTTATTTTTAGCGCTTTATTGCTTTAATTCAAACTCGCTTTGTACATTTTTACTTTTGCGTAAATATTTCTATGCTACCAGCAGAATGAAATTAATCTAATCTAAACAATTTAATGTCTTTTTTATTAATCCCAATTTTCTGTAGTTTTTGCAAATGCTCCTTTTCTTCTTTGTCTTCATGATAACTCACTTCCCATTTCGCACTGTTTGTGTGAATGAGAATTTCTTCAAAATACGGAATGTCTATTTCCTTTAAAGAATGTCCTAAAACAATTATTTTTTTTACAGTATTAAAACGCTCAAAATGATGTTTATTTTCTTTAATAATATCTCCAACGGGTTTGTAAAAAGCATGAAATGGTTGTTTTGCTGCAGATTCAGAATCTGAAAATAGTGTTCTATTGCTATCCCCATTTTCATCAATTTCTGAATCCTCCTCTAGAACCTTATTATGTCCAAAAACTATTTGTTTATTCTCAATATCACCATGAATATGTACTATTTTATCTTGCTGGATTTGGTATGTTTTTTCTAAAAGCAATGTATAGTTAAAGTTTATAAAAAAAGAATTTTCTTCTATATTCAATTTCTTTTCAACCGATTCAATATCAATATTTTCAATCCAGCTTTCAAAAGCGCCCCTGATGGATTCAATTAATTTTTGGGATTGCTCATTTATATCATCTTCAAGACCATACGTTAAACTGGGTTTAAAATTTTCATCATAAATTTGAACATTACAATTATCATCATAAAAAGACTGAAATTCAAAAGTTTTTAAGTCCTCTTCAAAACTTGACCAAAGTTTATCAACGTCCTCAATAAAGGAAAAATATTTTTCTAAATCATCTACTAATTCTTTTTGATTTTGAAGTATGTATTTATGAAAAAACTGATAACCTGTAGATAAACCATGATGCATGTCAAATCCGTTACCAATAACATATAATGCTTTCATATTTAGAAATTTAGTACTTTAATTCAAACTTGCTTTATACATCCTCGCTTCTTCCCAAGAGAATTTATGACCGTGTTTTTCCATCATGGTATTCAGTGATTCTTCTTTGTATCCGGCAAAAGCAGCTGCCAAATCCTGCATTTTATCCTCCGGTAAAACTTCCGAAATGGATACTGCTTTGGTTTGTATCAACTTCACAAAATGCGAGTAAATCGTTTGTTTCGTCAACACCCTGATTGTCGCAATATCTTCAATTGATTTCTTTTCTACCCATAATTCATAGGTTTCCTGAACCGTTGATTTTTTAGGCGCTACTGTTTTTGATTTTTTCGAAGTATAACGTTCCACGTCTTTTTCGTCTTCAATCAGCGTGATATTCACTTCCTTGAATTGATTTTGTATGGCTTCCGTTTTTCGGCTGATGTATTTTTTTATTTCTGAGGAGGTCAATTTCTCTTTCGAAATGGTTTCTCCTGCAACAACGGTTTCTATCAATAATTTGGCCTTCATTAAGCGCAAAACGGCCTTGGTTTGCAATTCTTCCAGCACGATTAATTCATCGTAAAACGCCTTTACTTTTTTGATGCGTTTTACTTCTTCTATTTTCCAAAGGATTTCAAAAACCAATTCGTCCATTGGTTTTAGGAAATAACTGAAAGCGGCTTGAATGCGTTCCGAAACATGATTCATATCGACTGTTTCCTGACCAAAAAGTTTATTCAATTGCGATATGAATTTTTTGGATGGATCCAAAAGCTGTTCGATGACTTCCGTTTGTTTTTTGGCCCAAACCGCATGTTTGGATTTCTCTGAAATTTCAGATTTTTCGTTGTAACTGAATTTATGATTGCGCCATTCTTGTGCCAAATCACTCCAATCGAACGTGTTTATCAGATAGTTATGGATGAAATTTTTAGTTTCAAAATGCAACGCATTCTCTAAAAATGAATCCGAAGCTTTGTTTAACGAATAATCCATCACATCCTGATCGTTTGAAATACCGTTCATACGCAGCGGAGAAAGCAAAATAAGCCCTTCTAACGAGCGTAAACGTGATAATGCGACATAAGCTTGTCCGGGAAGAAAAACTTGCGAAACATCAAGCGCAGCTTTATCAAATGTCAATCCCTGGCTTTTATGAACCGTAATTGCCCACGCTAATTTGATAGGATAATGCACAAAAGTCCCTAAAACCTCTTCTTCAATTTCTTTGGTGGTTTCGTCTACTTTATAGCGGATGTTTTGCCACTCGTATTTTTCGACCTCTATGGTTTTGTTTTCTTCCGGAAAATGAACCAGAATTTCCTGACTAGAAAGCGATTTGATAATGCCCATCTTTCCGTTGAAATAATGCTTATCAAATGATAAATCGTTTTTTACAAACATGATTTGCGCGCCTACTTTCAACTGCAATTGTTGTTCCACGGGAAATATCTTATCTGGAAAATCTCCTGTTATTTCAGGTTTATAAACCACTAACTTTCCTTCCAGATCTTCCAAAGCCTGCGCATTCATAGAATCGGCTTTGTTGTTGTGCGTGGTTAACGTGATGTATCCTTTGTTTGCTTTTAAATCAAAATCAGGTTTTACATATTGATTTAAAGTTTGAATGTCTTGCTGGGAAATTTGGTTGTTGCGCAGATTATTCAAAACCGAAATAAACGTATCATCAGTTTGACGAAAAATCTTGGACAATTCAATGTATAAAGGCGGATGTTGCTGCACGACATGCGAATGAAAAAAGAATTTTCCTTTGTAATAGGTTTTCAGCGTACGCCATTCTTCGTCACGAATTACCGGTGGCAATTGCAATAAATCGCCAATATACAAGACCTGAACGCCACCAAAAGCACTGTTTTTTTTACGTACCGTTTGCATCATATAATCCATAGCGTCCAGTAAATCAGCACGAAGCATACTCACTTCATCAATAATCAGCAATTCCATATTGCGAATTACTGATTTTTTCAAACCGCTCATTTTGAAATGCCTGCGCAAGGTAGCTTTGGTTTCAAATTTAGTGCTTTCAGAAAATTGAGGCGATGAATTATCCGGAATAAATCCTCCAAACGGCAACTGAAACATGGAATGAATCGTTACACCACCAGCATTTAGCGCAGCAATTCCCGTTGGTGCCACAACTACAGTGTTCTTGTGTGTGGTTTGGATAATTTCCCGTAATAGGGTAGTTTTTCCCGTTCCAGCTTTCCCGGTCAGGAAAACGGATCGATGGGTTTGATTGATGAATCGTAAGGTGTAAGCAGCGGCTTCTGAAATGGTTTGCATTAGGCGTGTATATGTAAAGCTAAAGTATTGAAAATTAGGAATACTATTTTAATTTTGGAAAACATTTTAGGATTATAATTCAACTATTTTTTAGCCCCGATAGCTTCAAAAAAAATGCCTTCAATCTAAGGGTAGACGAAGGCAATTTTTTGAATTAATATAAAAAAATTATTTTTTAGCTTCTGCTTTTTCTTCTGTTTTAGCAGGAGCTTTATACTTGTCGTTCAAGGCTTTGATAATTTCTTTTGTGATATCAAATTTGTCTTCAGCGTATAGAATTGAAGCTGCGTCACCTGTACCGTAGATGTATGCATATCCTTTTTCTTTACCGTATGCTTTGATGAATTTTTTCACTCCGCTTACTAAAGAATCCATTTCTTTTCCGCTTTCTTGTTGCAATTCTTGAGACAATGCTTGTTGCGCATAACCTAATTGTTGCTCTCGTTTTTGCAATTCAGCACCTTTTTGTTGTGCCCAAGCTTGACCGTTTGCTTGTGCTTGAGATTGAAAACTTGCTGCTTCTTGCTTAAATCTTGCAATTTCAGCTTCTAATTGTCTTCCTTTTTCTTCTGCTTTTGATTTATATTTTGCTTCAAGGTCTTTTGCCTCTGTATATTCTTTCATTAATTCAGAAGTATCTACGTAAGCTGTTTTTACTTCTTTAACTTCTGCAGGTTTATTACAAGCAACAAGTGAAATTGAAAGTGCGATAATTACTAATGCTTTTTTACTCATATTTTTAATATTACTTTTTTGGTATTCTTGAATATTCGATTTCATTTCGGTTAATTTCTAATTTTAAGTATTGGTGACAAAAATATAAAAAAATAGACAGCATTGACATAAAGTTTAAAAAATGCTACATATTTATGATATAAGATTTTATTATTGCGATTAATGAACGCATAATTTATGACTATCAAAAGTGACGTTCATATCTTTTAAATAAACTAATCAGTCCAAAAATCCAATAATCACCCTCGATTTCATTAAAAAATGCGCTTAAATGCGCTTAAAATGATTTTTAGTTGTTTTTTAGGATGTAAATGTGTGAAGAATACTCAAAATTCTTCTTCGCTTCCCAATTTGATTGCAATCCGACAAAAAAGGCTTTTATATAATTCATTTTACCTGTTTTATATTTTTCCGAAAGTAAACTCACATAAAAAGAGTCGAACTTCATAGGAAGCACTTTTACCAATTTCATTTCTTCTTTTTCGAAAAGCAATTTTATTGCCGTTTTAGAAAAATGCCAAAAATGAATTGGCACATCGTAAGCAGCCCAAAACTTTCCGTAATGTTTTGCATCGAAAGATTTGAAATTTGGAACAGCAATAATTAAAGTTCCATTTGGTTTTAATAATCGTTTCAATTCTTTGATTTGGTTTTCTAAATTTGGAACGTGTTCCAAAACATGCCACATCGAAATCACATCAAAAGAATGATTGTCTAATTCGCTGATTGCCCCAACAAATGAAACGCCTTTCTTTTTTGCAATCGCTTTAGCTTTTTCGCTTGGCTCTACTCCTATCGTGTGCCAACCATTTTCTTTAGCCACAGATAAAAAATCACCTGTTCCGGCTCCAATATCTAAAATGCTTCCTTTATTAGGTTGCAATGAATTGATTAAATTCAATTTATTTTTCAGCGCAATAGTTTTTACAAAATGATATGCTTTTTCAAACAAAGACCTTTTGCTGTCAGTATGCGAAATATAATCCACACTTTCGTAATACTTTCCTAAATTTTCTAAGCTGGGTTGCGGAGACGTAATCAGCATGTCCAATTTATCATCATAATATAAATCGAAAATTTCCTGAGAAACAGAATAATCTTTAACGGTTAAAAAAGGCTGTTGGTTTGAAATGTCCATTAATTAATAGTGCTTTTATATTTTAATTTTAAACTAAACCCTGAAAACACCAACGGATGCTTTCAGGGCTGAATTATTTATTTTTGTGATTATTCAATTATAGCAAGGCTTCACAACGTAGTTTCACGTGGAACAAATTGATTTAAGAATAAAGATTAACGATTTCTGATTCCAGATTTAAATCAAAAATCGTTAATCCTATATCAACAATCTTAAATCTTATCGTCCCATATAAATCAACAACACCGAAACATCACTTGGCGACACACCACTGATTCTTGATGCTTGAGAAATGGTTACCGGACGAATCTTGCTTAATTTTTGCTTGGCTTCAATTGACATCGATTTGATTTTTTCATAGTCAAAATTCTCAGGAATCTTTACATCTTCCAATCTTGTCAATTTATCCGCATTGTTTCTTTCTTTCTCGATATAACCAGAATACTTCACTTGAATTTCGGCTTGTTCCAAAATTTCTTGGTCCAAATCGTTTTCTGCAACATAAGCTGCAACCTTTTCAAATTTCATGATGTCTTCCAAATCAATTTGCGGACGAGAGAATACTTTAAACATTTTATCTCCTTGCGTAATCAACGCCGTATCTTTTGATTCTAAAATAGGATTTGCTTCCGCAATCGAAACAC
This sequence comes from Flavobacterium sp. XS2P24, assembly GCF_030010285.1. Lineage (NCBI taxonomy): Bacteria > Pseudomonadati > Bacteroidota > Flavobacteriia > Flavobacteriales > Flavobacteriaceae > Flavobacterium > Flavobacterium sp. XS2P24. The sequence continues at coordinate 165,465 of NZ_JASCRU010000001.1, forward strand.
TCGTTTCTTTGAAGAAAGCCACCATTTTTTCAGACTCATTTAATTTGTGTTCCATTCTACGTAAACGCGCTTCCGAAGCCAAACCAATTTCATGTGACATCGGCGTTAATCTGAAATCAGCATTATCTTGACGCAACAACGTTCTGTATTCCGCACGAGACGTAAACATTCTGTACGGCTCTTCAGTTCCTTTGGTAATCAAATCGTCAATTAAAACCCCAATGTAGGCTTCGTCTCTTTTTAAAATTAATGGTGCTTTTTCATGCACTTTTAAATGCGCATTAATTCCTGCCATTAATCCTTGAGAAGCCGCTTCTTCATATCCTGTAGTTCCGTTAATTTGTCCGGCAAAATATAAACCTTCAACAAGTTTTGTTTCCAAAGTGTGTTTCAATTGTGTCGGCGGGAAATAATCATATTCGATTGCGTAACCCGGACGAAAGAATTTCACCTTCTCAAATCCCGCAACAGAACTCAACGCTTTGAATTGAATATCCTCAGGAAGCGATGTGGAAAAACCATTTACATAAACTTCACACGTATTCCATCCTTCTGGCTCCACAAATAATTGATGTCTTTCTTTATCAGCAAAACGATTAATTTTATCTTCAATTGATGGACAATATCTTGGCCCAAGACTTTTTATTCTACCGTTAAACATCGGAGAACGATCAAAACCTTCTCTCAAAATATTGTGAACTTCAAGAGACGTATACGTCATGTGACACGATTTCTGATGAACCAACGGTGACGTTATATCCGAATAAGAAAACTTATCTGGCTTAGCATCCCCTTTTTCCTCGTTCATTTTCGAATAATCCAAAGAACGTCCATCCACTCTTGGAGGCGTTCCTGTTTTCATTCTTCCTGCTTGAAAACCGGCATTCACTAAATCTTCGGTAATTCCATAAGCAGCACTCTCGCCTGCTCTTCCTCCACCAAATTGTTTTTCACCAATATGGATCAAACCATTTAGGAAAGTTCCATTGGTCAACACAACCGATTTAGATCGAATCTCCACTCCAAGCGAAGTCCGGATTCCTTTTATTTTTCCGTTTTCAATAATCAAACCTTTCACCATTTCTTGATAAAAATCAAGATTTGGAGTTCCTTCCAACATCATCCTCCACTCCTCTGCAAAACGCATACGGTCACTTTGAACGCGCGGCGACCACATTGCAGGACCTTTGGACTTGTTCAGCATCTTGAACTGGATTGCCGTCCTGTCCGAAACAATTCCCGAGTATCCTCCAAGCGCATCAATCTCACGCACAATTTGTCCTTTGGCAATTCCACCCATCGCTGGATTACATGACATCTGGGCAATGTTCTGCAAGCTCATTGTAACCAACAAGGTTTTTGAACCCAAATTTGCGGCAGCGGCTGCAGCTTCTGAACCAGCATGCCCTGCACCCACAACGATTACATCATATTCATTTAGAAACATCTTCTTTTATAATTTAATCCTTGTTCAGGATTGTAATTTTGAAATCTATATTTTGTTCCACGTGAAACATTGCAAACCTATTTTTAAACCAACTCTAAATGTTCCACGTGAAACACTTTAGATTTAAAAAACAAAAACAGCGCTATTGTTCCACGTGAAACATAGCTATTTTTTCATCCTCTTTAGAGCGCATTAGGAGCTCTTCAGCCTCCCCTTTGTCTTTATAACCGCAGTAGTGTAAAATCCCGTGAACTAAAACGCGCTTTAACTCTTCCTCAAAAGAAACATTGAAATCAACCGCATTGTCTTTCACTCTTTCGATAGAAACAAAAATATCGCCATGCAATTCATTACCCAAAGAATAATCAAAGCTGATGATGTCCGTAAGCGTATCATGGTCAAGATACTCAACATTAATTTTGTGTAGATATTCATCATCACAAAAGATATAATTTATCTCTCCTTCTTTTTTCTTTTCCGACACAATAACATTTCCCAACCAAGCCTCAATGGCTTCTTCGTTGTCTAAATTAAAGTCGGTTTCGTAATTAAAATTGATCATTTTTTATTAAAATATTCTTGAACCTTTTGATTAAAATTCGAGCGCAAAGGTAAGGATTGTCTATTTAATATTTCTATGCTATTCAAATAATCTAATAAAGCAGCTGGCAGCGCATTAGATTGATTATTAAACTCCTTTTTATTGGTTTCAGATTGGCGCTTATTTTCCTCTCCTTGTTGTTGTATAGCAGAATTCAATTTCAATAATTCCTGTTTTACATCCAGTATCTTTTGAAGTGTCTCGTTCTTAAAACCTTTATTCAGTAATTGCTTTTCAATTTGCTTCATCTGTTCCAAAGCGCTTTGTCCATTACCCCCCAATCCTTGTTTATTCAATTCGTTTTGCAATGCTTCACGCAATTGCTTTTGCTCTTTATAAATTTCCATTATAGCTTGTGCATCGCCCTCTCCACCCTCGCCTTCTTCACCCGATTCTCCAGGTTTAGCTTGCTTGCCATTTTGTCCTTTTTGACCTTCTCCAGGTTTCTCCCCTTTTTTAATTCCATCTTTCATTTTCTCGCCAAGACCTTCTTGCTTTTTAATAATATCCGGCAATTGCATTCCTTGTCCTTGTCCTGGCTTCGGTTTCCCAGAACCCATTCCTGACATCTGCATTTGCATATTGTTAAGCATATCACTTAGAAAATCTGCAAGTTTATTAGCCGCAGAAACAGTGTACTGCTGGTGTGATAATCCTTTTGGAACTTGAGCATCGGTTAAACTGGATAAAGACTTATCTACATTGTAAACTACATTGCCAATTTCTTTGGTTATGTCTTCAGCAATTTTTGGATTACGCAACGACATTGCAAACAAACTGTCATCAACATGCTTGAACTGTTGCTTTAAATCCTGTTGGATTTTAATATTTTTATTAAAGGCCGGAGACCCTGATTTGTGCTTTTTGAACTGATTCATCAAGTCTTCTTGTGATAAAGAAAACGCTAATAAATTATCTAAAATTTGTCGCAACATTGCCACATCTTCCTGCAACTGTTCCATCTCACCTTGCTCCAAAGTTTGTGCCATTTTTTGCGCCATCTCTTTCATCTTTTTAGAAGCGCTTTTTTGATTTGGTTTGGCTTTGTCCTTTTTGTCTTTCTTCAATTCCTCAGACGCTTTCTTTAAATCTTCGTCAATGCTTTTTTCTTTAGCATCATCTTTTGGTAAATCCAAAGGTGATTTCAATTCCTTGTTTTCTTTTTCAAGATCGTTTAAATCTTCTTGGATTTTGTCAAATTCAGTATTGATATCTTCTTGCTTATCTAGTTTGTTTTCCTTTTCATCATTCGATAATTTATCTTGTTTCTCAGAAAGCTTGTCGAGTTTGTCTCCTAATTGTTCTGCTTTCTTTTCGACATAAAACCTCTTTGTCAACTCCACCAACTGTTCTAAATTCTTAGTTTGGTTTTTACTGTTTTGTTTGAATTTATCCAACTTAGACAACAACTCTTCATTCTGAATTTTATCGTTTAGTTCTTTCAATTCATCTAAAAGCTTCTGGTTTTTTTCCAATTCCTTTTCGGCTTTGTCCATTCGTTTTTGATGCTCTTCTTTCAACTCATCCTTTTTATCGGTTTTGAATTGCTCCAAATTATCGTTCATTTTTTTAGTGAATTCTTTCATCATCTCATCCTGTTTCATTTGACGTTTGATGAAATCATTTACTTTTTGCTGATCTTTGAAATCCAGATTTTCTTTTTCTTTTCCAGTTTTTTGCAACTTCTCCATTTCAGAAATTTGCTTATCTTGGTTTTTTAAAGACTTCTCTAAACTGTTAATGTTGTCACTTTGCTGCTGGAAAATTTGATCTTCCTTTTCTTCATCTGTAGAAACACGATTAGAGAAAACCGAAGACTTTGTACTTTTGAAATTATGGATGGCATCGTTATCAAAAACTTCAAAATAATAATCATAAGACACGCCTTGCTCCACCGGAAGATTGCTTGGAAACGAAAATACAAATTGGTCAAAAGCACTTTTCTTAATAGCAATTGTTCCACGTTTGGCAGTTTGTGGTTTCTCTCTTTCGTAATACACAATCTGAAGTCTAGACAAACCATTATCATCTGAGATTTGACCTAAAACATAGTTCTTAACCACCTTCAAACTGTCCGGTGCGTTGTTCACATTAATCGTTGGGAACTGATCTTTGACAATAGTAAGCTGATAATTGAGTTTTTCGTAATTTTTTACCTTCTCATTTGAAGTAAATATTTGATAATCTGTGTTTTGAACTATATTTTTAGATAAAACAAAGGTGTTTTCAGTTTTCGAAAAAGTAGCTTTTGAAATTCCATCCATCCACGCTACATTTTCTGTGGCTTGTGTGTTCATTTTCCAAGTCACACGCGTTCCTTCCGGAATGATTGCATTTCCTGTTCCTTTTATAATTTCAGCTTTTTTATTCAAATAAGAAGGAAAGTTCAACTGCATTTCAAAATTAGCAATCGATGGAACGGTAATCACTTTCAATTCATAATCTGGAGAAGAAATAGCATTTCCCTCCACGTGGAACAAAATGTTTTCTGAAGGCTTCGCCATCTTAAATTGGAATTCTCCTGCTTTAGAAGATTCCATAAAATAACTTTCATCATCAATAAAAATCATCGCATTCTCAGGAACAATTTTTCCTTCGGTTTTTATTCGAAGGATAAAATCCTTTCCTTGTTCGGTTTGTAAATTCGAATTTAAAATCACGAATTTAAAAGGAGCCGGCGGCAGAAAAGCCGAATTGAAATGTACTACTCTATTCAAACTTTGAGAAATCATGTTGCTGTTACCCGAGACATAAAAGAAAGCAAACAATAATATTGGAATTAAAGCCAAAGGAAAATACTTTCTGTTTCGGTTATAATTAATGGCATTCCCAAAAGGAATTGGTTGCAACGCATTCGCTTTTTGTTCAATCGATGCGGCCAATAATTCCGATTTATTCTGATGAATATCAGAATCCGCCAATTGCAAAAAGTTAGTCAGTTTGTCGCTCACTTCTGTAAAATGATTTCCAATAATTGCCGAAGCCTGATTGTAATCGATTCCTTTCTGAAGTTTGAATAATTTAAAAATGGGAAACAAAATAAAACGAAACAACAGATACACTTCTACTCCAACGAAAGTCCAAAATAAAATGGTTCTTCCCATTGGCTTGAGCCAAAGAAAATATTCGACAAAAAGCGTAAAAAGGAAATACAACAATCCTAAACCGATAAAGAAAATAGTTCCCCGTATCAATTGGTTCGTGTAAAACTTCCTGATGAAAGCTTCTAATTTTTGATAAATAAATTGCTGAGTTTCCAAAATTTATGCTTTGTTTTTTGTAACCAATAAAAGTAACAATTTATATGAATAAAGAAATGTTAAAAATCATCAAACTCATTAATCTTACATTATCTCATTTTCAGATAATAACATGAGAAATCGAATTTGTATCTTCGCAAAAAATTTACAGCAATGTCTAAACAAGTTCGGGTGCGTTTTGCACCAAGTCCAACTGGACCTTTACATATTGGCGGAGTTCGTACCGCATTATTCAATTATTTGTTTGCCAAAAAAAACAATGGTGTTTTCTTCCTGAGGATTGAAGATACGGATCAAAATCGTTTTGTTCCGGGTGCCGAAGAATATATCATGGAAGCGCTGGAATGGTTAGGAATTGCGCCAGATGAGACTATTGGTAAAAATGAAAAATTTGGTCCATACCGTCAAAGCGAAAGAAAAGATTTGTACCAACAATATGCTGCTGAATTAATCAATTCCGGAAATGCATATTATGCTTTTGATACAGCCGAAGCTTTAGATGCAGCAAGAAAACTAGAAGAAGAACAAGGAAAAACCTTTATATACAATCATACTAACAGAGAAAAACTGGACACTTCGTTAGTGATTTCTGCTGATGAAACTGCTAAAAGAATTGCTGCAGGAGAACATTATGTCATCCGTTTTAAAACTCCGGTGAATGAAACATTGCATTTGCATGACATTATTCGTGGTGATGTGAAATTTGAAACGAATCTTTTGGACGATAAAGTATTGTTCAAAAGTGACGGAATGCCAACCTATCATTTAGCTAATATTGTGGATGATCATTTAATGGAAACTTCGCATGTAATTCGTGGTGAGGAATGGTTGCCTTCTATGCCTTTGCACGTTTTATTGTACAGAGCATTTGGTTGGGAAGCACCGGAATTTGCACATTTACCATTGATTATGAAACCTGTTGGAAACGGAAAATTATCCAAACGTGATGGTGACAAGATGGGATTTCCAGTATTTCCATTGGATTGGAAAACCGCAGAAGGCGTTTCATCAGGTTACAGAGAAAAAGGATTTTTCCCGGAAGCCGTAATCAACTTTTTAGCGTTATTAGGTTGGAATGACGGAACAGATAAAGAATTATTCTCGCTGGAAGAATTAGTAAATTCTTTTGACCTGAACAGAGTTCATAAATCCGGAGCTAAATTTGATCCGGAAAAAAACAAATGGTTCAATCACCAGTATTTAATCAAGCAAGAAGATGCAACTTTAGCGAAAGCTTATGCTCCTATTTTGGCTGAAAAAGGATTTTCTGTTGATGAAAGTGTCTTAACAAAAGTGGTTTCTTTAATCAAAGAACGCGCGCATTTTGTTTCTGAATTTTGGGAAATGAGTGATTTCTTTTTTGTGGCTCCAACAGCGTATGATGAAAAAGCAAGCAAAAACTGGAAGGAAGAAACTCCGGCGTTAATGCAGGAATTAATTTCTGTTGTGGAGGAAATCACGGATTTCACTTCGATGAATATCGAAACGATTGTCAAAGACTGGATGACGAAAAATGAAATTGGAATGGGAAAAGTAATGCAACCGTTTCGTTTGAGTTTGGTTGGCGCGCTGAAAGGTCCTCACCTATTTGATATCGTTGAAGTAATTGGAAAAGACGAAACGATTAACAGAATTCAAAAAGCAATAGCAACTTTGTAGTTTTTAAACACAAAGTTATCCAAGAAAGGCTCAAAGTTCACTAGGTTTATTTAGTGAACTTTGAGCCTTCTACTTTATATTCTTATGTGATTAGCTACAAATAAATAATCAAATTCCCATTTAGTATTCCAGGATTTCCCTTGAAATATACTCCTAAATTCTTGTTGTTCAAGTTTTCAAGCATGTTATTGACACCATATTGATAGGAAACATTTGCTCTGAAATGACGAACACCAAACGTGATTCCAACCGTTGGATAAAAATTAAAATTTGAAATCTCTCTAATATCTTTGGCTAACAACGTTGTACCAGATATAACATTATTTTCATCTGCATTATCAATATTTAATTTTCCATTTACTTGAACAATGGGTCCAAACTCAATACTCAAATGATTTTCAACAAGTTTATAACTCACTTGTAAAGACACTTGAGCTGACGCCAATTTATAGTTAACATCTTCTTTAGCCAAAGTAAAAGTGTTTGTTACAACAGAAAAATTATTCTCGCTAAATTGAATGTTATACACCATGTCCCAATTATTATAGAAATTTCCCCGCATCGAAAGTCCAGCATTCCAACCCAATTCAGGTTTAGTTTGGAAATTATCAGTGTTCAAGGTAAATTGATTGACTCCAAAACTGATTCCTATCCTATTTGAATCCCTGTATTTATATTGGGAAAAGGCTGTTATGGAAATGAAAACAAAAAATAAAGTAAACGATATCTTTCTCATATAATTGAAATTTACAAAGACAAACCTAAAGTTTTTTTGTAAATTGTGAGATAATTTTTAACTAAAAACAAAAAATATTATGAATATTGCGTTAATTATCCTACTAGTCTTTGGGTTCTTTATTTTACTGTCTTCATTTTTTACGGTAAAACAACAAACAGCTGTTGTTGTAGAACGATTTGGAAAATTTTTAAGTATCAGACAATCCGGTTTGCATTTAAAAATTCCTTTGATAGATAGAATTGCAGGACGTGTGAATCTAAAAATTCAACAATTAGACGTTATCATTGAAACAAAAACTAAAGACAACGTTTTTGTTAAGCTTAAAGTTTCAGTTCAATTTATGGTTATTAAAGAGACCGTTTATGATGCTTTTTATAAACTGGAATATCCACACGATCAAATTACTTCTTATGTATTTGATGTCGTTCGTGCCGAAGTTCCTAAATTAAAATTGGATGATGTTTTTGAAAGAAAAGATGATATTGCCATTGCTGTAAAAAGAGAATTGAATGAAGCCATGACTACTTATGGATACACGATTATCAATACTTTGGTAACAGATATTGATCCGGATATTCAAGTGAAAAATGCCATGAATAGAATTAATGCTGCTGATAGAGAAAAAACGGTAGCTGAATTTGAAGCTGAAGCATCAAGAATTAGAATTGTAGCCAAAGCCGAAGCTGAAGCCGAAAGCAAAAGATTACAAGGACAAGGTATTGCGAACCAAAGAAGAGAAATTGCCAAAGGTTTAGTAGAAAGTGTAGATGTTTTGAACAGAGTTGGGATAAATTCTCAGGAAGCTTCGGCATTGATTGTAGTGACACAACATTATGATACACTGCAAGCTATTGGCGCTGACGCAAATTCAAATCTGATTTTATTGCCTAATTCTCCACAAGCTGGAAGTGATATGCTCAACAATATGATTGCTTCGTTCAGTGCTTCCAATCAAGTGGGTGAATTGATGAAAAAAAGAGGTGAAAAAGGAACTTCAAGAAGAGAAAAAAATATAGAAATTCCTGAAAAACCAGAAGCTCCAGAAAGCCCGGAAACAGAAGAATAATTTACTAGAATTCATAAAAAAAGAGGCTTAATTGCCTCTTTTTATTTTTTTAATCCATTTGATTATGTACGGTAATGCAATGTTTAAGATTGTTCCGTATGACCCTGAAAATGCAGATAAACCAGAACCAACAACTCCACTTACAAGATTCATTGGCGTTATGCTTTCTTTTGTTTTTTGAAAACCATAAGCCAATTTCTGATAACTGATTTCTTGTTCAATCTTTAAAATTTCAAGTTCCCTTTCAATTTGAGCATACGAAGAATATTTTTTGGTTTCCATAAGTTAGTCGTTAAAAAATATTTCTGAAAATTTCTCTAAAATTGGTCCTTCAACGATTTTATCTTTTATAGAAAATAAAATTCCTGTAATCACAAGATAAACTCCTCCAACGATTAAAAATCCCAAAGCGTAACTATCTAAAGCGATACCTATAGCTAACGCAGCGGCAACAGAACAAAACAATAAAACCATACTGAAACACAATAAAATCAATGAAAATTTTATGATCATCGTTGTTGATTTCATTGCAACCTTGAAACCCCACAATTTATAATACGCCACAGTACTTTCTAAATAAGCTTTGGCTTGTTCTTGAATGTTTTCTGTATTTTCTTTTAGTTCTTCAAAGGCCATGGATTTGTTTTTAGGATTTGATACAATAGGTAAATCAAAATTATTTTTGAAGTTTTGCGTTCTGCCTCTTTAGCTCCGCTAATTTTTCTTCTAAGAATGAAATTACATCTTCGGTCTTGTGACTCATATTTGAAACCAGTTCTTCATAAGTTTCTTCTAAATCAAATTTTGCACTTGTGAATTTATCTTTCAATTCTAAAGATGCATTGTCTAATTTATTTTTTAATTCACATTTAACATCATCAAAACCATCTTTAATTTTTCCTCTTGTTTTAGAACCTTTATCCGGAGCAAATAAAATTCCGATTCCAGCTCCAATAGCTGCTCCTGTCAAAAGAGCCAATAATGTATTTCCTGTATTATTCGACATGATTCTTAATTTTAAAAGTTTGTTTCATAAAGATACAAATTTATTAACAACTACCCGTTAACAACTCGTTAAAGTGTAATTTTACAAGACAAAAAGCAAATAAAAGCGAGCTGTTTAATGTTTATTTGGATTCCATATTGATTGTCCTTTGTTTTAAAAAACTGCCTTAAAATCAATTTATGAACCTCGTTTTTAATTGGAAATAATTATTAAAAATGCTTTTTTTATAAGAAATTACAATAATAAGAAAAGCCCTCTAAGAAGAGAGCTTTTAATTGATAAAATCTATAATTAATATTTTGAATTATATTTTAAGATCATTTAATAATTGTAACACTTTTTCGTTTTTCTCGTTCGTTTTTAATTCTGAAAGTTGCGTTTCGAAAAGGCTGAAATTATTCAAATCATTTTGCAAATTTTCAACAGCTAAAATTCTAACGGCTGCCATTTGACTTTTTAACGACATCGTGTATAATTTTGTCAAAGCTTCTTCTTCGATATCTTTTACTTGAACTTTATCTGAATGATGTAAAATTAAATTAGAAAACAACAAGGAGTTATTATCATTCTTGATATTTTTGACAATAGTCTGAATAATTAAACTGTAATTATCAATACTTTTTATGTTTTCAACAATGCTGTTTAAAATCAAACTCGCGTTGTTTTCATCCTTTTCTTTTACATATTTATTGATTTCTTTTTGAGTGTTCATCAATAAATTTTCCTCTTTTTTGCCTTTTTCTTCCCAAGCATCTTTCAATCCAACGGTTTTATTAAAGACAATTTTACCTTCGGTTGTATCTTTATCCACATTGAAATAACCCAAACGTTGAAACTGGAATTTCTCTCCAGATTGAACCGTTGCTAAACTTGGTTCTACAAATCCTTTTACAATTTGTAACGAACTTGGATTCATAAATTCCAAGAAATTTTTCTCTTTATGACTGTCTGGCGCTTCATCAATAAACAAGCGATCATAGAGACGAACTTCTGTTTCTAAAGCATGTTGAATAGAAACCCAGTGCAAGGTTCCAGCCACTTTCCTTTGACTGGCTTCACTCCCACTTCCGCTTCTGCTATCTTCGTCATACGTTACATGAATCTCCGTAATAGTTCCTGCAGCATCTTTTATAACACTTTCTCCTTTAATGATGTACGCATTTTTTAGACGTACTTCTCGGCCTAAACTCAATCGGAAAAACTTCGCCGGAGCATCTTCTAAAAAGTCTTCTCTTTCAATGTATAATTCTCTTGAAAAAGGAACTTTTCTAAATCCTGCACTTTCGTCTTCTTGATTATTTTCGGCTTCCAGCCATTCTTCTTTATCTTCCGGATAATTCGTAATTACTAATTTTATTGGATCTAAAACCGCCATAACTCTTGGAGCAGTTTTATTCAAATCTTCGCGCAAGCAAAATTCCAAAAGTGAAAAATCGATTATATTTTCTCTTTTGGCAACACCAATTATATCACAAAACTTACGAATAGAATTGGCTGTATACCCTCTTCTTCTTAATCCGGAAATCGTTGGCATTCTTGGATCATCCCAACCATTTACTATGTTTTCCTGTACCAATTGCAACAGTTTTCGCTTGCTCATTACGGTGTAATTCAAGTTCAAACGCGCAAATTCATATTGATGTGGTTTTACTTTTGAGTCATTAGACCCTGAACTTGATTCAGGGTAAATTTGGTCCAAAAACCAGTTGTATAATTCTCTGTGCATGACAAATTCTAACGTACAGATAGAATGTGAAATTTGTTCTATATAATCACTTTCTCCGTGTGCGAAATCATACATTGGATAGATTTTCCAATCGTTTCCTGTTCTGTGGTGATGACGGTGTAAAACACGATACATCAATGGATCACGCATCAACATATTAGTCGAAGTCATATCAATTTTAGCACGTAAAACATGGCTTCCTTCTTCAAAATCTCCATTTTTCATTCCTTCGAACAAAGTAAGATTTTCTTCGATAGAACGGTTTCTGTAAGGTCCATCAACTCCAGGTAGTGTAGGTGTTCCTTTTTGCGCAGCCATATCCTCTGAAGATTGACTGTCAATATAAGCTTTACCGTTTTTAATCATTTTTACAGCCCAATCATATAATTGTTGGAAGTAATCAGATGCATATCTTTCTTCAGCCCAATTGAAGCCCAACCATTGTAAATCTTCTTTTATGGCATCTACATATTCCTGCTCTTCTTTGGCAGGATTTGTATCGTCAAAACGTAAGTTAACTGGCGCATTGTACTTTAATCCCAATCCAAAATTCAAGCAAATCGATTTGGCATGACCTATGTGTAAATACCCATTAGGTTCTGGTGGAAAACGGAAACGTAATTTATCTTGGGGAAAACCGTTTGATAAACTGTCTTCTATGATTTGTTCTATAAAATGGAGTGATTTTTCTTCAGTTGACATTTTTTTGTTTTATTTTAGCAAAGGTAAAAAAGTTTAAGGTTTAATGTTTACTGTTTCCATAGAAACCTATGAAAAGTTAGTAATTCCGCTTTAAACTTTACGCTTTAAACAAAAAAATAAAATAATGGGAATCATAAAACTTAAAAATATAAGAACCTACTCCTACCATGGTTGTTTAATCGAGGAAGGAAAAATAGGGTCTGACTATACCGTAAATTTAGAAGTTAAGACTGATTTGAGAAAATCCAGTATAACGGATGATTTGAAAGATACTGTGGATTACGTGCTTTTAAATCGCATTGTAGTAGAAGAAATGGCTATTCGTTCGGACTTATTAGAACATGTTGCACACCGAATCATAACTCGAATTTTTGAGGAAATTCCTGAGGTTTCCAGAATTATTGTTGCAGTTTCTAAACTCAATCCTCCTATTGGTGGTGATGTTGAAGCAGTTACTATAGAAATGGAAGAATATAGAAGTTAAATAAGAAATGTTTGAAAAGGATAAAAAAATATTTTTTGAAACTTTTAAACTTTAAGCTTTTAAACTTTAAACTTTTTAAGTACTTTTGCCATCCGTTTAACAATGGCGTCGTGGCCGAGCGGCTAGGCTGGGCTCTGCAAAAGCTCCTACTCCGGTTCGAATCCGGACGATGCCTCTAAAACCTTCAAAGTAATTTGGAGGTTTTTTTATGTCTAATTTTTAAGAAAAATTAAATAAAGATATAGTTCGAATCCGCAGAAAAATCTAAAACCTTCAAAGTAATTTGGAGGTTTTTTTATGTCTAATTTTTAAGAAAAATTAAATAAAGATATAGTTCGAATCCGCAGAAAAATCTAAAACCTTCAAATTACTTTGGAGGTTTTTTTTATGTCTAATTTTTAAGAAAAATTAAATAAAAGTATAGTTCGAATCCGTAGAAAAATCTAAAACCTTAAAAGTAATTTAGAGGTTTTTTATGTCTAAATTATTAACCATTAAGAGATTAAGTTTCATTAAAATTTAGACTTAATTTTTCTTAATTCCTTAATGGTTAAAAAAAAAATGACTTAACTTTTTAAATATAAAAAAGCCCTGGCTCTAAATTAATTAGAATCAAGGCTTTTTTTATTATTATAGAAATTATATTCTTTTAATTATCAATCTTATCAAATGCTTTTTTAACCATTGCTTTTTCTTCTGGGAACCAACCTTGAGTTATTAAAACCATCCCAAAAACCATCATTACAATACTGATTCCTTTTTTGATTTTAAGAATGTTTACCGGTGTTAGTTTTGTTTTTAATTGCTTGGCTAATAATATTTTAATACAATCAATAAGTAAATAAGAAACCACCACTGATGTAAAAAAAGTTATCATTCTGAAGGTTTGCATTTCTAATTTTGGTCCTACTGAAATAATAATGGCTAACCAAAAACCAAGAACACCAATATTAATAATGTTTAACAAAAACCCTTTTATAAAAAGACTTAAATAGTTTTTTTTGACTATTTCCCTGTCAATAATATCAGTATTTATTTTTTCTTCTTTTTTTAATTGTATGAAGGAAATTATACCATAAACCAGCATCAATACACCTCCAAAAATAAAAAGTGCTGGTTGATCTTTTAAACTTTGAATCAACCTGTAACTTCCTAAATAAGCAATTCCAATAAAAACAATATCTCCTGAAACTACTCCTAAATCAAATACTAAAGCAGCTCTAAACCCTTTTATAATACTTGTTTCCAGTAAAATAAAAAAAACAGGACCAATCATAAAACTCAAGAAAATTCCCCAAGGAATACCAGATAAAATATCGTTTATCATTAAAAATTTAAATTTATTACCATAAAATCTAAACCAAAGTACTAATTTTTTTCTAAAATAGTACCGCCAATGAAAACTTCCTTATTAATCTGTTTTGGTTTACCGTAGATAAAAATAGAGCCTCCTGCTTTCACTTTTGCATCAACTAATGTAGTTGCATGAATTTCAGATTTTCCTCCGGCAGCAACGCTTATTGTTGTTTGTTTTGTATGTAAATCAATTGCTTTCAGAATTCCGCCTGAAATAATAACAACATCTTGATTTGTTGCTTTACCAGAAACATCAATTATTCCGCCGGCACTGGCTTTTATATTCACTTTATCAACATCAATTTCAATGTTAATCTCTGCTCCTGATTTTGCATTCAAATCTAACATAGTTTGTTTGAAATCAGTTTCACTTGATACATAACTTCCCTCACTGGCGCTGATACTTTCAATATTTTTAAAATATAATTTTATTGTAATATCATCTCCAGATAACAATTGTGGAAATGGCATTCTGATTTTCAATTCGCCATTTTTATTTACCGTTTCTACTTCATCTGCACGGTCTCCAGTGATAACTATTTTATTTTCTGAAGCTGAAATTAATTTTACATTGATTTTATCAAATACTTTTACTTCATCAAAATCTCCTAAGTTTCTGCTTACCTGAGCATTTGTAATTTGAGTTAACAATACAAAGGCAATAATCACTAATTTTTTACTCATATTTCTAATATTGCTTTTTTGGTATTCGTGAATCTTTGATTTCATTTTTTTTATTTAATTGGTTCTTCAATTCTTCTTAAAAAATTAAAATCCAGTTGTTTTTTAACTAAATCGGCATTTTTTACTTTAACGTAAATTTCATCTCCTAATTGTAATAATCTACCAGAAGTTGCGCCGGTTAGTGCATATTGTTTTTCATCAAAAGTGTAATAATCGTCTTTTATATCACGTATTCTACACATTCCTTCACATTTATTTTCGATGATTTCTACATAAATTCCCCATTCTGTCACACCAGAAATTACACCTAAAAATTCCTGATCCTGATGATCCTGCATGTATTTTACCTGCATGTATTTGATAGAATCACGCTCAGCATTGGTTGCTAAACCTTCCATTGTAGATGAATGCAAACATTTTGTTTCATACGTTTCTTCATCAGCTGATTTTCCTCCATCTAAATAATGTTGTAATAATCGATGCACCATTACATCGGGATAACGACGAATTGGTGATGTAAAATGAGAATAATATTCAAAAGCTAAACCGTAATGTCCTATATTATCGGTAGAATATTTGGCTTTACTCATACTTCTAATGGCAAGCGTATCAATTAAATTCTGTTCTTTTTTACCATTCACTTCTTCCATCAACGCATTCAATGATTTTGAAATATCACCTTTGTTTCGGAAATCAATTTTGTAACCAAACTTTGCAATTACCGTTTGCATGGCAATTAATTTATCTTCATTTGGTTCATCATGAATCCTGTAAATGAAGGTTTTCTTTTGTTTTCCAATATATTCTGCTACTTTTTTATTGGCCAAAAGCATGAATTCTTCAATCAAATGATTCGCATCTTTTGATATTTTAAAATAAACACCTTGAGGTTCTCCAGCTTCATCTAAATTGAATTTCACTTCTACTTTATCAAAAGAAATCGCTCCATCAGCCATTCTTCTTTTTCTGAAAATCTTAGCTAATTCATCCATTTTTAGCGTCGCAGCAACAATTGCTGCTGAAACTTGATACGAACTTCCAGTTATAGAAATTTCTTCCGGAATCACATCGTCCTTCGTTTCTATGATGTATTGCGCTTCCTCGTAAGAGAATCTTTGATCTGAATAAATTACTGTTCTACCAAACCATTGATTCACAACTTGAGATTTTTCGGTAATTTCGAATATAGCCGAAAACGTATATTTTTCTTCATTTGGACGCAATGAACACGCAAAATTTGATAATACTTCCGGTAACATTGGCACTACTCTATCCACTAAATAAACCGATGTCGCTCTTTGATAGGCTTCATCATCTAGGATTGTTCCTTCTTGAAGATAATGGGAAACATCGGCAATGTGAATACCGATTTCGTAATTACCATTTTCTAATTTTTTAAATGATAAAGCATCATCAAAATCCTTTGCATCTTTTGGATCAATGGTAAAAGTCAATGTATCGCGCATATCGCGACGCTTGGCAATTTCACTTTCCTCTATGGAAGTATCAATTTTTTGTGCAAACGTTTCTACTTCAATAGGAAACTCTGATGGTAATCCGTATTCAGCAAGAATAGCGTGAATTTCTGTATCGTGTTCTCCTGGTTTACCTAAAACTTTTATTACGGAACCAAAAGGACTATCGGCTCTGGCTGGCCAATCTTCGATATGAACCAAAACTACATCGCCTTGCTCCGCCTCGCCTATTTTATCCTTTGGAATAAAAATATCAGTATACATTTTTGGATTTGCAGTAGAAACAAAAGCAAAATTAGCTTGAATGTCAATTACACCAACAAAGTCAGTTTTATTTCTTTCAATGACTTCAATGACTTCACCTTCAGGTCTTTTCCCTTTTCTTCTATTGTAAACATAGACTTTGACAATATCTTTGTCTAAAGCATGGTTCAAATTATTGGTAGGAATAAAAACATCTTCTTCTAAATCTGGACAAACAAAATAAGCTGTTTTACGTCCTGTCATGTCAATTTTACCTTCGTAATAGTCTTTGCTTATTGCTTTTACTAAATATTTTCCAGGTTCAGATTCTATAATTTTATTTTGAGAAGCCAGAATCTTCAAATCTTTTATAATTTGATTTCTGCTTTGGGTATCATCGAGTTCCAGCTTTGCTCCTATTTGTTTATAATTGAATGCTTTATTAGCACTTTGCGATAATATTTTTAATATTTTATCAGAGTAGTCTTTCTCTTTTTTTATCGGCTTTCTTAATCTTTTACTCATATATCTTTTCTTAAAAGTTTAAAATTACAAAATACTTAACTGTTTTCGGTAAAGAGCTAACAGTTTTAAAGAAAATATAACTTTAAAGAATAGTTGTATCTTTATAAAAACAATTAAAATGGAAGACTTTCAAACAATTGCGATTTTTAATTATTCACATGAAATTGTAGTGCTGAAGCATTTATTGGAACAAGAAAAAATTAATTATTTTTTTGAAAACGAAACCTTAGTTTCAGTTGATCCATTTGGGAGTTTTGCCTACGGTGGAATCAAACTTAAAATTCACATCAATGATTTTGAAAAAGTGCAAGAATTTCTTGATGACTTGAATAACAATCTAAAAATAGTTTAAAGGAAATTAGAACAGTAAAATCTATTTTTTGAATTTTAATTTTTTCAAAGTTGTCAACATATATTTAAATAAACAAAAAGAAAAATTAAATTTAAATTCTTTCTTGGTTGTTATTATAGTGTGTTAATAGTGGCAATAAATTTATTTTAAAATGTATTGAAATCAAGTTAAAAGATGTTATACGGACTTATCAACATAGTTATTTTATACTAAAGTCTTCGTTTTAAAGTCTTTTCTAATTTTAATTAACAATGGTTAATAATCTAAAAAGAATTGATTTTGTAAATAAGTACTTTTCTAAAATTTGTTGATAAACTACTTTTTAATATTGATAACTATTCTAAAAATTCAACGAACTTAATTTGGATTTCTAATATGGGTTTTGGATTACTTATTTTTTAGATACAACCATAAAAAACTTCTAATATTCTATCTAAAGTTATGAACATTGTATGTTAATTTAAAGTTAACTGAATATCAAGCAATTGCGTTTTGCTATTAACAATGTAAATTTTTAACATTTTAAATATAAAATCCACATTGATTTACAGCTATTTATAGATTTATTGGAATTGTTCATAACCGCTAATATGATAGCAATCTGATAGTTATAAAATATCCTGTTAACTTATATTTTTACTGACTTATATCAATTGTAATAATCAATTAAAGAAGCGAAATTTAAATTCTGCAAAACTAGATTTCTTTATTTAAATTTGCACCACACAACTTAATACATATAAGATGAAAATCTCCATAGGAAATGATCACGCAGGACCAGATTACAAAAAAGCAATTGTTGAAATGCTTAAAGCAAAAGGACATGAGGTAACTAATTACGGAACAGATTCAGCAGACAGTGTGGACTATCCTGATTTTGGTCATCCGGTTGCGACCGATGTTGCTGAGGGAAAAGCTGATTTTGGAATCGTTATTTGCGGAAGCGGAAACGGAATTTCTATGACAGTGAATAAACAGTCTAAAGTTCGCGCTGCTTTATGTTGGATGAAAGAAATTGCAGTTTTGGCGCGTCAACACAATGATGCGAATATTATTAGTATTCCCGCTCGTTTTACTTCAATTCCACAAGCAGTAGAAATGGTAGAAGCGTTTTTAAACACCGAATTTGAAGGTGGAAGACACCAAAATAGAGTAGATAAAATTTCTTGTTAGAAATTTTTATTGACTGAATTTACATTAATTCAGTCAGTGCGTTGACTGAATTTACATTAATTTAGTCAACGTATTGACTGAATTACTATTTTTTGATTATATTTGGTTTAGATTTCTAAATCAAATAGAATGGAAAATTATTTAAAAAGAGCAGTGTTTCAAGATTTTGGTAAAAAAGTACTTCCTAATAAAGTATTGATTTTACTAGGTGCTCGTCGTGTTGGAAAAACCGAACTAATAAAAAATTACCTTCAAACTATTCCTGATGGAAGTTATTTGCAACTGAACGGGGAAGATATTAATGACGCTAATCTGCTCAAAGAACGTTCTGTAGCAAATTACAAGCGATTATTACTCAATATTGATTTACTGGTTATAGACGAAGCCCAAACGATTCCTGATATTGGACTTATTCTAAAATTGATTGTGGATGCTATTGATGGAATCAAAATCATTGCTACAGGTTCCTCAATATTTGATTTAAACAACAATCTTGGTGAACCATTAGTAGGACGAAAAAACACCTTGTATCTTTTTCCATTGGCACAAATGGAATATTCCCAATACGAAAATTACAAACAAACTACAGAAAATTTAGAAGAAAGATTACTCTTTGGAAGTTATCCGGAACTGATTCAATATTCAGATTGGGAGGATAAAAAAGAGTATTTATATGAAATCATCAATTCGTATTTACTGAAAGATATTTTAGTTTTTGAAGGAATAAAACACGCCGATAAAATATATGATTTGCTGCGTTTGATAGCCTATCAATTAGGAAAAGAAGTTTCGTTGCAGGAATTAGCAAATCAGTTGCAAATGTCTAAAAACACAGTTGCTAACTATTTAGATTTGCTTTCTAAAGTGTTTATTATCTTCAAAGTAGAAGGGTTCAGTCGCAATCTTCGAAAAGAAATTGTGAAATCCAGCCGTTGGTATTTTTATGACAATGGCATTAGAAACGGCATCATTAATAATTTCAACCGATTGGATTCTAGAACAGATGTGGGTGATTTATGGGAAAATTACTTGGCAGTAGAACGCGTTAAAAAGCAAAATTACCTAAAAATAAAAACGAATAATTATTTCTGGCGGACTTATGATCAGCAAGAACTAGACTGGCTTGAGGAAAAAGGCGAAGAACTGGCTGGATTTGAGTTTAAGTGGAGTGAAACTAAAAAAGTCAAAATTCCTGCTGCTTTCGCAAAAGCATATCCGGAAGCTACTTTTGAAGTAATCAACAAGAGTAATTATTTAGATTTTATAACATAGAAATACACAATAAAAACCTGCAATATCCCAATTAAAAAAAACTTCCATAAAAAAGACATTTTAGAAGTTTTGTGTCGAAAAAAAAGCATCGCTAATCCGGAACCAATTGTACCGCCGATTAGACTCGTAAGCAATAAATTACGTTCAGAAATGCGCCTTTTTTGCTGTATGGCCAGCCGTTTGTCAACTGCTATTATTGAAAAAGCAACTAAATTAATAAGTGGAAAATACCAGAATAAAAAAGACATAAATAAGGAGTTTTGACTCAAAGATACTATTTTAGCAACATGATTTTATAATCTTAAATTTAAAATGACTAATATACAATTCATATCAAAAATCGTTGCTACAGCAGCAATAAACATTGAAAAAACCGTTCAATTATTACAAGAGGATTGTACGATTCCGTTTATTTCGAGGTATCGAAAAGATACAACAGGAAATCTGGATGAAGTACAAATAGAACAAATTGCAAAGCTCCAAAAAGAATACGAGGTTATTGTAAAACGTAAAGAAGCGATTTTAAAATCGATTCAGGAACAAAATGTGCTTAGTCCAGAATTAGAAAAAAAAATCCAACAGAGCTTCGATTTACAAGAATTGGAAGATTTTTATCTGCCATTCAAAAAGAAGAAAAAAACGAAAGCCGATGTTGCCCGTGAAAACGGATTAGAACCGTTGGCAAAAATCATTATGGCGCAAAATAATGATGATGTCGATTTCATTTCAACACAATATTTGAATGAAAATGTCATCAATGAAGAAGCAGCTTTGCAAGGAGCAAGAGACATTATTGCCGAATGGATTAATGAAAATATTTATGTTCGAAAGCAACTCCGAAGATTGTACGAACGCAAAGCAACCATTACCACCAAAGTAGTAAAAACGAAGAAAGACGACGAAGCGGCGCAGAAATTCAATCAGTATTTCGATTGGTCAGAACCGTTGACTAAAGCACCATCGCATCGGTTATTAGCGATGCTTCGTGCCGAAAATGAAGGCTTTATCAAGTTTAAAGTAGAAGTTGATATTGATGAAGCGTATGATATTATTGATGCGTTAGTTTTAAAAGGTCAAAATAAAACCACGTCTCACGTACAATTAGCAATTGAAGACAGTTACAAAAGATTGTTGAATCCGGCGATTTCAAATGAAGCCCTGCAAGAAGCAAAAGCGAAGGCTGACGCCAATTCTATTCAGGTTTTTGCGAATAATCTTGGACAGTTATTGTTGGCTCCGCCTTTGGGTGAAAAACGAATTCTGGCGATTGATCCTGGATTTAGAAGCGGTTGTAAAATTGTTTGTCTGGATGAAAAAGGGGATTTGTTATACAACGAAACGATTTATCCGCATGCGCCTCAAAAAGAGGAAGCGATGGCGATGAAAAAAATTCGTTCGATGGTGAATTCGTATAAAATTGATGCGATTTCAATAGGAAACGGAACGGCTTCACGTGAAACCGAATTCTTCATTAAGAAAATAGCTTTTGATAAACCGGTTCAGGTTTTTATCGTTTCCGAAGCGGGAGCATCGGTGTATTCAGCTTCAAAAATCGCCAGAGAGGAGTTTCCTAATTATGATGTCACTGTTCGAGGTTCGGTTTCTATCGGAAGACGATTGAGTGATCCATTGGCGGAGTTAGTAAAAATTGACCCAAAAGCCATTGGCGTAGGCCAATATCAACATGACGTGGATCAAAATAAATTAAAAGAAGAATTAGACAGTACGGTGATTCGTTGCGTGAATTCGGTTGGTGTAAATATCAACACGGCGAGTAAACATTTGTTGAGTTATGTGAGTGGAATAGGAGAGAAGCTGGCCGAAAACATCGTGCAATACCGTTCCGAAAATGGTCCTTTTCAAGACAGGAAACAACTTAAAAAAGTGCCGCGTTTGGGCGAAAAAGCGTACCAACAAGGCGTTGCTTTTATTCGAATTTCGAATGCGAAAAATCCGTTGGATAATTCGGCTGTGCATCCAGAAGCATACGGAATTGTGGAGAAAATGGCAAAAGATTTGAAATTAACGGTGAATGATTTGATTGCTAACAAAGAAAAAACCGCTTTGATAAAACCAGAAAATTATATTACTCCAGAAATAGGTTTATTGGGATTGAAAGACATTATAAAAGAACTCGAAAAACCGGGATTAGACCCAAGAAAATCTGCGAAAGTATTTGAATTTGACCCCAATGTAAAAACGATAAAAGATGTAAAAACGGGAATGGTTTTACCTGGAATTGTAAATAACATTACCAATTTTGGTTGTTTTGTGGATATTGGCGTAAAAGAAAGTGGTTTGGTTCACATTTCGCAACTCAAAGCAGGTTTTGTAAGCGATGTGAATGAAGTGGTAAAATTGCACCAACACGTTAAGGTAAAAGTGACTGAAGTCGATGAGGATAGAAAACGTATTCAGTTGAGTATGATACTTTAAAACAAAAAAAAGGCTTTTCAATTGAAAAGCCTTTTTTTTATTTTGTTTCTTCTTCTTCTTTTTTATCAGCTGGCTGATTGTCTTTGGCTGCGTTTTTGAATTCTTTAATTCCGCTTCCTAGACCTTTCATTAATTCTGGAATTTTTTTACCTCCAAAAAGTAATAAAACAATCGCCAATATAACAAGGATTTCTGTAACACCTAATCTTCCCATGATTGAATAATTTATTGCTTAAGCAAATTTGTAATAACTCTAACGACAAAGGTATATAGAATTAGTTAATGGAAACTCATTTTGGTACATTTATTTGGTTTCAAAAGCGTTAAAAATTTATTAAAATAAATTTAGCTTAGGAAAACGATACAAAAACAAGCGAATACAATCAATCACAATAATTGTTTATATTTGTTCAATAATAAAAAAGTATGTCAAAAAAACGACTAAAACGGCGCAAATTCAAAGAAAATTTATTCAATAAACGACGTTTAATAATACTTAACGAAGATACTTTTGAAGAGACATTTTCTTTGAAACTTACTTTAATGAATGTTTTTGTGGTAGCGACTTTGGGAGCAATAATTATTATATTTATTACTACTTTTATTATTGCTTTTACCCCATTAAGAGAATTTATACCAGGATATTCTTCCTCAAAATTAAAGAATGAAGCAATGGAACTAGCTTTAAAATCAGATTCTTTGTCTCGTGCTTTAAAGAAAAATGAAGCATACATTCGGTCAATTCAAAAAGTGTTGACAGGAGAGTTAGAATATGCAAAATTCAATAAAGATTCGATACTTACGGTTGTGGATGAAGTGTCTTCTCAGGCTTATTTATCGGCATCAAAGAAAGAACTGGAACTGAGAGAACAAGTAACGAAAGAAGAAAATCCCCACCCCAACCCTCCCCAAAAGGAAGGGAGCCGAAACTCAAAAAAGTAAAAACAGTTTTCAGTTTACATGACTTAGAGTCTTCGTGGCAAAAAACATTAAAATCAAGAGTAAGAAATGTCAATAAAATCTACTGCTGCAAAATTATTTGCACAAAAAATATACAAGAAAACACAACTTTGGGCCAATAATCCTATTGAAACTCAAAAGAAGGTTTTGCAAAAATTAATCAAAGAAGCGAAGAAAACACAATTTGGTATTGACCATCATTTTGACCAAATAAAAACTCAACAGGATTTTGCGAAACAAGTTCCAGTAAGAGATTATGAAGGATTGAAACCTTATGTTGATAAGGTGGTAAAAGGCCAGGAAAATATACTTTGGAAAGGAAAACCGCTTTATTTTGCCAAGACTTCAGGAACTACTTCTGGGGCAAAATATATTCCGTTGACTAAGGAATCCATGCCGTTTCATATTGAGGCGGCTCGAAATGCAATTCTACATTATATTCATGAAACCGGAAACGCTGATTTTGTGGATGGGAAAATGATCTTCTTGCAAGGAAGCCCAATATTAGAAGAAAAAAACGGAGTTAAATTAGGCAGATTGTCTGGAATTGTCGCTCATTTTGTTCCAAAATACCTTCAAAAAAACAGAATGCCCTCTTGGGAAACCAATTGTATTGAAGATTGGGAAACCAAAGTAAACGCAATTGTCGAGGAAACTTTTAATAAAGACATGAGAGTTATTTCTGGAATTCCGTCTTGGGTTCAAATGTATTTTGAAAAACTAAATCAAAAAGGAGGGAAGCCCGTAGGAGACATTTTCAAAAACTTCAATTTGTTTATTTACGGGGGTGTGAATTATGAACCGTATCGCGCCAAATTTGAGAATCTTATTGGACGAAAAGTAGACAGTATTGAGTTATTTCCGGCTTCGGAAGGCTTTTTTGCCTATCAGGATTCGCAAAAAGAAAAGGGAATGTTACTGCTTTTGAACTCCGGAATTTTCTATGAATTTATAAAAAGTGACGAATTCTACACTGATCCCGAATCCCGAAGTTTCGGGACGGGACCAAGACGTTATACGATTGGCGAAGTAGAACTGGGTGTGAATTATGTCCTGATTATTTCTACCAATGCGGGACTTTGGGGATACAACATTGGAGATACCGTTCAGTTTACCAGTTTAAAACCTTACAGAGTTATAGTATCCGGAAGAATCAAACATTATATTTCGGCTTTTGGAGAACATGTGATTGGCAAGGAAGTGGAAAGTGCGTTGCAGGAAGCAATTATTGGAACGGATATTCGCATCAATGAATTTACCGTTGCGCCACAAATCACGCCGGCAGAAGGATTGCCGTATCATGAATGGTTCATCGAATTTGAGAACGAACCGGAAGACAGCGTATTTTTTGCGGAAGCGATAGATACCGCCATGCGCAAACAAAATGTGTATTATGACGATTTGATTGTGGGCAAAGTGTTGCGTAAAGTGGTTGTCACCAAAGTGGCTAAAAATGGGTTTCAGGATTATATGAAATCGATAGGCAAACTGGGAGGACAAAATAAAATTCCGAGACTCTCTAATGACAGAAATATAGTAGATTTATTAAAAAATAAATAAAAGAGTTACCTTTGAAGGTTAGAAAATAATTAGAAAATGAAAGAGACTAAAAATATATCACGCTCCAGAGCGCAAGAATCATCGGCAGCAATTGAAAAAATGTACATCACCATGCGTCATCTTTTCAATAGAGGATTTTATAAGCCAATGGGAGTTTCCGGAGATACATTGAGAGAAGCATTATTGGCATTAAGCCCAGAAATATATGGAAATATTGCAGATGAAAAAGTAGAATTAAATGGACTTTTGTATGTTATAGAGCGTCTTCCGGTAGGAATTGAAGAATGTAGATTCATCAATTTAACTTCGGAAGAAGGGTATTCAAAATCTCATTTTCAAGCGATTGTTCCACCAAAAAGACGACGCAATTGTTACCGTATTGACGAAGAACAAATGAACGTGGAAATCACCCGCGGACGTTCAGATATTTATGATATTTTGACGCATTTGACGTTTATTTTCATCGAATCCCACAAAATTAGAAATAGAGTTTTACTGGATGATGCCGGCGAAGTTTCCCGCGATTGGTTCAAACTGGAACAAGCCGTTTCTCAAAAGAAAAAGCTGACACAGGTAGAAAAAGAAAAAGCCATTTCACATGCTGCGAATATTCTGGGAAGGACATTTGAGGAAGTGTTGGATATTTATGATGCATTTGGTTCAACCGCGGCGCCAGATCGATTTTTGCACGTTATTTTTTGGTTGGGAAAACTGGCGATTGAAGAAATAGTTGACGATAATAAGAGAACCATAACTTTCAGTCCTATTTTGAGGGAACGATTGGGACATCATATTCACGGTGAAATTTGGGCCACTAACATTAAGGAGGTTTTGAAAGAAAACCAACTTTTGGACCGACCAATTCACGTGATTAGTGCGAACATGCACAGTGTGATGAACTCTATTTTTGCCACTGAGGTTTTAAAAACGAGGTTTAAAGACAAGTCTGATTTCTTTATTTATGAAGAATTAAGCAAATCGGGTGCGAACGAAGTTCGCAATCAGGTTTCAGCAGTAGCTTTGAAACACGGAATGATTTCGTTACTGGATACTTCCGGAACAAATATAGACGTACAGATTTTTGATACAGCCAAAATTGACTGGTCCAAAACATCGTTTCCAAAGGCAAATACCGGAGATAAAAAACCAGTGCTGATTGTTATGGACTATGCTTTTGGGGAGCAAGCTTATGAAACCATTGATGAGTTATTAAAACCGTATAAAAAAGCCACTTTGCTTAATGTAGAATCAGTTTCTATCATGGGAAAAGCGGGAATTCTGGAAGGCGGAAAAGGAGACATTATGATTCCGAATGCACACATCAATGAAGGAACAGCAGATAATTATTTTTTCGAAAATGAATTGACTGCTGATATGTTTGAAGGAATTGATATTGCTGTTTTTGCCGGACCAATGGTCACCGTTTTGGGGACTTCATTACAAAACAGAGATTTATTGAAATTTTTCCATGAATCAACTTGGGGAGTTATAGGATTGGAAATGGAAGGTTCTTATTACCAAAAAGCGATTCAATCTGCTTCAAAAATCAGAAAGAGTGTTCCACATGATGTGAAGGTAAGATATGCGTATTATGCCTCTGATAATCCTTTGGAAACAGGAAGCACATTAGCTTCAGGCGGACTAGGTACTACGGGAGTAAAACCTACTTATTTGATTACAATAAAGATATTGGAACAAATTTTCAACGTAAAATAAAAATATAGGATGAACAAAAACCAACCCAATAACCAAGAAGATCAGGAGATTGATTTGACACAAATTTCTAAAAAAATAGGAAGATTATTTGAATTGATTAACACCTTTTTGTTTAGATGTATTCAGTTTTTTGTAAAAAATGCTATTGTAATTTTGATTTTTTTGGTAATTGGAGTTGGAGTAGGGTTTTATTTAGATGTGACAAAAAAAATCTATAATCATCAAATTACAGTGACTCCAAATTTTGGAAGCACGGATTATTTATATTCAAAAATTGACTTGATTGAATCAAAAATTCAAGAAGGAGATACGATTTTTATAAAAGAAGTTCTAGGTGTAAAAAAGCCTAAAGAAATACTAAAAATTGAAATCAAACCAATAACAGATGTTTATAAATTCATTGAAAACAAGACTGAGAACTTTGAATTAATCAAGTTGATGGCTGAAGATGGTGATATAAAAAAAGTCCTTGAAGAAAATTTGACTAGTAAGAATTATAAATTTCACACGATTTATTTCCAAACGAAACATATAACAACTGAAAAATCTACAATTGAACCGATATTACATTTTTTAAATGAATCGGAGTATTATTCAAAAGTACAGAAAGAAATGGTTAATAATGTTCAGTTAAAGATGATTCAAAATGACACTATTATAGCACAGATAAATGGGGTTTTAAGTGGTTTTTCGAATACAGCAAAAGGGGCAAAAAGTAATAATCTTGTTTATTATAATGAAAATACCCAATTGAATGATATCATTAAAACAAAGGAGTCTTTGATTAATGAACAAGGATTTCTTAGAGTTGATTTGGTAGGATTAAATAGCATTGTAAAGGAAAATAGTTCAATATTGAATATTGAAAATACCACTTCTATAAATGGAAAATTAAAATTTATTTTGCCAATTTTATTTGTTTGTATTTTCATTTTTATTCGTTTTTTTATCGCTTTTTATAGAAAGCAGTCTGTAAAAGCAAACTTGATAAAGTAGAGTTTAAGGTAGTGTTTAATATATTTAAAAGTGCAAAATAGGATCAATACATAGGATATCAATGAATATAAGTAGAACAAGATTAAATATGATATCTAACTTTTTTTACATTGGCGTAATGAAGTTTTTGAATATTGGTTCTAAGTATATTCTGGTGGGTTACTTGATTAGGGTTTTGGGAGAAAATGGATATGGAACATTAACATGGATAGATTCAATTGTTCAATATTTTATAATGTTAATCAATTTTGGGTTTGATTTGTATGCGGCTAAATATGTAGTCGAAAACAAGAACAATCCTAAAAAGCTGAACGAAGCAATTTCTGCCATATATTATATCAAAGGAATACTACTTCTCATTTCCTTTGTTTTATTGATTCCACTGACTTTTAATACAGAAATCAACACCGTTATTAATTTAATTTTTTTGATGTTGGTCATGGGAATCGGTGAAGTGTTGACTCCCATTTGGTTTTTTCAAGGTATTGAGAAAATGAAAACCATTACCATTATCACCTTTTTCTCTAAACTAATCTTAGTTTTACTAACCTTTTTCTTTATAAAAAATAGTACTGATATTCATTTGTATATTTTGTTTTTGGTGTTTACAAATATCATTTGGGGCTTTTTGGGGTTTTTAATGATGAAAAAAGAAGCAAGTTTTAAATTTGTTGCGGTTACTTTTGATTTAATAAAAAACTATTTAAAAGAAGGATATCTCTTTTTTATAGGCAAATTTTCTACTTTTTTGTTTAATCTGGGGACCGTATTTTTGATAGGTTATTTATTTACAAAAGGTCAAGTTGCAGGTTTTGATATCGCTATTAAAATTGTCTTTGTTTTCATTATTCCTTTTGAGGTTTTGCAGCAGGCACTTTTCCCAGTTATAATTAGGGGAGTAAGGAAAAGTGTACTTAGAAAGATTACAGTTGCAACTTTTATTATCAGTACGGCTATCGCTATTTTATTATATGTTTTTTCTGAAAATGTAATTGTGATTTTTGGAGGAGTCGAAATGTATAAATACAGTTATGTCCTTGATTTGGTTTTGATTTTAATTCCTATTGTTAGTTTAACAATAGTCGTTGGAAATTGTATTCTTGTAGCAAAGGGATATTATAAGCAATACAATTGGTCTTTGATAGTGTCAGCAATGGTCTTTGTTTCCTTACTGATTGTATTAAAAACTACTGATCAATTGAATTTTTTAAATGTTATTCTAATTCGGGTTTTGGCAGATTTTATCCAATTATTAATTAGATTCTACTATAATTTTAAATTTAAAATAATTTAAATAGTACTATGAAAGTGATTAAAAAAGTTAATTTTGAAAAAAAGTATAAAAATGAGAATAAATAACTTAGTTGCTTTAGGGCTTTTTTCTTTGTTTTTGGCTTCTTGTTCAAAGAACTCAAAGGAAATAGTATTAGAAGCAAAAAATGGTAACATAGAAGATGCTTTAATTTGTAAATTTTTACCGTATCAAAATTTTTCTGAAGAGGAAAACATCCATTTATATTCCTCAAAACAAGGAGATTCAATAAATGTTAATAGGGTGGTTTTAAATTTCAAGGAAATTCCGGCCAATATAAAAATTGATAGCGCTTTTTTACAATTAAAATTTAATGCAAAATCGGTAATTGGAAAAGAGAGTTATGGTGAAAATGGCTTCGTTATTCAACGTATAATTTCTCCTTGGGACGAAACCGAAGTGAATTGGGCAAACGCACCTGTTACAACAGATGATAACCAGATTTTCACTGATAAAACTAAGCTTAACAAAGATCCAAACAGAATTAATGTCACAAGATTAGTTCAAGATATTTCTGATGATAAAGACAATAGTTATGGGTTTTTATTAAAGTTGATAAATGAAAACAGTAGTTCTTTAGTTCTCTTAGCGTCAAGTAATAATAGTGATGCAAGTTTAAGACCTAAATTAAAAATATACTATTCAGATAAACAATAAAACCATTTTATTTTTATTTGATGAAACTATATTTTAGAAAAACATCTTTACCAGTCCTATTTGAATTTATATTATTTATAAGTTTAGTGGAGACTGGTTTTTTTTATTTTTTTAAAATACTAGGTCTTCAGCAATTCCAAATGATACCTTACCTTAGGTTAATGTCATTATTATTCACCTTTTTATTCTTCTTTAAAAACAAATTTTACCTCAATAATTTTTTTAAAATCAGTTTAAAAGCAAACTCAGAAAATCTTTTAGTTCTGGTATGGGTCAGCTTTACTATCCTAGGTTTTTTCGTGGGTATAGTACACCGAAATTCTATTTTATATCTTTTTACAGATATGATCTATATCCTTTTTGGCTATTTTTTGTATCGAATTTTTTATAGTAATCAAAAATTACTGGATGAAATTACAGTTGAATTAACGCTACGGCAAGAAAACTATTTTGTTATCTCTATTTTATTTCTTTCAGTATTAGCATTTGTTTTAAAAATTGATTTACCTTCTTTCACAGTAGTTTTTACTTTAGTATATGCATTATATCATTATAATAGAAAAAACTACGGCCTGATGTTTTTGTATTCCCTGCCTTTCTTTTCTCAAATACTTAAATCAAACAGAGCGTTATTACTAGTTTTTATTTTAGTGTTGTTTTTTGCCTTTGTACAAAAAAGATTTTCAAAAAAAAACATCAATGTTTTTCTGCTAATTATTGTAGTTTTTCTATTACTCTGTTTTTTCTTTTTAGATGATGTATTAAAAGTCATAATTAATTATTTTCCGGAGAATTCTACTTTAAAAGACCGATTGGTTCAAGTGTATTTATTGTTAAAAGGCAATGTAGATTGGAATTCTCCCGCATTATTATCTCTTAGCCAACGAATTGATGAAGCTAAAGCGGTAATAGCATATTGGTGCTTAAATCCCTTTAATTTTTTATTTGGAGGAGGAATGGGAGCTACGATTGAAGGTTTTTCTTTTAAAGACATTGGCGTTGCTGACTCTGCATTATTAGGAAAGACAGCTATACATAATATTCATTTATTACCATTTGCCTTGATTTTTAGATATGGAGTTATTGGAATTGGTTTATTCTTGATTCTGATATATAATTTATTTAAGTATTTATTTACGATCATTTTATCAGAGCAATCCTTGTTTAAAACATTGATTGTATTTCAATTTTGTTGGATGTTATATTCCTTTCCTGCTGCCTCTTATTTATGGACCTGCCCATTATTTTGGATAACATTAGCTTATGTCTCAAATGAAAAAAGAATTAACTTTTCTTAATTATATTTTATATTCTATAGCTTTTTTTATACTGTTGCCTAATAGTATAAAGGAATTGCCATTTATTTTATTGGGACTATTTTCGATTGTTATTTTTATAAGAGAAAGAAAGATCGACACTAAAACGTTTACAATATTTGGACTATTTTTTGTTGTAAATCTTTTCAGTTTGCTATATACCAAAGATTTATCTTATGGATTAAAACGAATAGAAGGATTCCTTCCTTTGCTTTATCTTGCTTTTTCGTATTGTGTATTCTCAAAAATGGAATTAAGATTTGAAAGAAAGTTTGTAGAGAATTGGATACTAATTTTTAACGGCTCTAATTTTGTTTTTTTAATTGTCGTTAGCTTGTATTTTTATTATCAAAATATTCCAATAACGTACAATACAATCCGGACGGTTTTCGATGAAATCCCTTTGATTAATATGCATCCTATTTACCTTTCGATTACTTCAGTTCTGGGTTTAATGTCTTGTATATATATTTTCAGGGAAAACTTAAAAAAATGCTCTTTTTTAATAGTTGTAAATGTTGTTTTACTTTTTCTAACTGGGGCAAGGGCTACTTTTATTGGTTTTTTTATGATTTTGTTTTTGGTGTTATTTTTTGGAAGACTTTCTTCAAAAATAAAATTTTCGGTAGGAGTGGTTTCTTGTTTTTTGATTTTTTCCCTTTTTGCTTTTAATAGTGATTTTAAGAAAAGGTTCCGAGAAATGATTATTCCGGTTTCCTATTCAAAGGTAAATCCAAACAATTCCACAAGTGTTCGAATTGCGGTTTGGGATTGCGGAATTCAAAAAATTAAAAGCTCTAATACTTTAATTGGAAACGGAATTGGAGATGTTCCTTCTGTTTTGCAGGAATGTTATGACGCACAATATCCTGAATTGGGAAAATATTATAATACACACAATCAGTATTTCAGTATTCTTTTAGGAACAGGTTTGATTGGCTTATTGAGTTTTTTGCTTTTTTTTATTTATCTTTTCATCCATGCTTTAAAAAATAAAAATAATTTTCTATTGGTACTTGTTTTATTTTATCTGTATATATTTAATTTTGAAAATATTATAGAAAGAAAATACGGAATTTTATTATTGCTTTTTTTCCTGTTTTTCGTTTTTAATATTTTCACTAAACCAGCAAATAAACCTATTGAAATTGTTTAACTTTTGATGCAAAATAAAATTTTAATTATAGGTCCGTTTCCGCCACCAATATCTGGAGTGAGTATTGCGAATCAGGTTATTTCTAAAGGATTGCGTAAAAAAAATTGGAAAGTTGACACTATTAATTCAGAATATTCTGAAACCATTACTCATAAACACGGTACAATTAGTCTTAAAAAATTGTACTTTATAAAAATATATTTACTTGTTGGCAAAGTTTTATTTTCAAAAATCACTTACATTACCATAGGTCAATCTTATTTTGGAGTTTTAAAATATCTTCCTTTCATAATATTGGCTAAGCTTGCCAGAAAAAAATTAGTGGTTCACTTAC
The DNA here is from genome assembly GCF_030010285.1 of Flavobacterium sp. XS2P24. NCBI lineage: Bacteria > Pseudomonadati > Bacteroidota > Flavobacteriia > Flavobacteriales > Flavobacteriaceae > Flavobacterium > Flavobacterium sp. XS2P24. The sequence continues at coordinate 197,678 of NZ_JASCRU010000001.1, forward strand.
ACGGAAATCATCTGCTCAATGAGTATAATGTATTGAAAGGATTAAAAAGAATCATTTTCCACAAGTTAATTTCAATGTTTGATTATGGAATTGTTTTGTCCGAATCATTGCGCAATAATTTTGAACCTTTTTTAAAAAAAGAATCTATTTTTGAATTGCATAATTTTTTTGAAGAATCATTAATTCTGCCTCCTGAAAAGTTAATTCAACAAAAAGAGTACTCAGAGTTAAGAGTTGTATTTTTGAGTAATTTAATAGAAGAAAAAGGGATTAATATTTTATTAGAAGCAGTAAAAAAATTAAAAGACAAAGGAATAAATTTTCAGTTAAAAGTTGCTGGCAACAAGATTAAAGAAAATAATCTATCTGATTATTTTAATACTTTAGACGGAGTTGACTATGTGGGAGTGGTACACGGGGAGGAAAAACAGAAATTACTGCTTTGGAGTAATGTTTTTTGTTTGCCAACCTTTTACAAAATGGAAGGCCAACCCATAAGTATATTAGAGGCAATGGCGATGGGAAATTTAATACTTACAACTAATCATGCCGGAATAACAGATATTTGTAAAGAACAAAATGCTGTCTTTTGTGAAAAAGAAAGCGTAGAAGATTTAGCAAAAAAATTAGAAGAATTAGTCAATGACCAAAATCAGATTCGACAAAAAGGACTGCTGAATATGCAATATGCCAATGCATATTTTACCGAAGAGATGTTTATTGAAAACGCAAATAAAATTTTATTGCAATGTATCAACTAAAAGAGTTTAAACTTCCCGAGGGATTCAGAGGCAGAAATGCATTTACAGTACAACTCTGGTGGTTGGTTTACTTTTTTTTATTTAAACCGTCTCCTCAGTTTATGTATGGCTGGAGACGATTTTTATTAAGGCTTTTTGGTTCGAAAATTGGCAAAAAGGTCATTTTGAGACCGTCTTGCCAAATAACGTATCCTTGGAAGCTGGAAATAGGAGACTATTCCTGGATTGGAGATGAAGTTGTTTTGTATACACTTGGCAAAATAAAAATAGGAAGCAATACGGTCATTTCGCAAAGAAGTTATCTATGTACGGGTTCTCATGATTATACGAAAACTGACTTTCCAATCTTTGCAAAGCCAATACTTATTCATGATTCCTGCTGGTTAGCGGCAGATGTTTTTGTGTCTCCTGGAGTTGAAATAGTTGATGAGGTTATTGTAGGAGCTAGATCATCTGTATTTAAGAGCATTTTAGAAAAAGGAATGTATAAAGGAACTCCTTTAAAAAAGGAATAAATTGAGCAAATGAATATAACAATAATCAGTAACCATTATTACCCTGAAGATAGTGGAATTGGGCTATATTCTACAGGAATGGCTGAGTTTTTAGCTCAAAAAAATACGGTTAAAGTGATTGCGGCAACGCCCTACTACCCGCAATGGAAAATATATCAAGAATACGATAAAAATGGGCTTTTTAGCACCGAAGTTATCAATGGTGTGGAAATCTTTCGTTTCAAACAATTTACTCCTCAAATCCCTACATTCAAAGGGAGGATATTTCAAATGATTCATTTTTTTATGGGTTCATTTTTTAATGTTTTTAAAATAAAAAAAAATGATATTGTCATAGTTGTGATGCCTTTTACAATATCGGCAATTTTAGGCTGGTTTATAAAAATATTTCGAGGAGGTAAACTTTGGATTCACGTTCAGGATTTTGAATTTGATGCTGCTTTCGAAACTGGAATTTCGAATAAAAAAGGGTTCTTATCTAAAGTTATTTTTAGAATGGAGCGATTTATATTTAATCGAGCAGATTTCATGAGTACAATCAGCAATGGAATGTTAAACAAATTAGAAACCAAATCAAATACAAAAAAATACTTTTTCCCTAATTGGATTGACCATTCAAAGATAAATCCGGATCTGGCAAAGCCAAGTGTATTATTCGATACTTCAAAGTTTAATATTTTGTATTCCGGAAATATTGGAGCCAAGCAAGATTGGGATTTTTTTATTGATTTTGTAAGTGCTTGTCAAGAAATGAGGCAGGTTCAGATTTATTTGATTGGCGAGGGAGCAAAACGGAAAGAAGTAATTGAGAGTTTGAAACAATTTCAAAATTGCAAATACTACCCACCCGTTCGTTATGAAGAGTTAAATGATTTGTTATGTAATGCAGATTTACATCTGCTTTTTCAAAAACACACAGTTGTTGATACGGTAATGCCATCAAAAATATTAGGAATGATGGCAAGTGCAAAACCCTCTATTGTTACCGGGAATGAATATTCAGAGGTAAAATATAATCTCGAAATTTCCGAAGGAGGGTTTTATTTTCATAGGGATGAAAAACTTCATGAAATAATGAGAGTTCTAAAAAATTTAATGGAGAACCCAGAGCAGTCTGAGATTATTGGAAGTAAAGCACGAAAATTTGTAATTGAAAAATATTCTATTGAAAGTGTTTTGAGCCAATTTCAAGAGGATATTGAAAATGGTTTAAAAACGAATTTTTAGAATTAATACGGTTTGTTGTAAATTCAAATATCATTGAAAAATGTTTTTTTTTTGATGAAAATATTAACGGTTTATTATACCTTGCATTCGTAAAATTGACTCATGAAAAGAATACTTATCACCGGAGCAGCTGGATTTTTAGGATCACATCTTTGTGACCGTTTTATTAAAGAAGGCTATTTTGTTATTGGAATGGATAATCTCATTACGGGAGATTTAAAAAATATAGAACATTTGTTCCAACTGGAGAATTTTGAATTTTATCATCACGATATTACAAAATTTGTTCATGTTCCGGGTCAACTAGATTATATCCTTCATTTTGCTTCGCCTGCAAGTCCAATAGATTATTTAAAAATCCCGATACAAACCTTAAAAGTGGGTTCACTTGGGACGCACAATCTTTTAGGTTTGGCAAGAGTAAAAAATGCCAGAATTCTTATTGCATCTACTTCTGAAGTATATGGAGATCCATTGGTTCATCCACAAACGGAAGAATACTATGGAAATGTAAACACGATTGGACCAAGAGGTGTTTATGACGAAGCCAAACGTTTTCAGGAATCTATAACTATGGCATATCATACGTTTCATGGTGTAGAAACTAGAATTGTTAGAATTTTCAATACTTACGGACCAAGAATGCGTCTTAATGATGGCCGCGTAATTCCTGCTTTTATTGGTCAGGCAATTCGTGGGGAAGACTTAACCATTTTTGGGGACGGAATGCAAACCCGTTCGTTTTGTTATGTAGATGACCAAGTCGAAGGTATTTTCAGATTACTGCATTCTGATTATGTGTATCCGGTTAATATTGGAAATCCAGATGAAATCACCATCAAGGACTTTGCGGAAGAAATTATAAAATTGACAGGAACCAATCAAAAAGTAGTATATCATCCTTTGCCGGTAAATGATCCTTTACAGCGTCAGCCTGACATTACTAAGGCAAAAGAATTACTTGGATGGGAAGCTAAAATAGGTCGTGCAGAAGGAATGAAAATCACCTATAACTATTTTAAATCCTTATCTAAAGAGGAACTTTCTAAAGAAGAGCATAAAGACTTTTCCAGTTATATAAAGTAAATGAATTTATTTAATATTTGTAATGTATAGTTTTAATATACTTTGAATTTAATAGAAAATAAAAAAATAGTAACATATTTACTGTACTAAATTTTGTGTAGCTATTTCAAGGAGTTAAAAAACAAACGAACAGTAAATCCAATAAAGTGAATTTTATCCATTTTTCTGTTCGTTGTATTTTACAATTTTTACCTGCTAACCAAAAGTAAAAACGATGATATGTTGGCAAGTGAAAGTAAAATTATCAGAAATAACAGGTATTACCTGCAACTATTTCAATTCAATAGTAACAGGAATTTTTTTAAAACCGATAAAAAACCAAACAGGTTACATTCGTTAATTATGACTGCATCTCAAACAGGAAGATATTCAAAATACATTAGACCCATTAGTATTTCAATAGATCTAATCGTTATTTTGATTCTTGGTTTTTTCTTTTTCAAAGACCTTAATTTTAAGATTGAGCACTTTCTTGTTTATCAGATAGTTGGATGGAGTATAGTTGCTTTTTTTATAAGATTCTACGGAATATATCGCTTTACAACTCCGCTTGAAATAATATCAAAATTAGTTAAACAAGGAGTTCTGTTTCTTTTAATAACCATTGCTTTTTTTCCGTTTTCAAAACAAGTTGTTTTTAACGGAGTGGTGATTGCCATGTTTATCTCCTCAGTGATGTTACTAATTACTATTTCAAAATTTTTATTGTTTTACTATTTAAAAGAATATAGGATAATAACTGGAAGTAATTATAGAAACGCTGTCATAATTGGATATACTCCTGAGGCCATAGAATTAAAAAATCTTTTTGAAGCTAGAAAAGATTATGGCTATCGTTTTTTAGGTTATTTTTCAGATAAGAAATCAAATCAAAATATTAAAGGGGAATTGTCAGATTTGAAACCTTTTGTAATTGAAAATTGTGTAGATGAAATTTATTGCTCACTAAACGAAATTTCCAATGAGCATTTGAAAGATTTAATTGATTTTGCCGATGAAAACAATAAAACGATAAAATTCATACCGGATACAAAAGAGATTTTTTCAAAAAATTTGAAAATTGATTACTACGAGTTTTTCCCAGTACTCTCTTTAAAAAAAACCATGCTAAATGAGCCTGCTACAATGGTATTTAAAAGGGTCTTTGACATTGTTTTTTCCAGTATAATTGTTGTTGTTCTCTTATCGTGGTTAATTCCATTATTGGCGATTCTAATAAAGTTAGAATCCAGAGGACCAGTTTTTTTCAAACAAGGAAGACCCGGAATTGATGAAAATGAATTTTTCTGTTATAAATTTCGTTCTATGAAAATCAACAAAACAACAGAAAAAGAAGCCTCAAAAAATGATCCTCGTGTTACCAAAATAGGAAAGTTTATGAGAAAAACAAGTTTAGACGAAATGCCTCAATTTCTAAATGTTTTACTGGGTGATATGTCAGTTGTGGGCCCGCGGCCACATCTTTGGGCTCAAAATAAAGCCTATGGGAATAAAGTTAAAAAGTATATGGTACGCCATTATGTTAAACCAGGAATTACAGGATTAGCGCAGGTGAGCGGTTTTCGTGGTGAAATTGAGACAGAAGCCGATATGATTAACAGAATAAAATTTGATGTTTTTTATATTGAAAATTGGTCTTTAATTTTAGATTTAAAAATAATTTTCCAAACGGTTATCAATATTTTTAAAGGAGAAGAAAAAGCCTATTAGAATGGAAAAACCTCTTGTATCCATAATAACGCCATCCTTTAATTGTGAAAAATTTATTGCAAAAACAATCTTGTCCGTACAGAATCAAACCTACAAAAACTGGGAAATGATTATCGTAGACGATTGCTCTTCCGATGAAACGGTTTCAATAATAAAAGAAATTTCCAGTCAAGATAATAGAATTCAACTTTTTCTACTCGATGTAAACTCGGGAACCGGAATTGCCAGAAATACTGCTTTGGAGAAAGCAACTGGGAAATATATAGCCTTTTTAGACGCAGATGATTTGTGGAAGCCGCCTAAGTTAGAACTACAAATTGATTTTCTCAAAAAAAATAATCTACCATTTACTTTTTCCTTTTACGAATGCATTAATGAAGCGGGAGAATCACTCAATAGAAGAATAGAATCACCAAGGAATCTTTCTTATCGTCAGTTGTTTTTTTGCAATTATGTTGGAAATTTAACTGGAATCTACGAGGTAAACTACTTTGGGAAAATCCCTATTTCTTCTATTCGTAAACGTCAGGATTGGGTGCATTGGCTTACAATTCTCAAAAAAATAAAAACCGCGCAACCCGTCCCGGAAAGTTTAGCTTTTTATAGAATCAGAGAAAACTCAATTTCAGCATCCAAATATGAGTTGCTAAAACACAATTTTGCCGTTTACAGAACGTTTCACCGCTTTAATTTAGTTGTTTCGATACTTTGTATGACAGGATTTTTATTCACTCAATTAATCATAAAACCACGTTACGTTAAATCATTGATTTAAACTGCTTCAATTTGCCTCTGTTACTTCTTTCTAAAGATTTTTTCCGGGTAAAGCTAAAGATTAAATGAGGTTCTAAATATAAAGCTATCGCCTCTTCAATTTTTTTAATTTGTGCCAAATTTAATTCGATATCGCTCACATATTCAATTTCAAAAGTATCTATTTTGGTTTGTTGTATCACAAATTCTTTTACGTTTCCGTCGTCTTCGATGATGCTTTTTGTCACATAATAAAAGGTGAGTCCAGGTGATTTTTTCCCGCTAGGTAAAATGGCAACATCATTGTTTCGGCCTATTAATTTTCTGAGAATCGGTTTTTGTAATGTGCTTTTTTCATCTAGAATTCCAATATCGCCAATGTCATAGCGTATAAATGGATGCGCTTTATTGAACAAAGAAGTTATGACGATACGCCCAGAAGTACCATTTGGAACCGCTTTATTATTATCATCCAAAATCTCTACAAACAACGTTTCTGAATTGACTTGCCATTCGTCTTTAGTCCCGACACTTCGGGATTCAAAAGCAATCAAATCCAGTTCCGAAGCACCATATTCATTGACAATAGGAATGCCAAATTGTTTTTCTAAAAGGATTTTGTCTTCCTCAAAAAGCATTTCAGAAGTGACCATGCATACTTTCAAAGTGGGACAAATTGTTGTTAATACGATATTTTTCTTTTGTAAAAATTTAGCAAACAAAACAATCGAACTTGTATAACCATTGATGTAATCGAATTTTTTATTCTGAAATTTTTTCAGAATCTTTTCTAAAACTTCATCCGATAAATCGAAAATAGAGAACCGAAACCGATGGCTCAAAAAATCCTTGAAACGTTCCTTTTGGTTGCCTATGAAATCCATTGGAATTCCATAAAAACGCGCTTGATAGGAAGTATTAAAATCAATTCCATACCAACCAAATCGGTATATGTTTGAAGCCCAAGTCAACGCATGACAGTACTTGTCTTTGGCAAAAATAAAAGGAGTTCCGCTGGAACCAGATGTTTTATTGATGTAACTGTTTTTAGGAAAATAACCTTTTGAAAGCCTATCCAATAATGGTTTTTGTAAGTTTTGTTTATTTAAAACAGGTAAATCTTCCCAGTTTGTAAAAGTTGTCGTTCCTGCTAAATCTTTGTAAAAAGCATTATTTTGCAAATGAAAATGGACAATTTCCAATTTTTTATTTTCGACGAAAACGGCGTGTTCTTTTTCAGAAAAGGCTACAATTTTCCGCAATTCGGCTTTAGCTTCCTTCATTTGGAAGCCATTTATCTGCAATGATAAGTCGAATAGTCGAAACATTTTAAAGGTATATTTCACCAAAAATAATATTTACCAACAACTAATGACGGAGAACCAACAACTTTTTGAAAATTAATTATTTTTTAAGTTCAAAAGCAATTATTTTTGCACCACAACTAAACACAACTACACATGACAATTTTACTATTGGGTTCGGGCGGAAGAGAGCATGCTTTTGCATGGAAAATGATTCAAAGTCCGCTTTGTGACACACTTTTTGTAGCGCCAGGAAACGCTGGAACGGCTTCAATAGCTACTAATGTTGCTATTAGCCCAACTGATTTTGAAGCTATAAAAACGTTTGTTATTCAGGAAAAAGTAGCAATGGTTGTGGTAGGACCAGAAGATCCTTTGGTAAAAGGGATTTATGATTTCTTTCTAAACGATGCTGCATTAAGTCATATTCCGGTTATCGGTCCTTCAAAAATTGGTGCGCAACTGGAGGGAAGTAAAGAATTTGCCAAAGAATTTCTAATCAAACATAAAATACCAACTGCCGCTTACGATAGTTTTACTGCAGAAACGGTAGAAAAAGGCTGTAAATTTCTGGAAACATTACAACCTCCGTATGTTTTGAAAGCAGATGGTTTAGCCGCAGGAAAAGGAGTTTTGATTATTCAGGATTTGGCAGAAGCCAAAGAAGAATTAAGAAACATGTTGGTGCATCAAAAATTTGGTGATGCTAGTTCAAAAGTCGTTATCGAAGAATTTCTTGACGGAATAGAATTGAGTTGTTTTGTTCTTACCGATGGAAAAAACTACAAAATATTGCCAACTGCTAAAGATTACAAACGCATTGGCGAAGGCGACACAGGATTAAATACAGGCGGAATGGGAGCTGTTTCTCCGGTTCCTTATGTTGATGCTGTTTTGATGGAAAAAATAGAAACACGCATCGTAAAACCAACTATTGATGGTTTCCAGAAAGACGGAATTCCGTACAAAGGATTTGTTTTCATCGGATTGATTAATGTGAAAAACGAGCCAATCGTAATTGAATACAATGTGAGAATGGGCGATCCGGAAACCGAAGTGGTTATCCCGAGATTGAAAACAGATTTAGTGGAGTTATTTTTGGCTGTAGCCAATGAAAAACTTGACGAAATCAATCTGGAAATTGACGAAAGAAGCGCCACTACAATTATGGTTGTTTCTGGCGGATATCCTGAAGATTTTGAAAAAGGAAAAGTAATTTCAGGATTGGAAAACATTGAAGATTCGATTGTTTTTCACGCAGGAACCAAACTCGATAACGGAAATGTAGTCTCAAACGGAGGAAGGGTTTTAACCGTAACTTCGTATGGAAATAATTTCGAAGAGGCCATAAAAAAATCTTACCAAAACATAGATAAACTAAATTTTGATAAGATGTATTTTAGAAAAGATATTGGAAACGACTTAAAATAGTTTCCAATTATCGTTCACTTTTTTTTAATTCTTATTTTAAGAAAGAGTGAGCGGTAGTATCTTGCTTCTCTGTTCCGGCGTCTTCAAAAATTTTCAATTGTTTGATCCAATATACCATTGCCGAAGCACAAATAATCATGAAAATCCAATTGATTGTATTAGCAGCAAACCATGATGATAGCTCTAATGAGCGTAAAAAGTCTAGAGGAGCAAATAAAATATTTACAAATAAGTATTGTATTCCTTCGAAAAATGCTTTCATAATGTATAAAATTAATTTTATTAATTGTTTTTGAGGAACTCTGGGAATTAAAAGTTCTTATTTAGAAGAATCTTTTTGAACTTGCAGGGTTTACTTTTTAAACAAGTATTATATTTACGAACACAAAAGTATAAAATATCCTTATGATAACAAGTGTTTTTAGAAAATCTACACCATTAAATTTTTCATTGGTCGTAATTTTAATGCTGGTTTTCTTTTCTATATACCAATTTCAAGATTTATCCTGGATGAATTCCTTTGTATTAATTTCAAAAAAGGGAATGTTATTTTGTGTTTTATTGGCATCTGTTTTTATCACGAATTTTGTTGTTAAGAAAAACGGATTGAGTAAAGACAGTAGCTACACAGTTTTTTTTTACTTTTTGTTTCTACTTTTTTTTCCTTCAGTATTAGATAATTTAAACCTGATATTGTCTAATTTCTTCATTCTTTTGGCGCTTCGCCGATTGATTTCATTGCAATCTCTGAAAGCCTCCAAAGAAAAAATATTTGATGCTTCTTCATGGGTTTTTTTAGCGGCACTATTTCATTTTTGGAGTATAATTTTCATATTGTTGGTTTTTATATCCATAATTTTCCATGTTTCTAGAGATTATAGAAACTGGATATTGCCTTTTATCGCTTTTTTTATTGTTGGAATTCTGTTCATGATTTATGCAACAGTTTTCGATTTGGATGTTCTTGAATACATCATTAAAAGTGTACAAATCAATTTTGAAATCGACTATTTTACAAATAATTATCAAAACGGAGCTTTGTCAATTTATGCCACTGTAGCTTTGTTTTTCTTGGTTTCTATGTTTGCCACATTATCAAACAGGCCACAATTGTTGCATACTTCTTTCAAAAAAATCATCGCCTCTTTCTTCATCGGAGTTGTGATTTTTCTCATTTCGGCTAATAAAAGTAATGATTTGTTACTGTTTACATTTGCGCCTTTGGCCATGATGGCAACCAGTCATATTGAAATTCCTCAAGAAAAATTAAATCAGGAATTAGTGATGTATGTGCTGACTGCCTGCAGTTTTTTTGCTTTTTTCTCCCAATTATAATTTTTCACCGTACGCTAAATCTCCAGCATCTCCCAATCCTGGTACAATATAATTGTGCTCATTGAGTTTTTCGTCTAAAGAAGCAACCCAAAGATGACAATTTTCCGGTAAATGTTTTTCAAGATAAGCAATACCTTCCGGAGCGGCAATCACAACAGCAATGTGAATTTCTTTTGGCGTCCCTCTTTCCATTAATTTATTGAAAACGGCAACAATAGATTGACCGGTTGCAAGCATGGGATCTACTAATATTAGGTTTTTTTCATTTATAGCAGCAATAGCTTGGTATTGCACTAAAATATCAAAATAATCGTCATTGTTTGGATGGTGTCTAAAGGCGGATACGAAACCATTTTCGGCATTATCAAAATAATTCAAAAACCCTAAATGTAAGGGTAAACCAGCGCGTAAAATGGAACATAAAACCAATTGATCCTTAATCTCAGTTGTTGTTTTTATACCTAATGGGGTTTGGATTTCGACACTTTTGTAGTGTAATTTTTTACTTAATTCATACGCCATTATTTCGCCAATTCGTTCAATATTTCTTCGGAAACGCATGCTGTCATTGTGAACATTTACATTTCGTATTTGTCCTAAAAAATGATTTAGGATGCTATTGTCTTCTGATAAATAATGGATTTGCATGTTTTTATTTTTGCTATTAAACTTATAAATATTTTTATAATCTATAAAAGTATAAAAAAGTATCTTTGTCCTTTAAAATATAAAGATATGTTTTCAAAATTAGCTTATTCAGTATTCGAACAAAGTATTAAAGATTATCATCAGTTTGATAATGTAGACCAACCGATTAATAACCCTTTTCCAAAAGATAAATTTGAGCATTTGTTGTATCACAAAAACTGGATTGATACCGTTCAATGGCATTTTGAGGATATTATTCGTGATCCAAACATTGATCCTGTTGCTGCTTTGACTTTGAAAAGAAGAATCGATGCTTCTAATCAAGAACGCACAGATATGGTGGAATATATTGACAGTTATTTTCTTCAAAAATACAGTCATGTAAAAGTAAAAGAGAATGCAAAAATCAACTCAGAAAGTCCGGCTTGGGCTTTTGACAGATTGTCTATTTTGGCATTGAAAATTTATCACATGCAAGAAGAAGCTACTCGTGCCGAAGCTTCACAAGATCATAGAGATAAATGTCAAGCAAAGTTGAATATTTTATTGGAACAAAGAACAGATTTGTCTTTGGCTATCGATGATTTATTGACAGACATTGAAAATGGAGATAAATTCATGAAAGTGTACAAACAAATGAAAATGTACAACGATGATGATTTGAATCCTGTTTTGTACCAAAACAAGAAGTAATTTTTGGCATACCCAGTATTGTCAACTACTATCAAACATATAGCCGTCATGAGACTTTCCGCAATGGGAGATGTCGCCATGACGGTTCCTGTTTTACGCACTTTTGTAAACCAGCATCCGGAAATTAAAATCACGATGATTTCCAGACCTTTTTTCAAACCTTTTTTTGAAGGGATTCCTAATATTACTTTTTTTGCTTTCGATGAAAAAGAACGTCACAAAGGATTTATGGGGTTGTTGCGTTTGTTCCAAGATTTAAAAGGTTTAAATATTGACGCTTTTGCCGATTTACACAACGTGTTGCGCTCTAAAATCATCCGAAACCTTTTTGCTTTAAGCGGAAAAAAAACAGCTTCGGTTGATAAGGGAAGAGCAGAAAAAAAAGCATTGACGCAACCCGAAAATAAAGTTTTTAAGCAACTGCCAACAATGTTTGAAAGACACGTAAAAGTTTTTGAACAACTCGGTTTTACGGTTGATTTATCATCCCGAAGTGTCGGGACAGTTTTTCCTAAAAAAGCAGTTTTGAGTCCGGAAATTCTAGCGGTAATTGGAGAAAAAAGTAAAAAACTGATAGGTATCGCTCCTTTTGCGCAATACGATTGTAAAGTATATCCGTTGGATTTGATGCAGGAAGTTATTAATCAATTATCGAAAAATTTAGACTATAAAATTTTACTTTTTGGTGGTGGAAAAAAGGAAATCGAAATCCTGGATTCGTTTTCTGCTAATAAAGAAAACGTCATCAATATGGCGGGCAAAATTAAATTCCAACAGGAATTGCAACTCATCAGTAATCTGGATGTGATGCTTTCCATGGATTCCGGGAATGCGCATATAGCAGCTATGTTGGGCGTTAAAGTCATTTCACTTTGGGGCGCGACGCATCCGTATGCGGGATTTTCTCCCTTTAATCAGCCTTTAGAAAATGCGTTGGTTTCGGATAGGAATCAGTTTCCAAAACTACCCACTTCGGTGTATGGAAATAAAAAAGTGGAAGGATATGATGAGGCGATGCGAACTATTTTGCCAGAAACAATAGTTTTAAGAATAAAAAAAGTTCTTTTGAACCATTAAGGAATTTAGAAAAATTAAGTCTTAAATTATATATCACAAGATGTTTTTACAACATTTAGTTAAAAAAAAGAGTTTGCACATTGCAAACTCTTTTTTTTTTAATTGAACACCGCTACCAAAAATGAAACAGTTTCCTAAACGTCATCATAATCTACATAAATAGTTTCTGATGTTGGATGCGCTTGACAGGTAAGAATCAAACCATCTGCTATTTCTTTATCGGTAAGAATAGAGTTTTTAGTCATTTCGGCAGTTCCTGAGGTAACGCGAGCCAGACAGCTGCTACAGATTCCGCCTTGGCAAGAATACGGAGCATCAATGCCTTGTTTTAAAGCAGCATCAAGAACAGTTTGTTTTTGTGACATTTCGAAAGTCGTTTCCTCATCATCTACCATTATAGTGATTTTAGAATGTCCTTCTAATGATTTTTCTATTTTGTTTTCTTTGGTAGAAGAAGAAAATAATTCAAATTTTATGGCTGATTCTTTAATATTATGCTCTTTCAAAACGCCAGAAACAGTATTGATCATTTCTTCCGGTCCACATAAATAGAACTTATCAAATTCTAATTCTTTGTGTTTGTTATTCAAAACAAAATTCACAGTCGATTTTTCAATTCGCCCAAACAAAGCATTTTCTGCTTTGGCTTGACTGAAAACATAATGTACAAAAAGGCGACCCACATATTGCAATTGCAAATCGTGTAATTCTTGATGAAAGATGGTTTCTTCGGGAGATTTGTTACCGTAAACCAATACAAAAGAACTTTTAGGTTCATTTTTTAATATTGATTTCAAGATGGAAAGTACTGGTGTGATTCCGCTTCCGGCTACAAAAGCGACGTAGTTTTTTTGTCGGCCAACTTGTGGTTCGAAAGTAAATTTTCCTTCCGGTTTTCCTACTTCAAGAACATCTCCAGCTTTGAGTTTTGTGTTAGCAAACTGAGAGAAAGCACCGTTTTTCACAGCTTTCACAGCAATACGCAATTCTCCGCTGTCAGGCGCCGAGCAAATAGAATACGCGCGGCGAATTTCCTCGCCGTCCAAGGTTAATCTTAAATTGATATATTGACCTGCAACAAAAGTATAATTCGCTTTTAATTCCTCAGGTACGTTAAAAAGTATGGAAACAGCGTCTTTGGTTTCGCGTTTTACTTCTTTTATTATTAGTTTTAAAAAAGATGGCATGTGATTATTTTTTTACAAAGATAGGAAACACATTAGGTTTCTAAAAATCAAAAGTATTGAAAATTTGTATACCTAAAATTGCTATGTATAAGATTCTTATGTATATTTGATTTTTAAAGTAAGAAATACCACAAAACTTGCACCGATTGAATCATGAAAAACTCACAACTATACAAAGGAAGCCTGAATACGATTATCATGAAATTGCTGGAAGAAAACGGCAAGATGTACGGGTATGAAATCACGCAGAAAGTAAAGGTGATTACCCAAGGCGAACTCAACATTACCGAAGGCGCTTTATATCCGGCTTTGCATAAACTGGAAGCCGAAGGTTTGCTGGATGTCGAAATTGAAAAAGTGGATAATAGGATGCGTAAATATTACAAACTCACGGAAAGCGGGCAGAAAGAAACCGTAAACCGACTCTCAGAACTAGAAGATTTTATTCGAAACATGCAGAGTTTAGTGAGCCCAAGTCCAAAATTAGAATTTTAATTTTTTGAAGATGAAATTAACCATAGAACAAATAGCTCAAATTGAAGAAACCTTAATTTTAAATGGTCTTGTTTATCAAGATGTCAAATTAGAATTATTAGACCACATTGCTTCAGAAATTGAGGAGAAAATGAGTAATGAAGAAATTTCATTTGAACTTGTTTACAAATCAGTTTTTGAAAAATGGAAAAGTTCATTAGTAATTTCTTCAAGTAGTGCTTGGTTAGGAGTGTTTTTTCAAGCACCAAGAGTTGTAGTGGATAAACTCATTTCGTATTCTAAAAGACAGACTGTAATTATATTATTGTCAGCTCTTGTTTTTGGTTTTGTTTTAGCTCTTATTGTTTCAAATATTCAGTTGGAACAGACGTTTAATATTCTTAGTTTAGGAATGAGAGGAGCATGTTTACTATTGGTTTTAGCCACATCTATAAGTATGTTTTTAATATGGAATTCCAAAATAAAAACAACTTACGGGCGGTTGTTTCTTTACAGAGGTTGGTTACTATTTTTATTTATTTTTCAGTTTAACATGATTAGTAATCCATTAAAAAATTTTGATATCAATAATTCCTTTTGGCATAATTGTATCAATTGCTTTTTATTAGGTTTTCCCTTTACTTATTCTATTTTTCAATTAACGATGGCTTTTGAACACCATAAAATAGTAAAAAAGTTAAAATTTGTATAATCTTTTCTTATGAAACTAACCCCTCAACAAATAGACCAACTCTACCTTTTTACCCGGCAGCATTATGTAGAATATTACGATTTGCAAACGGAATTAGTTGATCATTTGGCTAACGCCATAGAGACCGAATGGAAACAAAATCCCAAGCTTACTTTTGACGAAGTTCTACATAAAGAATTCAGGAAGTTTGGCGTTTTTGGATTTATGGATGTGGTAGAAAGTCGGCAAACTGCTCTAGGGAAAAAATACAATCGGTTAGTGTTTCAACATTTTAAAACGTTTTTTAAAGTGCCGAAAATTTTATTAACGATAGTAATGACCCTTTTACTTTTTAATATTCTGAAAACAAGCATTTACAACGATTATATTTTAATAGGTATTTGTATTATTTATTTTGGATTTATTTTTCATGAATTTTACAAGAATAAGAAAATCAAAAAGATAAAAAAAGAGACCAATAAAAAGAAATGGTTGTTTGAAGAAATTATCAACCATTATGGCGTTTCCTCAGGAGCTTTTACGGTTCCGTTTTATTTTTTTATTCAAATAAGCAGTCGTGCAGAAAGATATTTATTAAATGATTATTGGATTTTCTCCGTAAGTTTTATGATAGTGCTTTTTGGAATTTTAAATTATATTTTATTCAGAGTCATCCCTTCCAAGGCTGAAGCCTATTTAAAACAAACCTACCCAGAATATAAATTAGAAAATTTGTAACGTTTTCTTATTTTGACTACATACTATAAAACCAAAATAACCAAACTATGATTCAAAAATTTCTTTATCTCGAATGGAAAGCATTTTTTAGATCGGCTTCCTTCGCAACTAATTTGGCTTTAAAAATCCTGATGGGTTTCGTGGCCGCTTATTTCATTTTAATTTTCTTAGCATTAGGAGTCGGGGCATTTTATATTCTGAAGAAAATGAATTTAGACCCAATTGTAACGGTAAACAAATTCATGATTTATTATGTATTGATGGATTTAATCATCCGATTGCTGTTGCAAAAAATCCCCGTGATGAACATTCGTCCGATGTTGATTTTCCCAATAAAAAAATCCACAATTGTTCATTTCTCTTTAGGAAAAACCGTTTTGTCCTTCTTCAATTTGGTGCATGGTTTTTTCTTGATTCCGTTTAGTGTTGTTTTGATTATTGAAGGTTATGATGTAGTGTCAGTGGTGCTTTGGTATGCCGCGCTGTCTTCTTTAATATTTATCAATAATTTTCTAAACATTCTACTGAGTAATAAAGACAATTTATTTGCTATTTTCTTAGCAATAGCAGCCGTTTTAGGAGGATTACACTATTACGGATTCTTTAATGTTACGGATTATACCGCGCCATTTTTTGATGCTATTTTCAATACGTATTGGGCTTTTGCCATTCCGGTTTTGGCTTTAATCGCTATATATTATATCACATTCCAGTATTTCAAAAAGAATTTATACCTGGATGCGGGATTGTCAAACAAACACGATGTTGCCAAAACGGAGGAGTTGACTTGGTTGAACCAATTTGGAACCATTGGAACTTTCTTGAAAAATGACATTAAATTAATCAAAAGAAACAAGCGTTCAAAAACCACTGTAGGTCTGAGCATAATGTTCCTTTTTTATGGTTTTCTTTTCTTTACCAATGCAATTGAAGTGTACAATAATCCTGTAATGCACATTTTTGCAGGGATTTTCGTTTCGGGAGGATTCTTAATCACTTTCGGACAATTTGTACCGAGCTGGGACAGCGCCTATTATCCGTTAATGATGACGCAAAATATTCCTTACAAAGGCTATTTGAGCTCTAAATGGTGGTTGATGGTAATCGCTACAATAGTGACCACAACAATAGCTTCTTTCTATCTCTATTTTGGATGGCAGGTGTATTTAACCATTGTTGTAGGTGCGATTTATAATATTGGAGTCAATTCCCATTTGGTCTTGTTGGGTGGCGCGTATACCAAAACGCCAATCGATTTGAGTTCCGGTAAAGGCGCTTTTGGAGATAAAAAAGCATTCAACGTAAAAACCATGCTAATTTCACTGCCGCAATTAGGATTGCCCGTTTTAATGTATTGGTTAGGTGCTAAATTAGGCAATCCCAATGTTGGATTAGCATTAGTAGCGTCGATGGGAGTGATCGGATTTGCATTAAAAAACAAAGTTTTCTCCTTGATTGAGAAAATTTACAAATCAGAGAAATACGCGACCATTGCTGCATACAAACAAAAAGGATAATCAAGCGATTAACGAAATCAACAAATAACCGAATAAACTTTTTCAAAAATGATACAAGTAAACAACCTTTCGAAAACATACAACGGAACAACCGTATTAAAAATAGATACTTTAGAAATAAAAAAAGGCGAAAGCTTTGGATTAGTGGGGAATAACGGAGCCGGAAAAACCACTTTTTTCAGCCTTTTATTGGATTTAATCCAGCCTTCAACAGGGAATATTGTCAACACCGAGGTACAAGTAAACACCAGCGAAAACTGGAAACCATTCACGGCTTCCTTTCTGGACGAAAGCTTCTTGATTGGCTACTTAACGCCCGAAGAATATTTTTATTTCATAGGCGATTTACGCGGACAAAATAAAGCCGATGTCGATGCTTTATTGGCCACACACGAAGAATTTTTCAACGGCGAAATCCTTAAAAACAAAAAATATTTACGCGATTTATCCAAAGGAAATCAGAAAAAAGTGGGCATCATCGCCACATTAATCGGGAATCCGGAAGTTATTATTCTGGACGAACCGTTTGCTAATTTAGATCCAACGACACAATTTCGATTAAAGAAAATCATCAAGGATTTAGCTGATAATCCGGATGTTACCGTGCTGGTTTCCAGCCACGATTTGTTGCACACCGTTGAGGTGAGTGACAGGATTGTCGCTTTGCATAAAGGCGAAGTGGTCAAAGATATTCAAACTTCTGAGGAAACATTAAAGGAACTAGAAGCGTTTTTTGCGGTTTAAACAGAATATAACTCAACCGCTAATTCGCGGTTTATTTTTAGTCTTTCAAATGCCAATAAGAGTTTAATTTGGGCGTGACCCGGAAAAAAAATCCGGGTCGGGCTTTCACTCTCAATCTTTTTATTCTTGAAAAAAAAGAATAAAAAAGGATTTCCGTTACATCCCTCACGCGCACAACAGACTCAAATAAACCCTGATAATTTTCACGATATCAAAAAGAAACGTATTTTTACCAGTCGGTATACTAAAAAGCATATTTAAAAGTTAATTGATAAAAACGTTTTCCATTGAAAGTCAATAGATTTAAACAGTTATTTTTCTTCTTATTCTTCGGTTTTTTAGTAGCTTGTTCTACTAAGAGAGATACTTTTATGGCCAGAAATTCCCACGCCTTAAGTACAAAATATAATATTTTATACAACGGTCAAGTAGGTTTGGACAAAGGAGTCAAGGAAATAAAATCCAACAGCGATGACGATTTCTGGAAACGTCTGCCAATAGAAAAAATGCAAATTGTAGAAGACTTCACTTCCACAACAAAACCTAAAAACACAAATTTTGAATTGGCTGAAGCCAAAGCGACCAAAGCCATCCAGAAACATTCCATGAACATTGGCGGAAGAGAGAAAAACACTCAAATTGACGAAGCGTATCTTATGCTTGGCAAATCCCGTTATTACGACCAACGATTCGTTCCCGCACTTGATGCATTCAATTATATTTTGTACAAATATCCCAACAGCAGCAAGATTTATGAGGCTAAAATTTGGCGTGAAAAAACAAATATGCGTTTAGGAAATGACGCTTTGGTAATAAAAAACATAAGTAAATTATTAGAAGATCACGAAGTAAAAAAACAAGTTTTTGCGGATGCAAATGCGCTTTTATCAGAGTCTTTTTTGAACTTAGAAGAAAAAGACAGCGCAGTTGCTAAACTAAAACTAGCCATAGAGTTTACCAAAGTAAATCAGGAAAGAGCACGATATCGTTTTGTTTTGGGACAATTGTATCAGCAATTAGGATACAAGGACAGTGCTGTAGCTTCGTATCAATCAGTGATTGACATGAACCGAAAAGCAGACAGGAAATTTGTCATTCAGGCGCATGCTAAAAAAGCAGAATTGTTTGATTATCAAAACGGGGATTTCAATTCCTTTACAAAAACATTTGATAAGCTGGCAAAAGACAGAGAAAATAGACCGTATAAAGATTTAATTTTTCATCATATGGCGGTGTTTTATGATCAAAAAAACGACCAGAAGAAAGCATTAGATTTTTACAACTTATCCTTAAGAACAGATTCAAAAGATTCCTATTTAGTAGCTTCAAATTACCGAAATTTAGGAAATATGTATTTTAGAAATGCAGAATATCCTGCCGCTGCAAAATATTATGACAGTACATTGGTAAAACTCAATGACAAAACCAGAGAGCATAATAAAATTAAAAAAATTAGAACTAATCTGGATGAAGTGATTTTGTATGAGGCTCTTGCCAAAAGAAATGACAGTATTTTAAATGTTGTTTCATTAAATGAGAGCGGTAAAATAGCTTATTTTGAAAAGTACATCGTTAAATTAAAAGAAGAGGATGAAGTCAAAAGAGTTTTAGAAGAAAAACGAAAAGAAAAACAAGAAAACATAGAAAGAAATAGTACAACCAGTTCTATTGATCCGGCTTCTAGTCAGGAACCGGGAAAACCGGGCAAAAAATCGGCGTTGATGCCGCCGGCTATTCCAAATGTCTCCACACAACAAGCAGGTAATATTTTCTATTTTTATAATCCTACAACCGTAGCTTTTGGAAAAATAGAATTCAAAAAAACGTGGGGCGACAGAACTCCGAATGGTAATTGGAGAGTCTCATCCAGCGCTGTAAATTCAACTTCGGCTGATCCGTTGAATGATGATAAAGAAACTGTTGAAGAGGTTTCAACAGCAGAGAAAATCGTGGAGCAATACACCACAGATTTTTATTTGAAACAACTTCCCATAGCACAAACGGAGATAGACAGCATAGGTAAAGAACGTAATTTTGCGTATTACCAATTAGGAATTATTTATAAAGAAAAATTCAAAGAAAATAATTTGGCCATCGCTAAACTGGAACAATTATTAAACAATAATCCAGAGGAAAAACTGGTGCTGCCATCGATGTATAATTTGTATAAACTATATCAAATTACGGATGCAAGTAAAGCGGAAGCGATGAGAAAAAGAATATCGGCTCAATATCCGGATTCTCGTTATGCACAAATTATGAACAACACAAGCTCCAGTGTGGCTTCAGTAAATGAGACACCGGAAAGTGCCTATACTAAATGGTATAAATTATACCAACAAGAACAATTTGTTTCGGTTTTAGAGAACTCAGACGCTTTGATTAATCAGTTTTCGGGAGATGAAATTGTATCAAAATTTGAACTGCTTAAAGCAAATGCCATTGGAAAACTAAAAGGAGTAACAGCTTACAAAAATGCATTGCAGGTAGTAGCGGATAATTATCCAAATAGCGAAGAAGGCAAAAATGCACAAGAAATCCTGACGAGTCAGATTCCGTTTTTAGAGAAAATGGAGTTGAGTACAACAAACTCAAATAATTGGAAAATTTTATATCGAGTAGGTTCACGAGAGGATAAAAATACAAAAGCAATAGAGGAAAAAATCAAAATGTTAGTTGCTGCAGAAAGCCCTCAGAAACTATATTATTCCTATGATATTTATACTGAAAAAGAAAATTTCATCACCATTCACGGAATAAAATCAGAACTTTATGCTAAAGACATTGTATTTGTATTGAAGGATAATGTAAAATATAAATTGGTCGATCCTGCTATTGTGGTTTCGGGTGAGAACTACAAAGTGATTCAAATCAAGAAAAATATGGACACTTATTTAGCACCAAAAAACCCATAAATATGTTTGATAAAAAGCAAAAATCATACACTGATCTTTTGGGTAAAACCAATAGAATTGTTGAAGGTACTACTATAAAAGGTGATATTATTTCGCATGCTGATTTTAGATTAGACGGAAACTTGATAGGTAATTTCCAGTCTGGCGGGAAAATTGTTATTGGTCCGGCCGGAAGCGTTACCGGAGATATTGTATGTAAAAATGCAGATATTGAAGGGGAATTTGATGGAAAAATTCAAGTAACCGAAGTGCTGAATGTAAAATCAAAAGCCAGCATTCATGGAGAAGTTACCACTGGAAAATTATCGGTGGAGCCGGGAGCTGATTTTAGCGCTTCTTGTACAATGAAGACTAATGTAAAAAATCTAATCCAGAACGATGGACAACAATCCCAAAAAAAGAGCGAATAAATGGCTTGCGCTGATTAACATTCCGATTCAAATGGGGGCCATCATCTTTTTGTTTTCCTATCTGGGAGACTGGTTAGACGAGAGTCATCCGCATCCAAAAGTATATTACAGTAAAATTTTAGTAATGGTAGGCGTTGCACTGGCTTTGTATAATGTGATACGACAGGTAAACGAAATCAATAAAATGCAGTAATTTTTCAAGAGGAAAAAGGAATACAAACGAGTTGTAAACGTCCGGATGGGCGAATAAATTAAAATAACTTTGCGCCTTAGTGCCGTTGCGGCAAAAAATAAATACAATGAATTTAAAAAATTACAAACCGCTTCTGTCTTTATTGGCACTTGCGGGATTGGCTTATGTGGTTCATCGAGTTGCTTTTTATCTATTAGATATAAATGATGCGACTTTTTATTATTCGATAGAAACCCTTTATATGGTATTTCTGGTTTTGTCTATTATGGTATTTGTAGTTTTGTTAAAAGTCAAAGAGCGCAGTTTTGATAATGTGGGTATGTCATTTCTTTTGAGTACCAGTATTAAAATGATTGTTTGTTATCTGATTTTAAAGCCTATATTGCAGGTTACAGCTCAAAACAATGCAATAGAGAAAAAGAATTTTTTTATGATGTTTATTCTCTTTTTAGCAATTGAAACCATATTAACAATACGTATATTAAACGAAAAGCAATAAATATGTTATTCAAGGAACAGATCCATCAAAAATAATTTTTTATATTCTTTTGAATATTAATAAAAGATGTACATTTGCACCAAATTTCAGAAACGTAATAAATTAAGATAATTAACTGTTATGGTGATTTCAAACAAACCACTTAGATTTATATTAGCGACTTTAGTAGCGTGTCTTCCTTTAATTAGTTTTGCAAATCCTGAACAGGATACTGTAAGAGTAAAAACAGAAGTTGCCCATGAGGCAGCCGAAGGAGCTCATGCTGAACCAACAGATGTAAAATCTAAAATTAAGGCATTTATTAATCATCACCTTTTGGATGCGCATGATTTTACCTTTTCAGCAAATGAAGAAACAGGCGCGCATTATGGTTTTTCATTGCCAATTATTCTTTGGGACAATGGTTTGCAAGTATTTTCTTCTTCAAAATTTCACCATGGTGAAGAAGTTGCTGAACACAATGGAAACTTCTACGTATTACACCACGAAAAAATATACAAAACGGATGCTTCTGGAACTTTAACAGAAGAGCACGGTCACCCAACAAATGCAACTCCACTAGATTTATCTATTACAAAAAGTGTAATCGGTATTTTAGGAATAGCAATCTTAATGTTTGTATTGTTTACAAGTTTAGCAAAATCATACTCTAAAAATGGAGGTATTGCTTCAGGAGCTGGTCGTTTCTTTGAGCCGCTTGTTCTTTATGTAAGAGACGAAATTGCCATTCCAAACATTGGAGAAAAAGGATATAAAAAATACATGAGTTATTTATTGACTATATTTTTCTTTATTTTCTTTTTAAATATATTAGGATTAACTCCGCTAGGATTTAACGTAACTGGAAATATTGCTATTACAGCATCACTAGCTTTGTTGACGTATTTAATCACAACTTTTACTGCTAATAAAAATTACTGGGGACATATTTTCTGGATGCCAGGTGTGCCAACTCCAATGAAATTTATTTTGGCTCCAATTGAATTATTGGGAACAATCATCAAACCATTTTCATTAATGATACGTTTGTACGCTAACATTTTAGCAGGACACGTTGTATTGATGAGTATTATAGGTTTAATGTTTATCTTTAAAAGCTGGATTGGAAGTACTTTGTCATTTGGATTGGCATTCGCACTTTCTATCCTTGAAATATTAGTTGCGTTTTTACAAGCGTATATTTTCACCATGTTATCTGCACTTTATTTTGGAGCAGGAAACGAAGAGCATCATCACGACGAAGCTCATCATTAATAGGTTAACCGTTTAGTCGTTAATTTGTTTAACCGTTTCAACGAATAAACAAATCATCGATTAAACCATAAAAAAGAATGTTTAATTTTTAATATATATATTATGGAAATTCCAACTATTGTAGGAGCAGGATTGATTGTTATCGGAGCAGGTTTAGGTATTGGTAGAATTGGTGGTTCAGCAATGGACGCTATCGCTCGCCAGCCAGAAGCTTCTGGAAAAATCCAAACAGCTATGCTTATCGCAGCTGCACTTATTGAAGGTATTGGTTTCGCTGCGTTATTCGCATCGTAATTAAAACTTAAAAAACAATAGTTACAACGGTTGGTTGTAACTATTGTTTTTAAAATTAAAACATTACAAATTGCGATTAAAAGCAATTCATACTTTAAAATTTATAATTAGATATAATGGATAAGTTAATAAATGATTTTTCGTTTGGTTTGTTTATTTGGCAAATAGCAATATTTGTTGGATTAATACTCTTGTTAAAAAAATTCGCTTGGAAACCAATTCTTGATGCAGTTAATGATAGAGAAGAAGGAATTAAAAATGCATTACTTTCTGCTGAAAATGCTAGAAAAGAAATGCAAAATCTTCAAGCTGACAACCAACGTATTTTACAAGAAGCAAGATTAGAGCGTGACAACATGCTTAAAGATGCTCGTGAAATGAAAGAGAAAATGGTTGCTGATGCTAAAAATGAAGCGCAAGCTCAAGGATTGAAAATGATTGAGCAAGCGAAAGCAGCAATTGAAAGCGAAAAAAATGCAGCTATGGCAGAATTGAAATTACAAGTTTCAACTTTATCATTGAGTATCGCAGAAAAAATATTGAAAGACGAATTATCTAACAAAGAAGCTCAAACTAAATTAGTTGAGAAAATGTTAGGTGACGTAAAGTTAAACTAACAATTATGGCAAGTACAAGAGCAGCAATTCGTTATGCAAAAGCAATTCTAGACTTAGCAAACTCAAAAGGTGTTGCCGAAGTTGTAAATAACGACATGAAATTGATTGCTTCAATAATTAGCAGTAATTTGGAATTGAGTACTTTTATTCAAAATCCAACTACTAAAGTTGAGGTAAAAGAGAAAGCACTGTTAGAAGTTTTTGCAGGTATCAATGGCGTAACTCAAGGGTTGTTTCATTTGTTATTTGAAAACAAAAGATTCGAAATTCTAGAAGCAATCGCAATAGAGTACAGTAAATTATCTGATATTATGAATGGCGTTGAAGTAGCTCAGGTTACTACAGCTATTGCTATGGATGCAGCATTAGAAGCACAAGTTTTGGCTAAAATTGCAACCCTTTCGGATAAAAAAATCACAATAGAAAATATAGTAGATGCTTCAATCATTGGAGGATTTATTCTAAGAATAGGCGACAAGCAATACAACGCTTCGGTAGCCAACAGATTACAAGTATTAAAAAGAGAGTTAAGTAATTAGTTTTATTGCACATTTAAGTGTCTAAATTATAAATTAAGATGGCGGAAATCAAACCTGCTGAAATTTCAGCAATATTAAGAAAGCAAGTAGAAGGTTTTGAATCTGGTGCTACACTAGAAGAAGTAGGAACAGTACTTCAAGTTGGAGATGGTATTGCTCGTGTTTACGGGCTTTCTAATGTTCAATATGGAGAGTTAGTTGAATTTGACAATGGATTAGAAGCTATTGTTTTGAATCTTGAAGAAGACAATGTGGGTGTGGTACTTTTAGGACCATCTACAGGAATCAAAGAAGGTTCAACTGCTAAAAGAACACAACGTATTGCTTCTCTTAAAGTAGGAGAACAAATGGTAGGTCGTGTAGTAAACACCCTTGGTTTTCCAATTGATGGAAAAGGACCAATTGGTGGAGATTTATATGAGATGCCTTTGGAAAGAAAAGCTCCTGGAGTTATCTTCCGTCAACCAGTTACTGAACCATTACAAACAGGTATTAAAGCAGTAGATGCTATGATTCCAGTTGGTCGTGGACAACGTGAGCTAGTTATTGGTGACCGTCAAACAGGTAAATCAACTGTTTGTATCGATACTATCTTAAATCAAAAAGAATTTTATGATGCTGGTAAACCAGTATTCTGTATATATGTTGCAATTGGACAAAAAGCGTCAACTGTAGCAGGAATTGCTAAAATGTTAGAAGAAAAAGGTGCAATGGCGTATACTATTATTGTTGCTGCTAATGCTTCTGATCCAGCTCCGATGCAAGTGTATGCTCCTTTCGCAGGTGCTGCAATTGGAGAATATTTTAGAGATTCAGGTCGTCCGGCTTTAATTGTTTATGATGATTTATCTAAACAAGCTGTTGCGTATCGTGAGGTTTCTCTTTTATTAAGAAGACCACCGGGACGTGAAGCATATCCTGGAGACGTTTTCTACTTACACAGTAGATTATTAGAGCGTGCTTGTAAAGTAATTGCAGATGATGGAATTGCTAAAAACATGAACGATTTGCCAGATTCTATCAAATCAATTGTAAAAGGTGGTGGTTCATTGACTGCTTTGCCAATTATTGAAACTCAAGCTGGTGACGTTTCTGCATATATCCCAACAAACGTAATTTCGATTACAGATGGTCAAATTTTCTTAGATGGAGATTTGTTTAACTCTGGGGTTCGTCCAGCAATTAACGTAGGTATTTCGGTATCTCGTGTTGGAGGAAATGCACAAATTAAATCAATGAAAAAAGTGGCTGGTACATTAAAACTAGATCAAGCACAATTCCGTGAATTGGAAGCGTTTGCTAAATTTGGTTCTGATTTAGATGCTGTTACTTTAAACGTAATTGAAAAAGGAAAAAGAAACGTTGAAATCTTGAAACAAGGTTTGAACGATCCTTATACTGTTGAAGATCAAGTTGCGATTATCTATGCTGGTTCTAAAAACTTATTGAGAAATGTTCCTGTGAATAAAGTAAGAGAATTTGAGAAAGATTTCTTGGAATTCTTGAACAACAAACACAGAGCAACTCTTGATGCTTTGAAAGCAGGAAAATTAACAGACGAAATTACTGATGTAATCGAAACTGTAGCAAAAGAATTATCAGCAAAATATAACTAAAAAAGTTTTAAATTTTAAGTAGTAAGTAGTAAGGTTTTCTTTATTACTTATTACTTAACAATTACTACTTAATACTTACAAAAAAATGGCAAATTTAAAGGAAATCCGTAATAGAATTACTTCCGTTTCATCTACGATGCAAATTACATCGGCAATGAAAATGGTTTCTGCAGCAAAGCTAAAGAAAGCACAAGATGCAATCACAGCAATGCGCCCTTATGCCGAAAAATTAACGGAATTATTGCAAAATCTTTCTGCTACACTTGAAGGTGATGCAGGTGGAGAGTTTACAACACAACGTGAGATTAAAAAAGTTTTAGTTGTAGCCATAACTTCAAATAGAGGTTTGTGTGGTGCATTTAATACAAATGTTATCAAAGAAGCTAAAAGCCGTTCGGAAGTTTATGCTGGAAAACAAGTTGATATTTTTGCTATTGGTAAAAAAGGAAATGATGTTTTGAGCAAAACATTGTCAGTAGTAGATAATCAAAGTACTGTTTTTGACGATTTGACTTTTGATAATGTAGCTAAAATTGCGGATCTATTGACGGAGAAATTCGTTTCAGGTGAATACGATAAAATTGAGTTGATTTATAATCAATTTAAAAATGCTGCGACACAAATCGTTCAAACAGAACAATTTTTGCCATTAGCACCTATAAAATCTGATCTTACAGTTTCGACTGGAGATTATATTTTTGAACCTTCAAAAGAAGAAATCGTGTTGACTTTGATTCCAAAATCTTTAAAAACACAATTGTATAAAGGAATTCGTGATTCATTTGCTTCAGAGCACGGAGCGCGTATGACTGCCATGCACAAAGCAACTGATAACGCAACTGAGTTGAGAAATCAATTGAAACTGACTTATAATAAAGCACGTCAAGCGGCCATTACTAATGAAATCTTAGAGATTGTTGGTGGAGCGGAAGCATTGAATGGGTAATACATTATTGATTCAAAATATATTCTAAGAGCCAACAGATGTTGGCTCTTTTTTTGTTTAATTTTATAGTTTAAAACAATACTAGGAAGAATGAAATTAGAAATTAGAGAACTGACTACAGTAGAAGAAATGCTTAGTAACATTGAAGTAATGCGGTTTTTATATCCCACATTTACGGTAGAAAAGTATGAATCGTATTTGGTCGAAATGATTCCGCATAATTACAAGCAGGTAGCCGTTTTTGAAAATGAGGTTTGTGTGGCGGTTTCCGGATTTTGGTCAGGAACAAAACTTTGGTCGGGAAAATACATCGAGATTGATAATTTTATTGTTCATCCAGAGCATCGTTCCAAAGGTTTGGGCAAAATGATGACCGATTATGTTGATGTTTTGGCTAAAGAAACCGGCTGTACAATGATTGTTTTGGACGCTTTTACCGGGAATTTTACGGCACATCGTTTCTATTACAATCAAGGTTATGTCCCAAAAGGATTCCACTTTCTTAAGATTTTAAACGAAGAAGGATTAAGTTAAATAGAACAATATGAAAGGATATAAAAGAATCGTTCCCTTATTTATTATTGCAATCAGCCTGACTTTTTGTGCCATGAAACCAGAATTTCAAACGGAATTTCCTCAAGAAATACAATCTGCTTTTTACCAGAAATGGGTAGACGGCAAGCAAAGTAGTGGAATTGATTTTTATATAGAATTCAAAAAATCGCTTGCGGCAAACATTAAGCTGGAGAAAATCTATTTTCAAAATCAGGAATTAGCTATAAAAGGAATTGTAAAAAATACTTTTACAGCCCATTTTTACAAAGAAAATAAAAAGGATGATTTCATTCTGCACAAAGACCCTTCAAAAGAATATGGGAATAAAGCGCCGGTAATTCAAAAGACTAAATTTGATTTGAAACCTAATGAAGCGGTATTAGAATACAAGAAAGATGATAAAACCTATTTTTTCAAAATAATAAATCCCATAGAAAAGCCATTAAGATAAATTTGGGGAAAATGAATCAGTTCTTGTCGTGGTATTTCTGTTCTAAAACAAATATTCACTTCAGATGATTAAACCAAAGAATTCGTTATTTTTGTTTTTATAAATAGTAATAGACACATCATTTTGGGATTATATAAAAATCTTTTTAAACAGACTGCCATTTATGGATTGGCTACGGTCATACCAAGAATGTTCAGTTTTATACTGGTTCCATTATATACAGATTTGCTTCCAAAAGCCGAATATGGTAAGGTTTCCATCATTTTTGCCTGGATAATCTTTTTTAATGTAATTCTGGCTTACGGATTTGAGACTGCTTTCTTTAGGTTTTACAATAAAGAAACAGATAAGAAATCGGTTGTGGAAACAACATCTGTTTCCCTTTTTTGGACTTCACTTTCGTTTTTATTTCTAGCCTTATTATTCCGAAATAAATTAGCCATTTGGTCTGGAATTGATGCGCAGTACATTACGTACACCATCTGGATTTTAGTCCTTGATGCCTTGGTGAT
The DNA here is from genome assembly GCF_030010285.1 of Flavobacterium sp. XS2P24. Classification (NCBI taxonomy): domain Bacteria; kingdom Pseudomonadati; phylum Bacteroidota; class Flavobacteriia; order Flavobacteriales; family Flavobacteriaceae; genus Flavobacterium; species Flavobacterium sp. XS2P24. Next base: position 226,370 of record NZ_JASCRU010000001.1, read on the forward strand.
TGTTCCTTTTTCAAAATTAAGAGTCAACCAACAACCCATAAAATATGCTATAATCAAAATTGGAAATGTTGCAATCAATCTTGTGTTGAACCTTTTCTTTTTAAGTTATTTACCAGTAATTGCACAATCCAACCCAGATAGTTTTTTAAGTTCTTTTTACTTAGAAGATTTTCAAATAGGCTATATTTTTGTATCTAATATTGTTGCGAGCTTAGTTACATTCTTAATACTTTCCCCTAATTACCTTTTGCTGAAATGGCATTTTGATTATAAACTTTGGAAACGAATGATGGGGTATGGCTTGCCTATTATGGTGGCCGGAATCGCATTTGCTATCAACGAACAGTTCGATAAAATTTTATTGGGGAAATTACTACCTGCAAATATTGCAGATGCCGAAGTAGGAGTATATTCGGCGTGTTATAAACTCGGTTTGTTCATGGTTTTGTACCGTACGGCCTATACATTGGGAATCGAGCCTTTCTTTTTTAGCCACGCTGATAATCAGGATGCGCCTCAAACTTATGCCACGATTACCAAGTATTTTGTCATTTTTGGTTCTTTTATTTTACTGTCTGTAATCGTTTTTGCCGATGTTTTAAAATACATCATGATTCAGGACGAGTCGTATTGGGAAGCCATGAAAGTGGTGCCATTGATCATTCTGGCTAACTTTTTCCTTGGGATTTATACCAATCTTTCCGTTTGGTACAAACTGATAGACAAAACCCATATTGGCGCTTATATTTCCATTATTGGCGCAATAATTACACTGGCGCTAAATTACCTGCTAATCCCAACAATGAGCTATTACGGCTCAGCAATTGCCACGATTGCGGCTTATGGAAGCATGATGTTTATCTCCTACTATTTTGGAAATAAATATTATCCCATTCCGTATGATACGAACAAAATAGTCATGTATCTATTGATTTCAATAGGATTTTCGGCAGTTTCATTTTATGGCTTCAGGGAAAATTATTATGTCGGAATCACATTATTACTCGCGTTCATGTATTTCATATACCACAACGAAAAAGAATTATTAATCAAAATTTTGAACCGAAAAAAGAATTAGAATATAGTAGGGATAAGTCGCGACTTGTCCCTACAATGCCTTCAAAACAAAAAACAATGACAATAAACATAATCAACAAATCACAACACGCCTTGCCAAACTATGAAACCATAGCATCGGCAGGAATGGACTTAAGAGCAAACTTAACAGAATCAATAACCCTTAAACCACTGGAAAGAACCATTGTAAAAACAGGTCTTTTCATAGAATTACCCATAGGTTACGAAGCACAAGTGCGTCCAAGAAGCGGTCTGGCGGCCAAAAAAGGAATTACAGTCCTGAATTCTCCAGGAACAGTAGATGCAGATTATCGTGGTGAAATTGGTGTGATTTTAGTAAATTTATCCAATGAAGATTTTGTAATCGAAAACGGGGAACGTATCGCACAACTTATCATAGCAAAACACGAACGTGCCGAGTGGATTGAAGTACAGGAACTAACAGAGACTTCCAGAGGTGAAGGTGGTTTTGGAAGTACAGGAGTGAAGTAAGTATTCAGTACTCAGTTTTTAGTGTTCAGTCCTAGTTTAGCGGTCAAGAAACATGTAATAAAATTAATTAAAAGTCTGTGGGAATCGGTTTAATCCGTTTAATCTGTGGCTAAAATAAAACAGTAATATCTTCGTGAACTTTGCGAAAAACTTCGCGACTTTGCGGTTAAATAACCAATAAAAATGAAAATAATTGTCCCAATGGCAGGTCGTGGTTCACGTCTTCGCCCGCATACATTAACCATTCCTAAACCATTAATTCCTATCGCTGGAAAACCAATCGTTCACCGTCTGGTCGAAGATATTGCTGGCGTGTTGAATCAAGATATTGAAGAAGTAGCCTTTATTATTCACGAAAGTTTTGGTAAAAAAGTAGAAGAAGAATTAATTGCTATCGCACAAAAATTAGGCGCTAAAGGCACTATTTATTATCAAAATGAAGCTTTAGGAACAGGTCACGCGATTATGTGTGCCAAAGATTCTTTGAGCGGACCAGCAGTGATTGCTTATGCCGATACGTTAATACGTGCCGATTTCGATTTAGATCAAAATGCCGATAGTGTTATTTGGGTAAAACAAGTAGATCATCCAGAGGCTTTTGGTGTGATAAACCTAAACGAAGCGAATGAAATTGTAGAACTGGTAGAGAAACCTGCGGCCTTTGTTTCGGATCTTGCCGTTATTGGAATTTACTATTTTAAGGATGTTGCCGTTTTAAAAAACGAACTTCAATTAGTATTAGATAATAATATTATTCACGGTGGAGAATATCAAATTAACGACGGAATCAAGCAAATGATGGCAAAAGGCATGAAATTTGTACCAGGAACAGTCGACGAGTGGATGGATTGTGGAAACAAAGACGTTACGGTAGAAACAAATTCCAGGATGTTAGGTTTCTTGCACAATGACGGAACACATCTGGTAGATTTTGATGTCAAGTTAGAGAACTCCACAATTATTCCGCCGTGTTATATTGGGGAAGATGTAGTGTTGATAAACGCAACCGTTGGTCCTAATGTTTCTTTAGGAAAAGGATGTCATGTAATAAACAGCAGTATTAAAAACAGTTTGGTACAAACGCACTCTAACATAAAAAACGCGAATTTGGATAATGCGATGATAGGGAATCATGCCAGTTTTGATGGTAACTTTACAAGCATCAGTATTGGAGACTATTCGGTTTTAGAATAAAAAATGGTTCAATTCTTGTATATATAAGATAGATTCGGGATTAAAAAAATAGAATGAAAAAAAGCGCTTTAATAGTTTTATTTCTGGTTTTGCAATGCAATTCAGCTTTGCTATTGGCACAAACGGAACCCGAAGAAATTAAGCTCGATGCAGATCAGTTTCAGGAATTTTTTTATGAATCATTGCTTCAAAAAGGAATCGAAAATTATGACAAAGCAGTAGTGGCTTTGGATAAATGCATCAAGATTAAACCGAATGATGCCGCTGTGTATTATGAATTAGGGAAAAATTATTTAGCATTAAAGGAATATAAAAATGCCTATTCTTCATTTGAAAAAGCCACACAAATAGATCCAAAAAACAAATGGTTCTGGGTGGGAATGTATGATGTGAGTTATGAAACGAGCGATTATAACCAGGCAATAATGGTTATCAATAAATTGATAGAATTTGATGAGAAGTATAAAGAAGATTTGACATCGCTTTATATGGGAACCAAACAGTTTGACAAAGCCTTGGATTTAATCAACGAGTTAAACGAAACATTTGGAAAAACGGACAGAAGGGATTTATACAAAAGCCAGATTTTATCAGAAGGTAAATTTCAGAATATGGAAGCTTCAAATTTGTTAGAGCAAATTGAAAAGAACCCCAAAGAAGAATCTAATTATATCAGTTTGATTGTTTTGTATTCTAAAAATAATGAGGAAGAAAAAGCATTTGAAATTGTCAAAAAACTCGAAAAAGCTTTACCAAATTCCGAATGGGCTCAAGTAACATTATTCAAAAATTATTTGGATACTAATGACGCACCAAAAGCAATAAACGCCATGAATGTGGTTTTGGCCAGTACCAAAATAGATGCTAAAATAAAGCACAGAATACTGAATGAGTTTTTGATTTTTGCAGATAAAAATCCGCAATACACAGCTGATTTAGAAAAAGCGATTTCGTATTTTGATAATGACGCAGCGGTTAATGTCGCTAAGGAAATAGGGAAGTTTTACCACGCAAAAAAGCAATGGGCAAAAGCGACAAAGTATTATGAGCAAGCATTGAAAAACGGTTCAGGAGATGATATCGAAACCAATTTGCTTTTGCTTCAAACGTATACAGAGACAAAGCAATTTGAATTAGTTGCCAAAAAAGCTTCCGCAATGGTGGATACTTTTCCAACACAGCCTAAGTTTTACTACTATTCAGGGATGGCAAATAATCAATTGCAACAATTTAAAAAAGCCAAGGATATGCTGGAAATGGGCTTGGATTATTTAGTAGAGGACAGAGCATTAGAAATAAATTTCAACATTCAGTTGGGAGAAGCATACAACGGTTTAGGAGATTTCAAGAAAAAAGAAATGTATTTTTCTAAAGCCAATCAATTATTAAAAGAAAAAAAATAATGAAAAAAATAGCAATAATAATAGTACTCGCTCTTTTTGTGGTTTCCTGTAAATCGAAAGCCATTGCGGTTGCGGCCAGTAATGCGCCAACAACAGAGGCGACGGGTTATATGACGTCCAAAAAAATAATAGAAAATCACTACAACAATAAAAATCAATTTTCTACATTATATATTAAGTCAAGCGCCCGTTATGCTGACAACAAACAAACTCAAAATGTTACGGCCGAAATTAGGATTAAGAAGGACGAACAAATTTTGGTAAGCATTCGTTTTCTTGGAATTACAATGGCGAAAGCATTGATTACGCCAAAGTCAGTGAACTATTATGAAAAGATAAACGGTAGTTATTTTGAAGGGAATTTTAGCAGTTTAAGTCAATGGCTGGGAACTGATTTGGATTACAATAAAATTCAAAACATGTTATTGGGACAAGCGATTGATGATTTGACAAAAGGGAAATATCTTGAATCATTATTGGAACAAACGTATCGATTAGATGATGCTTCGAATTCAAATACGAAAAAATCGTTCTTTTTAGATGCCGATAATTTTTTGGTTCAAAAACAAGAAATCACACAAACTGCCGAAGAACGAATGATTAAAGTGGCTTATGCTGACAGTAAAGTGTACAATGAGGCAACGTTGCCTACAAGTGTTCTGATCAATACTTTTCAGAAGAAAGGCAATACCGAAATTAATCTGGATTACAACACGGTAACTTTCAATGAAGAACTTTCTTTTCCATATAGTGTTCCAAATGGGTACAAAAGAATTATAATTAAGTAAATTAGCAAAAATATTTTTTTAATATGCCAAAATTTCTCCTTAGCCTAATCTTTATCTGTATGACTTCATTATTATGGAGTCAGGAATCCCAACAAGAAAAATTAGAAGAACGTAAAGCTCAAATTCAAAAAGAAATTAGAGAAAATGAAAGGTTATTACAAACCGTTAAGAAAAAAGAAAAATCTGCTGTGAATGTAATAGTGATTCAAAGCACTAAAATAAAGCTTAAAGAAAAATTGATAAACACTACCGAAAAGCAAACTAAATTGCTTGGAAATGATATGTATATCAATCAAATGCAAATTAATAAGCTAAAAAAAGAATTGGCTTTACTCAAGGAAGATTATGCTGAAATGATTGTAAAATCATATAAAAGCCGTTCCGAAGAAAGTCGTGCCATGTTCTTATTGTCTTCTGAGAATTTTTTGCAAGCGTATAAAAGAGCGCAGTACATGAAACAATATACTGGTTTCAGAAAAATGCAAGGCGAAGAAATAAAATCAAAATCCAATCAGCTTACGGATTATAACGAGAAATTAAATGTTCAGAAAAAAGCGAAACAAAAACTGATAGCTGAGAACGAAAAAGAGCGATTAGCATTAGAAAAAGAGAAGCAAGAGCAACAAAAGCTAGTCAATTCCATAAAAAAAGACAAAAATAAGATTTCCCGAGAAATTAAGCAAAGACAACAGGAATACAGAACAATCGACAGGCAGATCAATAAATTAATACGTGAAGCTATTGCGGCTGCCAATAGAAAAGCAGCTTTAGAAAAAGCAAAAGCAAATCCAAGTGCTCCAGTTTCAAAAGCTGCGGTTTCATCATCAAAAATAGAATTAACACCAGAGGCTAAAATAATTGCAGATAATTTCAGAGCCAATAGAGGAAGGTTGCCTTATCCTGTGGAAAAAGGATTTATATCACTTGGTTATGGAAATCAAACACATCCGTTATTCAATACCATAACGGTTCACAATAGTGGTGTAGAAATTACAACAGACCGTGGCGCAAACGCAAGAGCCGTTTTTGGCGGAGAAGTAACTAGTGTTATTGTTCTATCACCTGTAAACAAAGCGGTAATGATACAACACGGGGATTTTTTCACTGTATATCAAAATTTGAGTTCTGTGAATGTTAGTAAAGGTGATAAAGTTAGCATTAAACAAAGCATTGGAAAAGTAAGAACCAATGGCGAGACAGGAAAAACAGTAATTAAATTCCTAATTCTTCAAAATACAACCTATAATAATCCCGAAGGTTGGTTATCACCAAGATAAAACGGTTATTTTATATAAAAAAAGCACTATTTATTCGAAGGAATAAATAGTGCTTTTTTATGGAAGGTGACCAGTTATAAATACGTATAACTAACGGATAAGGGCGGTTTAATGGGTTTTATAAAGGCCATTTCCAACCTAATTTAAGGAAACCAATGTGTCTTTTGATTTTTAAAATTATATTGGTTTGTCAATTACTCTGTTTTATTAAAGGAAGAATTTATAGCCTTCATCATCCCTTCAGTAGACCAAGTTCCAGAAACGATGATGCGTCTGATGGTGTACAATGGATCTATAGAATCCCTTTTGGTAGACAAGATATAAGCCATTTTATAATTGCTCTTTTTTATTTCAGGAATTGCCGCTGTATTCCATAAACCAAACGGATAGGCAAAATCTTTAACTGGTTTTCCTATTATATCTTCCAATTTTGCTTTTGGTTTTACCAATTGCGTATTCCAGTCATCTCCGGTGTATTTTGTGACCATATGATGATCCCAAGTGTGTGCGCCTACAAGATGTCCATTGTCAGATAAGCTTTTAATTTGCTCTTTGCTCATATATCCGGGACGGTTAATAGAAACGGTCATGATAAAAAACACGCCTTTGAAACCGTATTTTCTCATTTCGGCTGCACCAATGCTGAATTGTTCTTCTCTGGTGTCGTCAAAGGTTATCATAATAGGTTTTGCAGGCAATGGACCGTCATAGACTAAGTAGTCATACAATTGTTCCGGCAAAATAGTTTCGTAACCGGCATCGGCCAAAGCTTCCATTTGTTCTGCAAAAGCTGAAGGTTTTACGGTGTACACTTTTATGTTTCCGCTCGCACTGGCACTAAAATCTCTGATGTTATGATAACATAAAATGGGTACTTCTTTTTTCGAAAGAATAGTCGCTGCATCTGCCATGACTTTTTTGGTCACAACTTTTTTTAGGGGCACTGCAATAAGTGGTGTTTCCGGGATTGTTTTACGAGGTTCTGATTGACAGCCGACCAATACTATAAATGCACCAAAAATAAGACATAAGATATTTTTCATAAATCAAATAGTAATTATTGGTACTGAATGTAAATTGGTTTCGGAGTAAATTTAACTAACTCTTCCGGGCTGTACATTTTCCAATCTTTTTTGTTGTCATTTTTATAGAACAATTTAAAACCAGTAAACTGTACGGGCTCTCTATAAATATAACTCAAGTAAGTGGATTTTTTTAGTATTTTACTACCAAAACCATCCATATCCATTACAATTTGAACTTCAGGAACGGTTTTAATCGCTTTATAATTTTTAACCATTCCTTGGGTAAAGCGGTGTATTACGAGTACTTTTGGAGTCAACTTATTTTTGCGCACAATGTTTGCCAAAATATCAATTGCATCATTAATATCTTCAGCATTAAAATACCCGATTTTAGAACCTGGACGCTCTCCGTTTTTCATCGAAAATTCAGGATCAATTCCTAGATGAACATTCGGTAGAGCAAGATATTGTTCCAGTTGTTCCACTTCGGCCTTAACAGTACTGTGTCCAACTTGTACATCTAAAAAAACCAAAGCATTTATTGGTTTAGCCCAACTTATAATAGTGTCTATCTGTTTAAACGGCATTCGCATGCGGTGCATATTATTTTTCCCCGGAGCACCTTGGGCGGTAACAGCAATGTAATGTAAAGCAGGAATTGCTTTCACAGTAGAGTCCGCTGCTTGCCATTTAGCTACTTCTCCTTGTAGTTTTGCCAACATTTCTTTTCGCGGAAGCTCTCCTAATATTCCCATTCTTGTAGAATATAAATTTCCGTAATACGCAATAATTCTATTGTACGGTAATAATGCGCCAGGCAAAGGATAGGGCGCTTTTACAGGCCATCTGCCGGTAGTGTCATTATTACTTAATGCCACCATTCTTTTGTTGAAGTCAACAGTATCAATGGCAAGGGTTGTTGTTGTTGTTGTATTCGTTTTTACGGTATCTGATTTTTCTGTACTGTTTGCAGCATCAGCCGCTTTTCCCTTTTCACAGGAAATGGTTAAAAGCAGTAATGGAAGTGCAATTAATGCAATAGCTGATTTTTTCATAAATTAATTCTATTTATTTTCAATGTAAAGATAAAGTATTTTAGAAGTGTGATATCAATTATAATAGTGTTTCAAGGGGCTTTTTTTTATATAATTTACGGATTTTAATTTATCAGACTTGAATTTTAATCTTCTTCCCGTTTAATATTAAAACGGAATGTACTTCGGTTAATTGTTTCGCTTTTAATTTTTATAAAAAGACAATTTGCCTTTATCAGAATTTCAGAATAGCTTTTGGGAAATACAAAGAAAAGGCTAACTTTATAAAAGTTTTCACTCATCTAAATACCAAACAATTGTTCAAAAATTTCCTTTCTTTTCTTCTTTTTTTATGCAGTGCCACTGCTATTTTTGGACAAATAAAAAAAGATACTATTGCACTTTCAGAAATCACTTTGAAAGGTTCGCCTATCAAGAATGTGCTTCAAAATGTTGCTTCCTCCGTTTCAGTGATTACTACAGCTGACATTAATAAAAGTGACGAAATTATATTGACTCCAATTTTAAACAAAATCCCTGGCGTTACGATGCAACAAGGCGCTTTCAATACCAACAGGATTACTATTCGTGGTATTGGCGCGCGATCTCAATACGGAACCAATAAAATAAAAGCCTATTTTGATGGGATTCCATTGAGTTCCGGTGAAGGCGAAACTACTATTGATGATATTGATTTGGCTTCAATCGAAAAAATAGAAATTATAAAAGGACCAAATTCCACCAGTTTTGGTTCCGGTTTGGGTGGAGTGATTCAGCTGTTTTCAAGAGAGACTCCTTTGCTGGAATCATTTGGAAAATCTACGGTCACTTTTGGAAGTTTTGGGTTGTTGCAAAACCGACTTTCGGCTGGATACAGCGATTCCAAAACAAATGTATTCACAAGTTATACGGATTTACAAAGCGATGGATTTAGAGTCAATAGTTCCTACAACAGAAAATCATTTAATCTCCACGGCAAACAAAAAATTAATTCCAAAGGTGATTTGTCATTTTTAGGAACCTTCACCCGATTGAAAGCTTATATCCCAAGTTCTATCAATGAAACGGATTTAAAAAATAATCCGGAGAAAGCAGCCGCTACTTGGGCTGCGGCACAAGGTTTTGAGTCGTATGATAAATTCATGCTCGGATTAGGGTACGACCATCAATTTTCTGAAAAATGGTCCATGCAAACTAGTGTTTTTTCTAATTTTAAAGACGCTTATGAGCCCAGACCTTTTGATATTTTGGATGAAAAAACAAGTGCAGCAGGTTTTCGTTCCAATGTAAATTATAAAGACCGATTGTTTTCTTTGCCGTTTGAACTGAGTTTGGGAACCGAATTATTAACGGAAAAGTATGCGTATTCGCTTTTTGAAAATTTATATCAATCGCAACCGGGACAAGGAAGTATAAAAGGCGACGAGTTCAGCGCTATCAAACAAAATCGGAATTACACCAACTACTTTTTACAAATGGAACTTTGGATTTCAGAAAAGCTACATATGGAAACCGGAGTGGCATTAAACACAACCAAATATTCGTTAGAAGATGTTTTCGAAAATAATTCTGGCGATAAAAAGATGCCGTTTACATTTGGAAATGTTTGGTCGCCAAGAGTTGGTTTCTCGTATAAAATAAGCAATGGAAAAAACATATTTACATCCGTCAGCAAAGGATTTTCGGTTCCATCAGTTGCAGAAACATTGACTCCCGAAGGTCAAATAAACACCGATTTAAAACCAGAAATAGGTTGGAATTATGAACTGGGCTTCAAAGGGAATTGGCTTAAAAATAAAGTATACACCGAAGTAACTTTTTACACCACACAAATTGAAAATTTATTGGTGGCACGACGCACTGCCGATGATCAATTTGTAGGGATTAATGCGGGCAGCAGTTCGCATACGGGTTTAGAATTCTTGGTTAATTATACACTTTTAGAACTGACCCAACTTCAAATTAAGCCTTATTTTTCAGGTGCGGTGAATAATTTTAAATTCAAAGAATTCTTGGATGGTGATGCTGATTATTCGGGAAACCAACTTACAGGCGTTCCCGAAAAGCAATTTAATTTTGGAGTGGATTTAAATACCAAAAATGGATTTAGTGTAAACACGTCTTTCCGAACCATGGGTAAAATTCCGTTAAATGATTCCAATACAAAATACAGCGACCGTTATTCGTTGCTCGATATTAAAACGACGTATGTTTTTACGATTCTTAAAATCCTAAAAACAGAGCTGAATGCCGGGGTCAATAACGCATTGGACACCAAATATGCGGCTAATATTTTGCCTAACGCAGTTGGTTTTGGCACTGCTGCACCACGTTATTTTTACCCCGGAAATCCCGTAAATTTTTATGGTGGTTTTTCGGTATCGTATGTTTTTTAGATAGAAATCCTAAGCCTGAATTTTATTTTTTAATGGCTGCTACTTCTTTCTCAGTAACGATTTTGGTTTGTTTATTGCTCCAAGAAGTCATGATGTAATTCATCACATCAGCAACTTCCTGATCCGTAAGTCCCATGGCTGGCATGCTGCTATTGTACTTTATTTTATTGACAATAATTTCGCCACTTTGTCCAAATTTTACAGCAGCAATACTTTGATTTCTTTTGGTTTTCAACCAGTCAGAACCATCAAGAGGAGGGAAGTTTTTAGTATCTCCTTTGCCATTTGCACCATGACATTGCATGCAAAAATCAGCATAGATTTCTTTTCCCGGTGACTGAAGTTTTGAAACAACAGCGGTTTCTTTATTCAATTCAATATAGTTGTCTTGGGAAAATGGGTTTTCGAAAGAGAAACTTCCCAATATAAATATTCCAAATCCTAAAAATAATTTCGTTGTCAACATAATTTAATTCGGTATAATTTTGAGTATTCCTTTTCCTTCAACGCCCATATAAATATAGCCATCCGGACCTTGCACCACATTACGCACACGACCAATATCGGTTGCAATTTTTTGTCTGCCTATAACTTCATTGCCTTTCAATTTTAGCAATTCAAGATATTGGAATTTTAAAGAACCAACCAACAAATGTCCTTTCCAGTCTGGATATTTATCACCGGTCACAAAAGTCATTCCGCTTGGAGCGATAGAAGGTAACCAATAATAAATGGGTTTTTCAATACCTGGTTTTTCGTTTTCTTTACTAATGGTTGTTCCGTCATAATCGATACCATAAGTAACAATAGGCCATCCGTAATTGACTCCTTTTTTTATGATGTTGATTTCATCGCCACCTTGAGGACCGTGTTCATGTGCCCAAATTGCTCCTGTTATGGGGTTTTTTGCCATTCCTTGCGGATTGCGATTCCCGTAGGTGTAAATCGCTTCTTTGGCTCCGGCCTGACCGACAAACGGATTGTCTTTAGGAATGCTTCCGTCGTCATTTAAACGGTATATTTTTCCACCATCGCGTTTAATGTCTTGGGGATTTACAAAATGTTCGCCACGCTCACCAACAGAGAAATACAAATAACCATCGTTGTCAAAAACAATTCGGGAACCAAAATGCTGTCCTTTTGTAGTGTTGGGAGTGGCTTTGTAAAGCGATTCGATTTGTGTCAGACTTCCGTCCAATAATTTTGCTCGAATAAGTTTAGTGTTACCGCCGGTACCTTCACCTTCATCGGAAGCATACGTCATATAAATCCAACCATTTTTAGCATAATCAGGATGTAAAACGATATCTAACAATCCGCCTTGTCCACGAGAATATACTTTTGGAACATTTTTGATTTCGGTTTTTATACCGTTTTTGATATGATACAGAATACCACTTTTTTCAGTAACTAACATTGTTCCGTCTGGCAACCAAGTCATTCCCCACGGAATTGCAATATCTGAAGCTACGATTTCAATGGTATAATTTTTTACCTCGTCTTTTATAGAAATATCATTTGGCTTTACTTGTGCTTCGCAACTGAAAGAGAGAAATGAAAGAATCGAGAGGGAGACTATTATTATTTTTTTCATGAGTATAATTTTTAATCTTTTAAAGAAAGAAATCTTTTTTAAAGGTAGTAAAAGCGGATTTAAAAAGACAAATAAGTCTTTAATTTTACGTAGAATTAACAAAACAAAGCGATTGGAACTCTTTTTTATTGTCAGAATTCAAATTCAAATTTGGAATTGGACATAAAAAAACCACCTAAATAGCTAGGTGGTTTAAATATAATTTGTTTATTTCTTGACGCTGTATTTTGCAGTTCTGGCATCTTTGATTACCCCTTTCCAGTTTAATCCAAAACCAAAATCATACACATTTCCAGTAGCATCTTTATAGGGTGTCATGTCGTGAGGAACGTCTTCCATTTGTTTTTCAACGGTAGTCATATTCAACGGCATTTGTAAAGGCAACAATCCGGAAGGTTCTGTTTTACCCGAAACAATATCCAATAAAGCTTCTACTTGTACGCCAAATTCTCCCACGATTGCATCGACTTCTTTTTCAAATTCTCCAAAAACCATCGGATTGGAAATATTCACAGATACCAATACCGGTTTTCCATTCATCGCTTTCTTCGTTTCCAGAATGGTGTTTAAATCTGGGGACGAATTTGATTTTGACGTTTTATTCAAATACGAACGGTTGGTAATCGTTGGGTCAATCACAGGATCTCCGGCAGCAATACTTTGTGCTCTGGCATCGACTGCGGTATAGTCTTTTAATTGCAAACTAATGGGCACATATCCATTTCCACCAGCTTCTCTATCGGCTCTGCTGTATCCGCCACTTATCGGGCTTTTGATAAATACGATAGCAAAATCCGCTTTATTTGGGTCATCGGTTACCATATAATATTTTTTAATCAATTCTAGATTAACCGGATATTCAATTTTTTCTGGTGATGGTTGTCCAAAAAAGTTGATTCCTGCCGGAGTAACTCTTTTCGGGATATAAACCGTCTTACCTTTTGCAATTGGCAACGTTTTATTTTGGTTTTTAATCATCACAACCGACTTCAATTGCGCGTCATAACCTGCTTTCATAAAATCAGGTTTTCCCACAATAGCTTTGGTCTCATTAGGATCTAAATAGGAGTTTTCGAACAATCCCACTCTGAAAATATTCAAAAGCAAACGAACTGCTGATTGCTCAAAACGTTTGCGCATAAATGATTCTCCGTGCTCTTTTATACCCATTTGGTATGCTTCCAGCACTGGATTAATATCGTTATTTCCGCCAAATTGATCTACACCCGCCATTAGGACTTTATAATGTCTTTCGGCAACACTTAATTTTTCAACACCCCAAGATTTCCCTGAAAAGATATCTGGCTTAGCGCCTTCATCTGCAGTAATTAACCAATCGGTACAAACGACTCCATCATACCCGTATTTGTCTCTTAACAAATCTGTAATAATGTATTTACTGAATCCATTACCCACATTCTCACCGTATTTTTTATCCTGACCATACGAAATAGTGTAATACGGCATGACTGCTGAGGCTTTTTTAGTAGCTCCTTTTAACTGAAAAGCACCATCTGTAAAGGGTTTTAAATGGGTTTCGAAATTATTTCCTGGATATACTGCAAATTTTCCATAAGCAAAATGTCCATCACGACCTCCTTCTTCCGGACCACCACTTGGCCAGTGCTTAATCATCGCATTGACACTTTGATTTCCCCATCCTTCATACGCATTAATCGATTTTGGTGATGTTTGAAACCCATCTACATACGCTCTTGCCATATCAGTCGCGAGTTTTGGGTCTTCGCCAAAAGTACCCACAAAACGATTCCATCTTGGTTCTGTTGCCAAATCAATCTGTGGCGATAGCGCTGTGGTGATTCCCATGGCTCTGTATTCTTTGGCAGCAATTGCACCAAATTGTTCCGTGATAGCGGCATCAAAAGTAGCAGCTAATCCTAGTTCTTCCGGCCATTGTGATATAGCTCCACCCGAACCTGCGTTGTATTCGGCGTCTTTATTAGCTCCATTTCTTGGGTCAGAACTGTTGTTGGAAGGAATTCCCATTCCAATACCTTCCACTAATGCTTGTATATTATTATTCCATGTTGCAGCAACTATTGGACTTTCAACAGATGTCATTAGTACATGGCGTAAATTATCTTTGGTTAAAAATGCAATTTGCTGATCAGACAAATCAGATGATTTTGCACCACTTTTAGAAAATGGTTTTTCATTATAGGTTCCGGTAAACATTCCTGCTTCCTGAGCTGGAATAGCTTGATGCCTGCTGTATAACATTAACCCGGCCATTTGTTCTACCGTCATTTTAGAGGCAAGATCTTTGGCACGTTCCGCTACCGGTTTTCTCCAATCTTCATAAATATCTAATTTCCCATTTTTGTTGAGGTCTTTAAAAGCCAAGCCGTCTGCTTGTATGATTTTAATTCCTGATTTTGGAGAATATCCTAATGTTTGTCCACCTTGGTTTTGAACAATGTTATGGGAGTCTTTAGGCGTTTCTGTCCATTTTTTTTGGGCATACGTTTGCGTTCCAACAAGTAAAAGTAACGCAGGTAATACAATTCTTTTTTTCATATCTTGGTTCTTGTTTTTGGTAATTAAATAGCTAAATTATAGTGGTTTATGTTTTTTAATCTTGTTTTTAAAAGGCAAAATTGTAATTGACACTCTTTTCTGTTTCCGTTAAATTTACGAAAACGATTTCAAATATAACAAATAATGTGTCACATCAACACAATGATATAAAAAAACATTGTTAAAATATAGCTATAACTAACTAAAAATATAGGTTTTACGATGGTTATAATAAGTAAAAGGCATTTTGATTATGAGACAAAAACAAAAAAGACCATCAGTACCGATAGTCTTTTACGTATTATTTTCTATAATTATGAATGCTTACTCCAACTCTTTTATTTTGATATTTCTTAAAGATACTCCATTTGCCCAATCCTGAAATGCAATTTTACCGCTAGTTGCTTTTCCAAAAGACGGAAATTTTCCCAAATTACTTTCTGCAACCAATTCCTTCCAACGACCGCTCTTCATATCTTCCTGGCCCGTTAATACACCATTTAACCAAAATGTAATTTGGCCATTTTGTTGAAGAATTCGAGAAGTATTCCATTCGCCAAATTTTTTCGACTGTACTTTATTTTTTAATGGAGACAAACTATAAATACAACCGGATAAGCGCTTTCCATCTTTCAAATTATGGCTTGAGGCATTTGCATTATCCAACAGTTGGTATTCAGGACCAGTAGTCCAGGCTGTAGGAAATTCGGCCGCTTCCTGAACATTGATAAATACACCGCTATTTCCCCCTTTGGTAATCTTCCACTCAAAAGTCAAATCATAATTATCATATGCTTTATCTGAAACGAGGTCGCCGCGTTGGACGTTTTGGGTATTGGGATCACAAATTAACTCCCCATCAATAACCGCCCAAGCGGACTTAATATTTTCCTGATTATAAATGTGCCAACCCGCTGTAGTTGTTCCGTCAAAAAGCAATGACCAACCTTCTTGCTTCTGTTCGTCAGTTAATGTATTGTGACTCTCTGTTTTTTGAGCATAAGACAGTAAACTTATTGAGGACACTAAAATAATGCACCATTTGGAAAAGTGGTTTTGTTTCATAGAAATAGTAAATTTTGATGAAAAAAAATGCAATAGCTATTTCAAATATAACAAATAAAGTCTCGCTGAAACACAATGCTTTAGTAAAACAATAATTTAGGTATTGCTTCTTACGGATTTGATTTAGAAGAACAAAAACTCTAATGTGGTCCGTTTTTGAAAATACTTTTGATTTACAAGTTATACCTAAGTCCTAAAGTCCAATTGAATTTGCCATCAGATATTGTCTTATTCACAAATCCTCTGGCAGCAATATTTTTATTTATTTTATATGTAATCGTTTCAGAAACACCATACGTATTATCTAAATCCAAACCGTATAATTGAGATACAAAACTAAAATTGCCTTTGTTTACAGTAGTGTTAAAAGCTAAAAAATTAGCCTCAAAATCATTGTTCTTCCCATTGCCATGCAAATAGAACGTGCCTATCGAAACTCTTTTGGACAATTCATAACTCGTGATTAATTCTTGGGCAAAGAATGTATCCACAAGATAATCTTCACTAATTTGTAATGCAGGTAAATGAACTCCTATGTTTACTTTTAATTTTTTGTCAATTATTTTATATCGGGAGATAAAAACGACGCTTCTGGGAATTAGATTGCTTAATCGTATCGTGGATAATAGGTGAAACGAAAGCTTTTTGTTTTCATTTGTTCCAGCATTAATTATTAAATGCGGATCTTCAGAAGTAAAAGCAGGAATAAAAGAGAATCCCCCAGTACTCGCCTCAAAACTGGCAGATTGAGCATGAGCAAAGGTGCAAAAAAGAGTGGCAATAATTACAAGTAAAGTTTTATTCATAAAATGGAATTGTTGTGGTTTTTCTTTAAAATAGATTGCAAACATATGAACAACGTGTCAATTATACGCAATGAAATCATAAAAAGCACAAAAAATACTTTGAAACATATATTTTTAAACAAAACTGAGTCTATTTGGATTGCGCATTCAATGATACAGGTAGTAACAATAAAGACGTAAGAAGAAGAATTTTTGATTTAATGATGGTTTATTTATCAGTCTAATAGCGTTTTGTAGTTTCCAAATGTAAAAAACAATTGTGTTATTTAAATACATTGAAAAAATATTTTTTGGGCCCATCAATATGATGCAAAAACGAAATTAATTATTGCCTTTTAAGGTTCAAATTGTGTTGAGTATTTATGTTTTTTTGTTTAACTTTGCGTCGTTATGTTTAAACAAAATAATCGTTTTTTAAAATTTGTGAGTCGGCTTTTGTTTTGAGCAAAATTTGGGAATCAAAGAATACTTTTGAACGAATAAATATTTCGAATTCATCTTTAAAAAATTATACATGAAACTAGTCGGTATTAATTAATTACTCAGGTTAATTAATTATCTTAAAATAAAAGAAAAAGTAAATGGAAAATAAAAAACCAGATAATGTTGTATACACAGTCGAAGCAGGATATAATGCCAATGTTCTGCCTTATGCAACTGGAGTTGGAGCACCGGTGATTAGAGTTGATGACGTGGTTTCCTGGAAAAGCAGAGGAATTGATAATGTGAATAAAGAGCTAGGCAATAAATTTAATGAACTGAAACTGCAATATGAAAAACTGATGCAGGAATACGAATGGAACGAATTAGTATACAGTGCTAAATTTTTATTTGAACCCGTTATTGGGGAAATCTATCATTTGTACAGAGATGCTGAAGGCGTAAATTTTCTTTCGTTAATTGGTCCTAACGAATGGAACAAAGAACATATTGGTACTTTTAAATTAAATAGCGATAAAAAATGGATGCTACTCAATGCACATGATTCGCAGCTGTACTAATCTAAAATAATCGAAATAATTTGGAGATAGAGCGTTTCTTCATATTTCAAAAATAGAATTGAGATGCCAGATTGATACTAAAATTTAGGGTTATTTTTCTTTGTATTAGCCTTAAGGGTTTATATTTATGTATTCAAGATTGGTAATAGATCCTAATCGTCCCTTTTTAATTGTATTTTTATCCGTGTAATAACAAAAGGAGGTATGGAAGAAATTTTAAGAAGACAAATTGAGAAAATTGTACCATTAAACGATGATGAATTTCGATTGGTGCTCTCTCACTTTTCTGTTGGTAAGTATAAAAAACATCAATACATTGTTCAGCAGGAAAATCCTGTTCCGTATGTTCATTTTGTTGTAAAAGGGCTGTTGAAATCTTTTTATATAGACAAATCAGGTAAAAGCCATATTTTGCAATTTGCCATGGAAGATTGGTGGATAACGGATAATCAGGGTTTTTATAATAACCAGAATGCCACACTCAATATTGACTGCTTAGAAGACGCGCAAACCTATTATATCACTCTTGATAACAGAGAAAAGCTGTGTGCCGAGTTGCAGAAAATGGAATTCTTCTTTTTGCAAAAAATGACCGCTGGTAATATTGCGCTTCAAAACCGAATTCTATCACTGATGAGTAAGAATTCAGAGGAACGATACACGCAATTTATCCAGTTATATCCAGATTTGATTCACCGCATTCCTAAAACTTTGATAGCATCTTATCTTGGTATTTCAAGAGAAACATTGAGTCGTTTGTCACATTGATGTGATATAGGTCACAAATTTTCTGTGAGGTATGTCCTTTATAATCCATTGAATGTTTTCGAATTTTGTACTTCATAAAATTTTAAAATAGAATTATGGAAAATATAGCGTTAGTAGTTGGAGCGACCGGAATAACGGGTAGCAATCTCGCAGAAAAACTTATTGCCAAAGGCTGGACGACTTTCGGTTTAGCCAGAAACCCAAGAAAAGACATAGAAAACCTTCAGCCAGTTGCTGCAGATCTTTTGGATTTGGAGAATTTAAAAATAGCTTTAAAAGATATTTCTCCCACACACATTTACATTACAAGTTGGATGCGCCAGGACTCTGAAGCCGAAAACATACGTGTGAACAGCTTAATGGTCAGAAACCTTCTCGAAGCATTATCGCCTAAAAATTCAGTGCAACACGTAGCGCTTGTTACAGGACTGAAACATTATCTTGGGCCGTTTGAGGCTTACGCCAAAGAAGGATTTTTGCCTGAAACACCACTTAGAGAAGAGCAACCGCGTCTTGAAATAGAGAATTTTTATTATGCCCAAGAAGATGAAGTGTATGCCGCTGCAGCGCGAGATGGTTTTACATGGAGCATTCACCGCCCGCATACGGTTATAGGAAAAGCGGTAGGCAACTTAATGAATCTGGGCACTACGCTCGCGGTATATGCCAGCATTTGTAAAGAAACAGGAAAGCCATTTCAGTGGCCGGGTTCGGCAGCACA
Organism: Flavobacterium sp. XS2P24; assembly: GCF_030010285.1. Lineage (NCBI taxonomy): Bacteria > Pseudomonadati > Bacteroidota > Flavobacteriia > Flavobacteriales > Flavobacteriaceae > Flavobacterium > Flavobacterium sp. XS2P24. Next base: position 245,549 of record NZ_JASCRU010000001.1, read on the forward strand.
GTGGAATGGACTTTCAGATGTTACGGATGCCAGAGTATTGGCAGAACATTTAATATGGGCTTCCACTACAGAAGCGGCTCGTAACGAAGCATTCAATGTAGTAAATGGAGATTTTTTCCGTTGGAAATGGCTTTGGAAAAAAATAGCGGCATCATTCGGGATTGAAGCAATAGGGTTTGATGGCACAATTCATCCACTAGAAGAACAAATGAAACAGGAAGCTCCCGTTTGGAAAAATATTGCCGTTCAATATGCTCTTGAAGAGTCTGATTTAAATAAATTGGCTTCTGCGTGGCATACTGATCTTGACTTAGGGCGACCAATTGAAGTCATGACAGATATGTCTAAAAGTCGTAAACTCGGATTTCCTGTTTTTCAAAGAACGGAAGATTCCTTTTACGATTTGTTTGAACAGCTTCGTAGGGATCGATTAATTCCGTAGTTACCTAAAGTAGTGCGCATAAAAAAGGGTTTCAAGATTTATTTCTTGAAACCCTTTTTAGTTGTGTTTTTCTTGTGTTGGCAATAGCCAACACCTTCAATATTTATACATCTATAGCATCATAAACCACTACTTTTTCCCATAAATGAGAACAGTTCTTTATAAAATCCTGATGAATAGGATGGTCCTGATATATTTTTTGTCCGGCCTCATCATCAAAAAACATCAGCTCTGAAACATCCCAAGAAGTGTCTACAACTTCCCGTTTCTCGGTCGAAGCTAAAACGCCCACGTGAATTTGACGAATCGTTGGAATTCCCGCCAAAGTTTTCAAACCAGTAATCAATTGTTGTCTATCAGCTTCTGATTGTGGGTTCTTTAACCAAAAAAATACATGGTGCAACAAGAATTTTTTCTTTGGACGCATTGCAAAGCCCATAATACCGGCAACTCCAAATAAAGCTGCGGAACCAATAAATCTTCTTCGTATCATCATTAATTTATTTTTAATAAGGTAAATATCGAAATTTTAAAAATATAAAAGAAAAATAACTCTTTTTATTTGTTTGAATAGCCTTGCATAAAAAAAGGTTTCAAGATACTCTCTTGAAACCTTTTGGAATAGTATTCTATTTCTACAGTCTTATTTTATGGCAGGCATACCACCTTGATTGTTTTGATCTCCTTCTTTAAGGTCATCATTATTAACCCCTTTCTTTTTAGCGCCAGTGAAATTCATTGAACCAAAATTATAACTGAATGTAACTCCAAAAGAACGAATTGGAAATTTAAAAGTACTGCTTTGGCTGAAGCCTTGTCCACTTGAATTTTGTTTAAATTCTAAATCCTTTTTGAATGGCGATACCATGTTCAATCCAAAGGATGCCGTTTTTTTCCACAATTGTTTTTTAACTCCAAAAACCATTAAATTAAAAGCTGGACTGGTGCCTTGCAGCGTTTTCTTAGAAGAATTTTGGATTACAAAAGCTTCCGCAGAAATGTCATTTTTAAATTGAAGTGTCCCACTCACGAACGCAGAATATTGTATCGATGTACCATTCGAAGATTGTTCCAGGTTATATAATCCTGTTGGATCCGGTTTGTAGGTAAAGGCATTAAAATTTCCACGTAAAGTCAATATTTTAAATGGATTTACAGAACCGAAAAGACTCATTCCAAACGATTTATTGTTTCCAATATTTTGATAATTAGTGATTGTTCCTGTCTCATCTGACAAAGGTGTTGCAATACCTTCAATTAAGTCTGATGTATATCTATAATAGGCCGAAATATTCAGCGTACGCTTTTGCGAAAATGTGGAATATCCAAATTCTACAGTTTGTGAAACTTCAGGATCAAGGGTTGGATTTCCTTGTGTTTGTGCTTGAATATTTGATTTATTAATAAATGGGTTGAGGTAGGTAAAGCTTGGTCTTGAAATACGTTTGCTGTACGTCAATTTTAAAGAAGACGATGCTGACAATGCTTTCTGTACGGTAAAACTTGGAATAAATGTCCCGTAGTTAATTTTGAATGGACTTAAATCGGTTTGCAGCGCATTTGTAGGATCACCTTTGATGGCTGTGTTTTCAAAACGCGCACCTGCCATTACAGTAAAACCTTTGGGTAAAGTAACCGTTCCTACTGTATAAAGCGACGCAACATCCTGATCGTAATTGTATAAATTAGAACTGATTGGGTCAAACATAAATGCATTTTGTGCATTAGGAACGTAATTTTGAAAATCACTCGAAATCTTTCTGATGATTGTTTTACCTCCAGCTTCTAGTTTGAATTTTTCAGTTACCGGCAAGGTGTAATCCAATTGAAGCGTGTATTCATCATTATTTCCGTCATTATTTGCTTTTTGATTGGTATAAAAACCAGAGTAAATATTTTGATAATTAGTCTCCACTATATTGTGACTCCATTGTGATGAAAAGGTAAGTTCGTGTCCTTCCTTTGCAAATTTATGGGCATAATTCAGATTCCAGTCAAATCCTCCAAAAGAGTTTTTTGCGCTGCTTTGTCCCGTATAAACAGTACTATTTGAAGGATTCATATAATCAGTAAACTGATTTTCATTTGTACCTGTTCGTTCAAATCCTCCGTCATTATATCTAAAGGTTGTGCTTAAACTGTTGAAAGCATTAAAATCATATCCTGCCGTTACAGATGCTACTACGCCACTACGTTGCACTTCATTAGTACCTTTGGTTGTCTGTAAACTGTTGGCGGTGCTGTTGTTCAAAATTTGATTCGATTCGGAATCGGATTCTTGTGGCCAACCATTATTGAATCCAACATTTGCCGAAAGGCTAAAACGATTTTTGTTATAATTAATGTTGGCATTAAGGTTATTTTGTCTCGTGCCAATACCACCACTTACGGAGCCACTTACTCCTGAAACACTTTTTTGTTTGGTGATAATGTTTATGATTCCGGCAGATCCTTCGGCATCGTATTTTGCAGATGGCGAAGTAACCACTTCGATATTTTTGATTTGGTCAGCCGGTATTGTTTTCAACACATCCGCAAGGTTGGCAGAAGTTGCTCCCGATGGTTTTCCGTTGATAAGCACACGTACATTTGCATCTCCACGAATGGATACATTGCCGTCAATATCCACATTTACCATAGGAACTTTTTGCAAAACATCTGTAGCATTACCGCCACCTGCCGTCAAATCTTTTTCTACGTTGTAAACAATTTTATCAATCTTGTTTGTTACTTGTTGCGTTTTTCCAACCACAACAACTTCTTTCAACGTGTTTGTTTCCGGACTTAGAATTACTTTCCCAATCTCAAGATCCAGTTTTGCATCTGTTGTAATTACGGATTTAATAGTTTTGTCATTGTAGCCAATAAACGAAATGGTGACAGTATAGGTTCCAGCTTCAACTTCACTCAATTTGAAATTTCCGGTAGCATCGGTCAAAACGCCTGTTACTGGTTTCGTTGAGTTAATTTTGAAAAGGCTTACCGAAGCATAATCTACCGGTGCCTGAGTTATCGAATCGATTACGGTACCAGAAATTTTTCCTTTTAAACTGTTCGTTCCAGTAAAATTTTGGGATTTTACAGATAAAACAGCAAAAAGCATTACGGTAATAAGGATGATTTTTTTCATTTCAAGATATTTTAAGTTCCAAATCCATTAGAATTATTTCAATAAATTCGTTTGGATTACGGTACAAAGCAACATCTTAAGAGGAACATATGCCAGCACATTCGACAGAGAGGCGGAGAACGTCGACGGAATTTTTACAATCCAAACTTTTAAGCCCAGTCTTGGAAAAATTTCATGAAATTATCTTTGTATTGGTCAGTGACAGCAATGGTGATTTTGTCAATTTGGACGGAGTTTTTTGTAGCAGATTTTATTTTATCAAGCGATACAATATAAGACCTGTGAATGCGCATAAATTTATTTTCAGGAAGCTTTTCTTCCAGTGATTTCATACTTGTCAGTGACAATAAAGGCTTGTCTTCGCTGAGGCGGAATACTTTTACATAATCTTTCATGCTTTCTACATAAATGATATCATCGACTGCGATTCTAACGAGCTGGTATTCAAATTTCAGATAAATATAAGCTACTTCAGTCTCGGGAATTGGTGGACTCAGTTTCTGTATTTCCTGTTCCGGGTTTCGGATGAGCTCAAAATAACCCAGCGCTTTTGCAACTGATTTACTGAAATCAACAAAACTAAAAGGTTTTAAAAGATAATCAAGTGCATCTACCTTGTAACCATCAAGCGCGTACTGGTCAAAAGCCGTTGTAAATATGATTCTTAAATTCCCTTTTACACGGTATTGTTCGACAATTTTTGCCAGTTCAATTCCGTTTATGTCCGGCATTCGAATATCAAGAAAAATTAGGTCAATATCCTGTTCATGGATTGCTTTTAATGCTTCGATGGCATTCGAAAACTGTCCTACTAATGATAAAGAGGGTGTTTGTTCTATATAAGAAACTAGAATTTGTAACGCCAGCGGCTCGTCATCAACCGCGATACATTTTAATATCATGAGATTTGTAATTTTAAGATTACCGAGTATTCCATTTGAAGGGTATCTTCATTAGTAGACAATTCATACTTGCCCGGATAAATCAAATCGAGTCTTCGGCGGGTATTGATTAAACCAATTCCGTTGCTTTCTTCTTTGCTTAGGGTTTGATTTTCAAATATAGAATTGCGGACTTCAATTTGGAGAAATTTTTCGGACTGCTCAATTCCGATGTAAATATAGCTTGGATAAATCCCGCTGATTCCGTGTTTATAGGCATTTTCGATAAAAGGTAAAAACAACATTGGCGCTACTTCCACATCCTTGATACTTGTAGGTTTTTCAAATATTACCTGCACTTTATCTGTTATTCTGAGTTCCATCAATTTAAGATAATCTTCTACAAAACCTATTTCTTTGCTTAGCGTTGTCAAGTTGTTTTTAGTATCATAAAGCACATAGCGCATCATGTGTGATAAAGTATATATTGCTTCTCGTGCCGGTTGGTTTTCGGTACCCGCCAAAGCATAAATACTGTTCAGAATATTGAAAAAAAAGTGAGGATTGATTTGGGATTTCAGGAATGATAATTCCGAAGTGACTTTTTCCTTTTCAAGATTTTGTCGCACTTGGGTTTCCACTTGCAGTTTTTTGGCAACACTTATTACTGTGCTGGCTCCTACAATTAATAAGGTTATTATGATTTCGCTTAAATTTGATATTAAAGCACCTTGCAAGTTATCTTTTTTCGAAATTTTAAAATGCTGATTTAAAATAGCATCAAGGTTTATGAGTGAGTTGAAAGTGTCACTAATGTAAAGAACTGATACTATAAGAATACATATTGCAATAAAGAAAAAGCCGTTCTTGCCTTGAAATAAAAGAGTAGGGATGATTATTTTATAGGTAAGATAAAATACGGAAATCCATAAAATATACATGAAGATTTGTTTGATCCAAAATTCCATTGGAAAACTAATATTCATGTATAGCGGCATACTTTGAACTATAAGCAACCCAAGAAAGAGTAAAGCTTTTGAAAAAATCGAAATGTCTTTGACTGAAAATGGTTTCATCCGGTACAATTTAAAAATAAATGTACGGAATATATTAAGTCCTAAAATCGAAATCGGCAGTTTCCTATAGAATATCGACAGATAGCTCTAGTTCATCTGAGAAAAAATAAATGTATTGAGATAAATAGTTGAAAAGTACAAATTTAATCTGGTCAACGAATTTGTGGAAAACATAAAAAGCAATTGCAAATTTTCAGCCATAAAAAAGCCCGATAGTACTGTCGGGTTTTTTATCCAAAAATCATCAGGTTTAAGAATCAATCATTTCTTCGTCACTTTTAAATCTTTAAAATATCCTATTGTTCCTATTTCAACCCAAAGTGCAATACTGCCAGTTTTAGAAGTCCCCAGCATTTTAGTAACGATAAACGAAGGCGATTTTTGGTTATTGATGTACAAAACTGCCTTTTCATCTTGAAACTCAATACGCACATCAATCCATTCGTTTAAACCAATATCGGCATAGGTTTCATATAAACCGTTCGCTTCTTTTCTCAATCGGCTAAAGGTATTTTCTGGATAGGAAAAATACTGAACGGTGTGGTTGCGCCTCAATTGATCATCGGCTCTCCCATTACTTGGACGAAGATAAATAGCATCAAAATTTTTATTCTCTTGATTTACGCGGTATGCTACGCCAATAAATCCGCGCGCAGCAGGAAAAGGGGAATTTTCCATGATTCGGCTTAACATTTTAACTTCAATCGTCCCGTTCTCCATAGCAACATTCGTTAATTTAACGTATGTAGGACCATCCGTTGAAGTGTCTATGTTTTTTTCGTCAAAAGGAAAGGCAATTAAATCACGCTCCACTTTTAAGACTTTAACACCGTCCATATTTACGATTTCTGCTTTGGTATTTACAGCTTCAAATTCATGTTTATCCCAGATAAATTTTTGAGCAAATAGTCCCGTGATTTGTAAAATAAGGATACTCAATATAAGTGCTTTTTTCATCTTGAACGGATTTAGTTTTCTTTTATGAACGGAATTATACTTGCCCAAGTCGCGTTAAAATTCACAATAAAAGCAGGATGTCCTGCATTTGGAATAATCGCTAACTGATGATTGGGAATTAGCAATGCGGCATTTAAAACATTTTGTACGGAGTTGCCCTCATCTCGGTCGCCCGCCATCACTAAAACGGGACATTGAATGGTGCTTAGTAATTCGGTGCCTACGGTAAGTTGGCTATAACAAGCTGCAATTTGCTGAAACACCTCTTTCAATCGATTCGGTTCTGGCATTAAGTCGCATTGTTGTGCCCAAAATTCCGCATCCATTTCCATCGCTTGATTGAAGTTAAAACTAAAATCCCTTAATCCGGGATATAAAATACCGGCACCTATAACAATCATTTTTTTAACTTTATCAGGATACATCGAGCCAAATTTATAAGCGGTAAATCCGCCATCACTAAATCCAAGAATCATTACTTTTTCTGAAGTTACTTTTTGGATTACTGCCAGTACATCATTCGCTCTTTGTTCTAATGTCAATGGTTCGGTTCCTATTTCCGATTTCCCATGCCCACGGGTAGAAACAGCGATTACCTGAAAATCAACTGAAAGACTATCTATGATTTTTGCCATTTCTACGGTTGAACCAAACAATCCGCCATGTAATATTACAATGGGTTGCCCTTTGCCGTATACTTCATAGTAAATTTTGGCATCTTTAGATTGTACATAATGCCCTGCCTGTGGATTATTACCATAGGGAATGGTATTAATTACATTTGGTGGCTGTATAAAATGTCGTAACGGTTTTTGTGCAAACGCACCACAACAAAAAACTACATTTACTAAAAATACTATTACTTTTTTCATCTACTTTACTTTATAAAATAATCCTGCATTATAGGCAGTTCCTAATGTTCCCGGCTTCAATTGTAAATAATAACGACTGGTTTGATCTTCTTCAACAGCCAAACTTCCCGCTTTTTTAATCTTAAAATCTGAATTATACTTTAATTTTTTTGGATCGGCTGGGATTCCAAAATCTTGTGGACCACCACCTTTATTCACTAATTTATTATAGCCAACCAACATAGAATTTTGAATCGTGTAAGCATTTTTTGCTTCTTTTTCTAGAACCCACAATACATTGGCACCACTGATTACATTATTATAAAATTTAAAATCCTCCATTGTGGACCACGTCCATACGACGGCTCCATAACTATTTAAAATCAAATTGTGGTGCATTGTACATTGATCTGCCGGTGTATTCCACATAACAACAGCATCTTTAACACCATAAAAAACACAATGGTCAACCTCTAATTCTTTACCGCTAGCTAGAATCCCTAAGTGATTTGGCAAAGCAAATTTGTTGCCTAAAAACAAACATTGTGTTATTCTCAAATCTCTTAAATTCTTACCGTCCCAAACGATAGGATAATTTCGAACTAATGCTCCTTCAGAAGGTTTTTCGTGTACTGGTTCTCCCAATATACGTAATCCTTGAATTGTCACATGACTGGTTTCAATCAAAATGCCATAATTCGAACCACCTGTTACTTCCTTTTTATCATTTATTTCTAAGTTAAAAGGCATTGTTGAAATAATAATTGGCATTTTACTTGGATTCCAAACCGTGCTATCAGGTAAAATTTCAGCACGAATAATCAAACGATCCTTTTTTGAAAATTTCCAATTCACGGGATTAAAAGCGGCTGTTTCAGATAAGCCATACGTTCCGGATGACAGATACACTTCAATAGTCCCTTCTCCAATCATTTTGTTGACCCGTTTCGCCGCTTCGGGTAATGATTTAATCGGCTTGTCCTTTGTACCATCGGAATCATCTTTTCCTACATTTGGATTCACATATAAATGTATACCAATTTTTTTCTCACTAGTATTTTCTTGAGCAAATATATTTATGGAAGCCAGCAAAATAATTGCCAGCCAAATCCTTTTATTGATTTTCATATGTAGGTTTTAAAACAATTTTTCAGCTGGAGGTGTAGCGCCCACTAATCTCAAATAAACCGTTGTTTGAGCTCTATGATGGGTTTGATGTTCAAAACATTTGTTTAAAACCTGCTCTCTGTTCATATCAAATTGTCCGAACAATTTAATAGGCTCCGAAAGTTTTGCATTAGGATATTTTTTGATAGCATTAATAGCAAAATCATAAGAAGCCATTACTTTGGCGGTAACGCTTGCTTTGTTCTCATCACCGGATTTTTCTAAATCTCCGAAACCTACTGGGGGTTTCTCATCGGTTGCGGAACCCACAAAACCATATATCGCATCGCTCAAGTGTAAAACTTGACCTGAGAAAGAACGCATTTCTTTTGTTGGCTTAAAGGAATAGCCGCTTTCAGGCATTGCATCCAGATATTCTTTAGTATACGCTTTGGCTCTTTCCCAGTCTTTAAGAATATCTACTGTTGTTGTTTGTGCATTCAAATTGCTCATAGATAAAAATACGGTCAGAAGTAATACAATCTTTTTCATGTTTCTTGTTTTTATAGTTTTTACAAATTTACAATCATTAGTGTATATTTGTAACCAACAAATTAAATACCGGTAACCAGTAGGTTACTACAAATTATATGAGATATATAGAAAACCCTTATGATTGTCCTGTAACAAGAGCCATGTCCATTTTTGGAGGTAAATGGAAGCCTATAATATTGAATTGTATTGGTGAAAGTTCATTGCGGTTCGGGAAACTGAACCAATTAATGCCTGCTATTTCTAACAAAGTGCTTTCTAATGAATTAAAAGAATTAGAGACTTTAGGATTAATTGAACGAAAAGAGTTTAAAGAAAGCCCGCAAAGAGTAGAATATACGTTATCCGATTCGGGGAAAAGTTTGATGCCTGTTTTGCATGAAATCGCAAGCTGGGGTAATTCGAATGAAGCAAAAAAGATTGTTACCGAAATGGTGAAGTAGAAAACCCAATCCATAATTGCGGTCAACGAATTTTTTAAAATTTTAATCCCTGAAAAATCAGAAATTCCTAATTTCTGTGCATAAAAAAGCTCGACATTGTTGTAAAGTCTATAAAATTAAAAATATAATAAATTATGCAATCCTACTTCGGACATTTTTTTTATTTAGTAATATTTGTCATTTTGTTCTTGTTCACCTCGACAACATCTAGGGATGTGAATTTTGACAGTCCTGATTTTATTTATGGTAAAAATAGGTGAAGAAATAAACAATGAAGTATATAGGAATCTATGAATACATTTTACTTTGTATTAAGAACAAAAATCAATAGGATTAAACAAGTTATTACCTAGACCAAAAGGGACTAATTTTAAATATTGCAATCTTCCTATAATAATTGCAGGATGCGTTTTGAATTTTTTAGCATATTCAACAACATCATTTTCTGTTAAAATAGCGTTATTGGTTATTTCATTTTCTTGCTCTTTATTCAATAGTAAATCTGCCGAAAATATATCTGCTTCATTTTCATAAATTTGGTTTTCTCCATCATATTCAATATTTTCAATTGAAATATATTTTTTACCGTGAAGCAAAATATGCCCAATTTCATGAAAAAAGGTAAACCAAAAGATATCATTTCTTCTGTAACGACCACTTAGTTGTACTAAAGGAACATCATTTAACCATCTTGTAGAACCATGAATTGGTGCTTTTGGCAAACAAGGTGTGTGAACCACTTTTACACCAGCATAGCTACACAATACTTGTATCTGACTAAAAAAATCAGTTGGTTGCGATGCCATAATTGCTTTTAATTTTGGCAAAATTTTAGTTAATTTTTTTTTGTCAAATTCTGGAATAGTAAAAGCATCCGCTTGAATTTCTCCTTGTCTTAACCAAGCTGCAATAGCTCCAGCGTTTTCATTTTCTTTTAATGAGATTCTAAAATTGACTAATAATTTTTGATTATGATAAAAATCATAATATCCTTTAGTATTAGAAACTTCAAAATATTCAAATAAATTAATAACCTTTTCTTCTTTTTTTGTGGTTGGTTCAACCCACCCCAATGAAGCCATTTTAGCATAAGGAAAAGTTTTTGACCATTCTATACCTTCTTCTATTGTTTTTTGATATTCAATTCGTGCTAAATATTCATCATAAGTTCTTTGTCTGTTAATCCAAAAATGAGAAGGAATTTTTAATACTTGTTCAAATAAAATTCCCATTTCAGGCGTAATGCTACTTTTTCCATTCAAAACATCTGAAATTGTTTTTTCAGGTTTTCCAGTTCTCACTGCAAATTCTTTTGCTCCCATTTCTTTTTCAGTTAGAATTTCTGATAAAGTTGTTCCAGGATGTGAAACTGTTTGAGGATAATATTGGGTAATTGTTGCCATTTGTTTTTTTTGTTAGTGATAATCTTCAATTTCAATTATTTCAACTCCTTTTACCTCTATCCAGAGATGTTGACCGTCCTCATTGGTAGGGATTGGGTCTTCATGAGGCTCAAAAATTAATCTATAAGGATGGACTAAATTACAAGCCCATTGTCCTTTTCTGTTCCCAACTAATTCATGGTAATTGCCAGGTAAATTTCTAACATCTTCTAAAGTTTGTGCTGCTGTTAAATCATCAAGTCGCTGTTTGAAGAGTCCAGCTTCTCGTTTTCCAAGTTTATTTTCTGCTAATCGGTCGTCATTAGCATACTTTCTTAATTTGTTATCATCAAACGTAATTTTCATGCAAATATATATTTTTTTGTTAACAGAAAGTGTTAATAAAAATTATTTTTTGTTAATGCTTATTTTGTAAATACTTTTAAAAGTAAATTACAAATCTCTTTTATAGGATTAATCTTAAAAACAAATATATGTAAAAATTGTAGAGGAGAAAGTAGAGGTATTTAGTAAAAACAAAAAAGACCTTACATTGCTGTAAAGTCTTTTTAAAAAGCTCCCTCTCTTGGGCTCGAACCAAGGACCCTCTGATTAACAGTCAGATGCTCTAACCAACTGAGCTAAGAAGGAAACTGTATATTTTTATTCTGATAATGAATGAACGTTTTTTTGTTGCTTATTGGTGAAGTGTGTTTCACTTGTAAAGCGGTGCAAAGATAGGGCTTAATTTGATTTTCGCAAGCAAAAATTAAAAAAAAATTAATTTTTTTTACTTCCCTACAATTGACTTGTAAATGTCGTTTCCGTTAGCGAATAACAACAGTGTTATAAGTAATACGAAACCAACCATTTGCGCATTCTCTAAGAATTTATCACTTGGTTTTTTACCGCTGATGATTTCATATAATAAAAACATTACATGCCCACCATCAAGTGCCGGAATAGGTAATAAGTTCATTACACCAAGCATAATGGATAATAAAGCGGTGATGTTCCAGAAAACTTCCCAGCTCCAAGTATTAGGAAAAATATCAAATATCGCTTTAAAACCACCTACTTGTTTGTAAGCACCCGTACTTGGACTGAAAATCATTTTCAATTGTTTTCCATATCCTACTAATTGATCTTTTCCTTTAGTAATACCAACCGGAATAGATTCCATGAAACTAAATTCCTGTTTGCTGATTTTATAGTATCCCAGTTTCTCTAATGATTCCATTCCTAAGCTTCCGATGCCAATTCCTAATGTTGCATCTTTAGAAACAATAAGTTGCAACGGAACTTGTTTTTCATCTCTTAAAACAACAGCCGAAATAGTTTTGTTTTTATTCTTTTCCAAAACCGAAGTTACCTGATCATAATATTTGGTCGATTGTCCATTTAAAGACAAAATAATATCTTTTGGTTGTAAATTAGTATTCAATGAACCTTCAGAAATTGAAGTTATGGCAAATGGTTTTCTAATCGAAACTAAAGTACCTTTTTCTAACTTAGACAATTGATCCACAAAATCAACCGGTATTTTTATAGTTTGTTCTATTCCGTTTCTTTCAATCAAGACTTGTTTAGCCATGATGATTTTGATATTCATCTCATTGTCATACTTGATGATTTTTTCACCATCAATAGCAATAATTCTATCTCCAGTTTGAAAACCTACTTTATTCATCGCTGGATTCTCAATCAAAAGTCCGTCTTTCAAATCTTCATTAGCAATATAAGTATCGCCATAAGCAAATGCCATTCCTATATATATAATGAAAGCCAAAATAAAATTGACGGTAACACCACCCAACATAATAATCAAACGTTGCCAAGCCGGTTTAGAACGAAATTCCCATGGTTGCGGAGGCAAAGCCATTTGTTCCTTGTCCATACTCTCGTCAATCATTCCGGAAATTTTTACATAACCGCCCAAAGGCAACCAACCGATACCGTATTCAGTTTCGCCAATTTTCTTTTTTATAAGGGAATATTTAACGTCAAAAAACAAGTAGAATTTTTCGACTCTGGTTTTAAACAGTTTAGCAGGAATAAAATGTCCTAATTCGTGAAGTATAATAAGTAATGATAAGCTCAATAAAAATTGAGAAAGCTTGATAACTATGTCCATTTATTTGTCATTGCGAGGAACGAAGCAATCTAATCCTCTTATTAATTTAATTTTTAACTCACAAAAGTAAGGTTTTCTATTTGTTTATTTTACAATAATTGTTCCATACCATTTTAAATGTTTGTTAATTAATAGAAATTCAATTCCTAGTTTCGTCGTTGTCCCTTAACTTTACTTTTCCAAAAAGGAAATTTCCTTTATCTTCACTTAAATTATATTAAAATAAAAGGTATGTCATCTCAATTGTTTTCATCACTCCAAATAAAGAGCATTACGCTCAAAAATAGAATTACAATTTCTCCCATGTGTCAATATTCTGCTCAAGATGGCTTTGCCAATGATTGGCATCTTGTACATCTGGGAAGTCGTGCTACCGGTGGAGCAGGATTAATTATTCAGGAAGCGACTGCAGTTTCTCCCGAAGGTCGAATTTCTCCCGGAGATTTAGGACTTTGGAAAGACGAACAAATCGAAAAAATGCAGCAGATTAATCAATTTATTATCAGTCAGAAATCCGTTCCAGGAATCCAATTGGCGCATGCCGGAAGAAAAGCAAGCGCTGCGGCTCCTTGGGAAGGCGGAAGAAAACTAGACGATTCACAAGGTGGTTGGAATACTGTTGCGCCAAGTGCTGTAGCGTACCATGACAACGAAAAAACACCTATAGCATTAAATAAAACGGGAATTGAAAAAGTAATTTCCGACTTTAAATCATCTACTAAAAGAGCGGTTCAAGCTGGTTTTCAAGTGCTGGAAATTCATGCAGCTCACGGCTATTTGTTGCATCAGTTTCTTTCGCCTTTGTCCAATTTTAGAACGGATACTTACGGTGGAAGTTTTGAAAACCGAATCCGTTTGACACTCGAAGTTGTGGATGCAGTTCAATCGGAATGGCCGGAGAACTTACCTTTATTTGTTAGAATTTCGGCAACAGACTGGGCAGAAGGCGGATGGAATGCTGAAGAATCAGTGCAACTTTCGAAAATATTAAAAGAAAAAGGAGTGGATTTGATCGATGTTTCTTCGGGAGGATTAGTGTCGCACCAACAAATTCCGTTGGGCCCAAACTACCAAGTTCCTTTTGCCGAAAGTATAAAAAAAGAAACTGGAATCCTTACAGGCGCAGTTGGTTTAATCACCGAAGCCGCTCAAGCCGAGGAAATTATTGCTTCAGGAAAAGCAGATTTAGTGTTATTTGCTAGAGAATCACTTAGAAATCCAAATTTAGGATTGAAATTTGCCGAGGAACTTCAGGCGGATATTCAATGGCCTAAACAATACGAAAGAGCTAAAATTAAATAACAAAACCCATCTTTTCGATGAACTTATATTCGTTAAGTGATTAAAATTTGAATAATAAGTCTTAAGATTAAAAAGTATAAATTCGTATTTTATAAAATAATACCATGCAAAAAATAAAAACTGCTTTGCTTTCCTACGGAATGTCCGGAAAAGTATTTCATGCTCCTTTTTTAAATTTTCATCCCGGATTTGAACTACTAGGTTCTTGGGAACGAACTAAAAAATTAATTCATCAGGATTATCCTTCGGTGAAAAGTTACGCCACGATTGAAGAGTTATTGCAAGATGATGTCGATTTGGTGGTCGTAAATACGCCCGTAGATACACATTACGAATATGCTAAAAAAGTGCTGTTGGCTGGAAAACATGTTTTGGTCGAAAAAGCATTTACCACAACTGTTGCTCAAGCGCAGGAATTAGCGGCTTTGGCCAAAGAAAAAGGATTGAAACTGTCCGTTTTCCAAAATAGAAGATGGGACAGTGATTTCAAAACGGTACAAAAAATCATTTCAGATAATGTCCTTGGCGAAATTGTGGAAGCCGAATTCCATTTTGATCGTTATAATCCGATTTTAAGTCCAAAACAACACAAAGAAACGGCGAATTCTGGTGCTGGAATTCTGAAGGATTTAGGACCACATTTAATTGATCAGGCATTGTGCTTGTTTGGTTTGCCTCAATCGGTTTTTGCGGATATTCGCATCACACGAGAACATTCTTTGGTAGATGATTACATTGATATTTTATTGTATTATTCCCATTTCCGTGTCCGATTAAAAGCTGGTTTTTTTGTTCGCGAAGCCATTCCGTCTTTTGTGGTTCATGGTAAGAAAGGCTCTTTCCTAAAAGCGCGTGGCGATGTACAAGAAGACGAATTAAAATTAGGAATGAAACCGAACTTGGATACTTGGGGAACGGAATCTTCAGATAAAAAAGGACTTTTACACACAGAAATAAATGGCGAAATAGTAAAAGAATATATCCCAACTCTTCAGGGGAATTATTATGCCTTTTTTGACGGCGTTTACAATTCAATTGCACAAGATGCTATAGAACCGGTAACGGCACAAGATGGCGTTCATGTGATGCAAATTATTGAAGCCGCAATTCAAAGCAGTGCCCAGAAAAAAGGGATTGATTTGTAAAATCAACTATCAATTACCAAGTATAAAAGGAATTCGCGAATTCGCGGCCATCACTTTTTATAGCAGTAATCTGTATTTTTATAAACAATAACGATGTATTTTTTTTCTTATGTGTTGTTTTGACACAACCAATGATTGGATTTTGTAATTTTGATAAATCAAATTTCAAAATCCAATTATCTTGATAGACTTAAATTTTATATCCCGATTTAGAACCAAAGCAAAATTCAAAAAAACATATAAAGACGCTAAGATTTCCTATTTGAAAAGAACGCGTTGGGCAGTTTCTATGTTTTATTTTGCAATGGGTTTGTGTTTTGCCACTTGGGCAAGCCGCATTCCGGATATTAAAACAGCATTACAGTTAAGTGAAGGAGATTTAGGAAGTATTTTATTTGCATTACCATTAGGGCAATTGGTTGCTATGCCTTTTTCCGGTAAATTGGTCACTCGTTTTGGGAGCCACCGTATTCTGATAACATCCTTACTTTTTTATGTTTTATGCTTGACTAATTTGGGCTTGGCTGCTCAGGCTTGGCAACTGTCATTGGGCTTGTTTTTATTTGGGATTTTTGGTAATTTATCGAATATCGCTGTCAATACACAAGGTGTTTATACCGAAGTCCTTTTCAAAAAAACCATCATGTCTTCTTTTCATGGAATGTGGAGTTTTGCCGGATTCACGGGAGCTTTAGTAGGTTTAGGAATGCTGGCTTTGGAACTTAATCCATACCAACATTTTTTAATCGTTGCGGGAATCGTGCTTTTGATGATTGCTTTCAATTATAAATTTTTAATAAAAGCGAAAGAAACCGTCAAAACCGAAAAGAAAAAACTCTTTTCAAAACCGGATAGTGCCTTAATTTGGCTTGGTATCATTGGTTTTTGTTGCATGGCAAGTGAAGGGGTTATGTTTGACTGGAGCGGTGTATATTTCAAAGATGTCATCAAAGCACCCGGACCATTAGTGATTTTGGGATACACTTCCTTTATGATTATGATGGCGGGCGGACGATTTTTAGGAGATGGTCTTATTCATAAATTTGGTCGAAAAACTGTCTTGCAAATCAGCGGAATCATGATTTCGGCAGGACTTTTTACAGCGGTATTTTTCCCGTTCGTCATCCCCGCAACCATTGCATTTATGTTTGTTGGTTTGGGAGTTTCCACGATTGTGCCTACCGTTTACAGCGTTGCCGGAAAAAATCCAAACGTTTCTCCCAGTGTAGCGTTAACGACAGTTTCCAGTGTCAGTTTCTTGGGTTTTCTTATGGGACCGCCTATTATCGGTTACATCGCTGAGTTATCAAGTCTACGATTTTCATTTGCTTTTATTGGTATTTTTGGGATTCTCATCGCAATTATGGTTTCCCGAATCAAAGCAATTGAGTAAATAGAAGTATTAGGAGCACTACATTTTGTTTCCATAACAACACATCCTCCCGCTGTGCGCAGTATCTTTTTTTAAACGCAACCCATTCGCATTCCAAACGATGAATAAATTCCAAGCGTTTATAAAAAAGGATACTTGCTTCCATCGGGGCTAATTACTGCTTTTTTGTTTTTATAAGAAAAATTTTATTTAAAATTCAATTGTATATTATTTTTTTGTATATTTAACATTATAATTCTTTCAATAAGAAATTTCAAATACCACTCTTTATAAGTATACCCATTGGGATTTACGTCCCATATTTCCAAAATCCATTTTTAATTATTTTAAGCTGTTGTCTCATTTTGGATGACGCTTTCTATGCTTTTTGTTCAACCGTTGAAATTTGTTTTTAACGGTTGAACTTCTTGCTAGAAATAATAAAAAGAAATCCTCTCGACCGCAATTTTAGTGACTATATACCATCACCATACATTTGAATATATGAATAAATTTTACATGGGTTTTTTCTTTATCGTTCAAGTAGGATGCGTTATAGCACAAAATAATACGGGATTTTTCGGTAAAGTTATCGAGTCCAAAACGCAAAATCCGTTAGGGTTTGTAGTCGTTAGTGTTCAAAACACTACTTTAATGCAACTCACCAAAGCCGATGGTAATTTCAGTTTTCAAACCGCTCCTTCGGGAAATATATTGCTGCTTATTCATAGTCAAGGATTCAAAGATGCCTTGTATCCTATAGAAATTATCGAAGGAAAAATGCTGGATTTAGGAACCATAACTTTAGAAGAAGATCAATCCACAGAACAACAAAATAGTATCATCACACTTATCGAAAGTGATTTTAGCGATGACAACAGCAGTTCCGAAAGTACTTCCGGATTGTTACAATCGTCCCGAGATGCTTTTTTGCAAGCCGCCGCTTTCAATTGGGGACAAGCCCGTTTTAGAGTTCGCGGATTAGATAGCGAGCATTCCACGATGATGATTAATGGCGTTTCCATGAATAAAATTTATGATGGAAGACCGCAATGGGGCGAGTGGGGCGGATTGAATGATGCGCTTCGCAATCAGGAATTCACACTCGGGACCACTCCTTCGGATTATACCTTTGGTGGTATTTTAGGAACGCAGGAAATCAACACGCGGGCTTCTATTTACAGACCGGGTTCCCGAATTTCATTTTCATCAACCAATACTAATTACAGTTGGCGTACCATGGCAACGCATGCTTCCGGAATGAATTCCCGCGGTTGGGCTTTTGTAGTTTCGGCAGGAAAGCGCTGGGCGCAAGAAGGCTACTTTGAAGGGACAAATTATGATGCGAATTCCTTTTTTATAAGTCTCGAAAAAAAATTAAACGAGAATCATTCGTTGAATCTGACGGCAATGTATACTCCCAATTCCAGAGCCAAAAACTCTCCAAACACTGCCGAAGTTATGCAATTGACCAGTGTGAAATACAATTCGTATTGGGGTTTTCAAGATGGTGAAAAGAGAAATGCCCGCATAAAAACCATTGAAGAGCCCACAATAATGCTAAATCATTATTTTAAAATCAATGATAAAACCAGTCTGAATTCGAGTGTGATGTATCAATTTGGAAAAATTGCCAACAGCAACATCGATTATCAAAATGCCAATAGTCCGGATCCAACGTATTACAGAAAAATGCCCAGTTATTACAGTTCGCTTTATGCGCCGGATAATGGAGAATTTTCTGGTGTATTTACTCCGGATTATGAAAATGCAGCCAAAAGCAAAGCAGAATTTTTAGCGAATCCTCAAATTGATTGGACGGCTTTGTACCAAGCCAATCAAAATCCAGTTTTGGATTCCAACGGTACAATTTCAGGTTATGAACCCACAAAAAGCAAGTACGTTTTGTATGAAGATCAAGTAGAAGACCAAATGGCGGCAGCCACAACAAATTTGAGTGCGCAACTGTCAGAAAATATTTTTTTGAATGCCGGAGCATCATTCAAAAAATTGAAATCACATAATTCTCAAAAGCTTTTGGACTTGCTTGGTGGTTCCTATTTTGAAGATATCGACGCTTTTTACAGCGGAAACCAATCCCAGTCTGATTTGAATAATCCAGACCGCCAAGTAGTTGTTGGGGATACGTATGGATACAATTATAATTATTTAGCCAATACTGTAGAAGCATTTACCCAATTTAAACTCACCTATAACAAAGTAGACTTTTATCTGGCTCAGAATTTTTCAACTGCAAGTTACCAAAGGGAAGGTTTATACAAAAACGGAATCTACGAAACTAATTCCTTCGGGAAAAGTGAGAAAGTAGCGTTTGAAAACTTTGGCTTCAAAGCCGGATTAAATTTGAAAATTTCCGGCAAACAGTTGGTGACTTTCAATGTGGCACATTTGACCAAAGCACCTTCTCTGAGAAATACTTTTGCAAATTCCCGATTGAATAATTCAATTGTTGACGGACTCCAAAGTGAGAACATCAGCAGTTTGGATGCCAGTTATGTCTATCGCTCTCCAAAACTAAAAGCCCGACTGACAGCCTATTATTCTCTAATTAAAAATGCGACTCAAATTTCCTTTTTTTATGCCGAAGGGATTTTTGATGATGGCGCGGGTTATTTAAATACCGATGCTTTTGTGAGTCAGACGTTAACGCAATTGAACAAGAAAAATATGGGTGCAGAATTCAGTTTGGAATACCAAGTAAGCCAAACGTTTAAAACTACTTTTTCAGCGGCTTTTGGGGAATATACGTATGACAGTAATCCACATGTGACGTTGACAAACGATGCCGAAGCGTCATTG
This sequence comes from Flavobacterium sp. XS2P24, assembly GCF_030010285.1. Classification (NCBI taxonomy): domain Bacteria; kingdom Pseudomonadati; phylum Bacteroidota; class Flavobacteriia; order Flavobacteriales; family Flavobacteriaceae; genus Flavobacterium; species Flavobacterium sp. XS2P24. The sequence continues at coordinate 265,143 of NZ_JASCRU010000001.1, forward strand.
GAAAACACCAGTCCGGTTTTTGATTTTGGAACAGCCTCACTCAAAAATTACAAACAAGCAGGAATGCCACAGCGAGCGTATTCCGTGGGAATTGAATATCGAGATCCAAAATATTGGTGGATTAGTGCCAACATGAATTACCTCACCAATAGTTACATTGATATTTCGCCTATTTCCAGAACTGAAATATTTTATAAAAATCCCGCAAGCGGTTTTAATTTTCCGGAGGCAACCGAGGAACGTGCAGCAACACTATTAAAACAAGAAGAATTTGACCCAACGATGTTGCTCAATCTTGTTGGTGGAAAATCATGGCGCATTTATGGAAAGAATGTTGGAATTTTTGCCAGTATCAATAATGTGCTGGATGTTACTTATAAAACAGGCGGTTATGAACAAGCCCGAAATGCTAATTTCAGACAAATCAATCAGGATGTTTCCAGTGGTACGCCTTCTTTTGGACCAAAATATTTCTACGGATACGGAAGAACGTATTTCGTGAATCTTTATATCAATCTTTAAATTAAAGCATATGAAATCAACATTCTGCAAATTATTTTTACTGTTGACAATTACTTTCAGCAGTTGCGTAACGGATGAGGTTGCCGCTCCAAAACTCATTTGTACGCAACCGGATTTAATTACTAATACAACGGTAAGCGAAGTTCACTCGGTTGCAAATGCGATTGTAGCCCAGTATAAATACGATGACATTATCGAGGCGTATGTGGTTTCCAGTGATGAATCGGGGAATTTTTTCAAGTCGATTTCCTTTCAGACTTTGGCAACAGCCACAACACCTGCCATAGGATTTAGTGTTCCCGTGGATGCTACAAATTTGTACATTGATTACAGATTGGGCAATAAAGTATACATAAAGTTGAAAGACCAATACACGGATATTTCGTTTGGAGGGATGCGCATAGGAAGCATTTTTGTGAATTCCTATAATGAAGGCGGAGTAGGACGACTTTCTCAAAATGAGTATAAAAAAGTGCTGAATGCGTCGTGTACGAATGTAAAGGAAGAGGTTTTAGTTCGGTCTCTGACCATGTCAGAATTACTGAATGATTCTAACTTGAATACGTTGGTTGAGTTGTCTGATGTTCAGTTTTCAGCTGCCGCAATAGGACGCCATTATTTTGAAGAAACGAATAATGTTGGCGGTGCGACGAATTGGAGTTTGGTGGATAAACTAGGGAATCAAGTGTATTTTAGAACGAGCAGTTTTTCTGATTTTGCGACTAAATTAGTCCCTAATGGAAGTGGAAAAGTAAGAGGAATTTTGACGAAATATGGAAGTGATTACCAATTATTGCCCCGTTCCGAAAAAGATGTGGTGATGTCCGGAAGCAGAGCAACTCCTTTTTTCTCCCAAGATTTTGAAACGGTTGAAAACAATGTTAAACTAAATCTTCCCGGCTGGGCGAATATGGTCCAAAAAGGAACGCTTTTCTGGAAAGGCACTGTTTATTCCGGAAACGGTTATGCCGAATTTAATATTACAGGAACCAAAGTCGTTTCGAATGTGGCTTGGTTGATTTCGCCAAAAATAGATATGGAGGTTCATACGAAAGAAGTCTTGACTTTTAGAACGGCTCAGCATCACTTAGATGTTGATTCCCAGTTAAATTCTTTGGAAGTTTATGTTTCCAGTAATTTTGACGGGTTGAATATTACTACCGCAACTTGGACTCCGTTAGTTGTTAATTTACCCAAACAAGCTACGCCTTGGTATCAATTTGTAGGAAGTGGCGCAGTAGATTTATCTTCGTATAAAGGTAAAATCAACATTGCTTTTAAATATACGGGTTCCGGTAAAAATCTGGCTTTGGATGGTGCTTTTCAAGTAGATGATGTTCAGGTTTTTGGAGACAAATAATTTTTATTAAAGGCTTTACTTGAATTACTATATTTGCAGCCTTAACATTTAAATTAAATTATGAAATCTACTTTATTAGCCCTAATTTCTTTATTATTTGTTTCTTGTTTATCAGATAACGAATCATCTAAATCTGTTGATTACACCGTTCAAAACGAAAAAGAAATCGTGGATTACATTGCCAAAAATAAATTGACTGCCACAAAAACCGATTCAGGATTGTATTATGTGATTAATGAAGCTGGTGATGGAGAACAACCTACCGCAACCTCTAATGTGACAGTGGCGTACAAAGGGTATTTTACTAATGGAAATGTTTTTGATGAAAGTAATGCTTCAGGAATTTCATTTGGTTTAAACCAAGTGATAAAAGGATGGACGGAAGGAATCCCTTATTTTAAAGAAGGCGGAAGCGGAATCCTTTTGGTACCTTCTCATCTTGGTTATGGGAGTAATGATTACAGTAGTATTCCCGGAGGTTCTGTACTTATTTTTGAGGTAAAACTTATTTCAGTGAATTAGTTTAAGGCTATGATAAAATCAAGAAAGGCTGTCTATTTGGACAGCCTTTCTTAGTTATTTACTTTTTGATTTCAACTATGCTAATGGCATAACCTCCTCCCGGAACACTCAGCTGTGCCAGTTTGGATTTGTTAGTCACTGTCATTTTGCGAATCGTATAGGCTTGCGGATTGGTTTTATAATGCGCATCCTTGGCATCAGCATAAATCGTGGCTATATATTTTTTTCCTTTTTCCAAGAAATCAAATTTGATTGTTGAGGTACGAGAATTGTCTCCGTTTACATTACCGATAAACCAGTTATTCGTCACTTTTGCTTTACGCGCAACGGTAACATATTGACCAGGTTCAGCTTCAAGGTATTTACTGTCAGACCAATCTACTGCTACATCTTTGATGAACTGAAAAGCATCCGGAAAACGGTCATAGTTTTCTGTTAAATCAGCTGCCATTTGTAACGGGCTGTACATCGTTACATACAATGCCAATTGATTTGCAATTGTGCTGTTCACATGAGAATTATTATCAGGATTCAATTTGCTTAAATCCATTTCAAAAATACCCGGCGTGTAATCCATCGGTCCACCTACTAAACGTGTAAAAGGCAATACCGTTACGTGATTTGGTTTAGAACCTCCAAAAGCTTGATATTCTGTTCCTCTTGCTGCTTCGTTACCAATTAAATTCGGATACGTTCTGGAAATTCCTGTTGGACGAACCGCCTCGTGCGCATTCAGCATAATTTTATAATCAGCAGCTTTTTCTAAAGCATATTGATAATGATTGACAATCCATTGGCTGTAGTGGTTTTCGCCTCTTGGCATAATATCTCCTACATAACCACTTTTCACGGCATCATAACCATTGTCTTTCATAAACTGATACGCTTTGTCCATGTGACGTTCGTAGTTACGCACAGAACCCGAAGTTTCATGGTGCATAATCATTTTTACGCCTTTTGATTTAGCATATTCATGCAATCCTTTGACATCAAAATCAGGATAAGGAGTCAGAAAATCAAAAACATAATCTTTGGAGTGACCAAACCAGTCTTCCCAACCTTCATTCCAGCCTTCGACCAAAACGGCATCAAAACCGTGTTTAGCTGCAAAATCAATGTATTTTTTCACATTAGTGTTGTTTGCACCATGTTTTCCATTAGGCTTCGCTTTTGCAAAATCAGTAACGCCAAGTTGTACCGTTGGAAATTCATCCGTGTACGACCATGAGCTTTTTCCAGTAATCATTTCCCACCAAACACCTACATATTTAACCGGTTTTATCCATGAAGTATCTTCAATTTTACACGGATCATTCAAGTTTAAGGTCATTTTTGAAGCCAAAATTTCTCTTGCATCATCACTGACAATTATGGTACGCCAAGGCGAATGATTTGGAGCCTGCATATATCCTTTGTCGCCTTTGGCATCTGGTGTCAACCAAGATTCGAATACCATGGTTGCATCATCCAGATTCAAATGCATGCAGGAATAATTAATTAATGCCGCTTCATGCAAATTGATATACAATCCATCCGCTGTTTTTAGCATTAGCGAAGTCTGAACTCCTGTTGTAGAAAAAGACTTTTGAGAAACATTTGCAGTAGTAGCTTTCTCTGATAACCCTCTAATTTCAGATAATTTTGAGGTAGTATAATCGTATTCTTGGGTATCATAATCACCCGGAATCCAAAACGCAGTATGATCGCCAGTCATTGCAAACTGGGTTCTTTCTTCTTTGATTACAAAATAAGTAAGGTTTTTTTGCGAAGGGAATTCATAGCGAAATCCTAGACCATCGTCAAATAAGCGGAAGCGAATAAGAATTTTTCTATCAGTTTCTTTCTGATTTAAGGTTACTGCGAGTTCGTTATAATGATTGCGAATGGAGGCTACTTCTCCCCAAACTGGTTGCCAGTTTTCATCAAAAGTTGTCGCTTTCGAGTCAACAACCGTAAAGTCATTTAACAGTGATTTTTTGTCATTTTTTAACTCAAGACCCAATTTACTTGGTTTTACAACTGCTTTATTTTTGTAATTTAAACTGTAACTTGGAGTTCCGTCATTTTGTAATGTAAACTCCATTACAAATTTTCCATTTGGTGATTTTAACTGCTGCGATTTTGCAGGGCTAAAAAACGCGAGCCACATTAGGGCTGTGAAAAGAAATTGCTTCATTTTTTAAATAGAATTTGATAAATTAATTTTTCAGGTTTGGTAATAGATTGTGATAAACATGATTTTCACGAAATCGATTTATTGAAAAAACCAAAGTTTTCCAGATTTCGAGGAAGTAAAAGTAAACGCTTTACACACTACATATTTTTATCATTCTAAAAAAGTAGATTGTGTTTCTCTTTTTTACATGCAAGATACTGAATAACTGTGTATTGTGTAAATTTATCGTTTAAAAAAAGTGGTAAATTTATAATAAAAAAGAGGTGTTCGAGATTGTTTTAATCCCGAACACCTCCTTTAAAAACAGAATTTTTCTATTTTAAATTGGTTCCAATCCGCATTACTTTAGCTTCAAAATCTTCTCGTGGACCTGCTGCTTTATTTTTAAGTTGTGAGCGGTAATTGTAAATTGTAGATACCGAATACCGAAGAAAAGTCGAAATTTTTGCGCTGTCCTTGATGCCCAAACGGATGAGTGCAAAGATTCTTAGTTCCGTATTCAGCAGTTCGCCTTCCTTCAATTGTGTTGCTTCGTAATCAAGCAACAAAGCCCTGAATTCCGGTATGAAGTTAGGAAAGAGTTGCAAGAATGTTTTGTCGAAATTAGTATAGAATTCCTTAAGCTCATTTTCGACAAATTGTTTCGATTTTACGGCACTGATGAGGTCGTTCATTTTTCCTGTCGTTGCCATGACGTTCAGTTTTCGGCGGTATTCGTCTAACTTGCCTAAATAATCGGAACACTGATCCATGTAACGACCAATGTATATTTCCTTCAGAAGATTGGCTTCGGTCAGCGTATAATTAGTCTCATTCAATTTTTCATTGAAAGTATTTAATTCTGTATTCAGTTCCGAAAGCTTGCTGTTGGCCAAACTTAAATCCTGCTTTGCTTTAGACAATTTTTTCATTTGCTTAAAAAGTAAAAAAAGCACCGCCAACAAGAACACGGATAATATACTGGCACTTATCAAAAACAGAATTAACTGAAATCGATTGGTTTCATTTTGTTTTTGATACGCCTCGTTGATAATGGGTAGCATCTTCGATATTTCATAGGTTCGTAAGCGTGCATTACAAAAAAGGGCGTCTTCCAGCGAGCGTTTTATGTAGGTATAAGCGCGGTCGATATCACCGCTTTCGTACATTAGAAAAGCCAACGAGCGCAACGAAATATATTCTTTTTTTGCCAATTGTAAATCGGAAATAGCAGAAATGGTCAGCCATTTTTTCTCCTGTTCAAGGTCTTTTTTTTGGCGATATGCTTGCGAAATAATATAGGCAATCACCGCTCGATCATCACTGTTCTGAGCAATATTCGGAAAATAGTTCAGCAACAAAGCCAGTGTTTCATCGTGTTTTCCGGCATCAAGAAGCGTGCTGGACTTCGCCATAATATAAGCACTTGATTGCGGTTTGTAGCAATTTAAGGAGGAATCACGGTACTTTTTGGTCAGTACAATATACTTTTCTTTTTCCTGAAGCGAAGCTGCATAATCTGACATATACCCATAAACGACACTGTTTACCGTAAAATAATAACCTTTTAGTTCGGGCGAAGTAGTGATGTTTATTTGATTAAGAATATCGGTTGCTTCCTTGTACATCCCTAATGTTCCCATGATGGAAGCTAGATTTAATCGGGCGTGATTTAGCTTTTGAATGTCATTTAGTTTTTCGGCGATTTGAAAACTCTTTCGAGCGTAAATCAATGCTGAATCCGACTGGTACGATTTATATTCCGCATACAACTTTCCATAGATGTCGTATTTTTGAATATCGGCAGAAGTGTAGGAAAGCTGTTCCTTGAGTTTGTTTATTTCGCCTTCTTTTTTATTGGAATAAACAGCATAATCAGCTACCGCTTGATCCAATTCATCCAATAATTCCTTAGAATTATTTTGGGCAAAAAGAAAAACGGGAAGCAAGAATACAATGAGAAATGGCAAAAAGCGATTCATTCAAATGGGATTATATTGGTGTAAAAATAATTAAAAATCCAGTGGAACTCCTAAAGTCGTTCGTGCAAAAGCAAGAGTTTTCAAAATAACCGCAAATTTGCTGATTTCTGTTGGATAAATTTTTTAGCCATGAATTACCCGAATTTTAACTAATTTTTTTAAAAAGTAAAGATTAACCCGTGGCAAAATTTTTCTTTGGTCTTATTTCCGTCTCGACCCAAAAACTATCATTATTCACGGCTTCTAATTTTTTATAAACCCAGAACTAGATAAGTCCCTGACAAATCATTAAATTTGTAGCTTATTCAAAGACATGTTAGAAAAAGAAGTAATAAATTTCGAAAAAACGACTATTGTTGGTATTGTAACTCAAAACCAAAGTGAAGAGAAACTTAACGAATATCTTGACGAATTGGAGTTTTTGACTTTTACCGCAGGTGGAGAAGTGGTGAAACGTTTTTCGCAAAAAATGGAACGCCCTAATCCCAAGACTTTTGTTGGAACGGGAAAAATTGAAGAGATTCATCTTTTTGTAAAAGAGAATGATATCTCAACTTTGGTATTTGATGATGAATTATCGCCTTCACAGCAAAAAAATATATCTAAAATCATTACGGAATGTAAAATTCTGGACAGAACGCACCTTATCCTGGATATTTTTGCGCAACGCGCCGAAACTTCGTATGCAAGAACGCAAGTAGAATTAGCACAATGCCAATATTTATTACCAAGACTTTCCGGAATGTGGACGCACTTGGAACGTCAAAAAGGGGGAATTGGAATGCGTGGACCTGGGGAAACGGAGATTGAAACTGACAGACGTATTGTTCGTGACCGAATTGCCTTATTGAAGGAAAAAATAAAAACCATCGACAAGCAAATGGGTGTGCAACGCGGTAATCGTGGCGCAATGGTTCGTGTGGCTTTGGTGGGATATACAAATGTGGGGAAATCGACTTTGATGAATGCCGTAGGGAAAAGTGATGTTTTTGTAGAGAACAAACTTTTTGCAACATTGGACACCACCGTTCGAAAAGTAGTGATTAAAAACCTGCCCTTCTTGCTTTCGGATACCGTAGGATTTATCAGGAAATTGCCAACGCAACTGGTTGATTCTTTCAAAAGTACGCTGGATGAGGTTCGCGAAGCCGATTTGTTATTGCACGTAGTCGATATTTCGCATCCTGAATTTGAAGATCATATTGCATCCGTAAACCAAACGTTATTGGACATCAAGGCTAATGACAAACCCGTTATTATGGTTTTCAATAAAATCGATGCTTACAAGCATTTGACTATTGATGAAGATGATTTAATGACCGAAAAAACGCCAAGACATTACACGCTGGAAGAATGGAAATCGACTTGGATGAGCCGAGTAGGAGAGCAAAATGCCTTGTTTATTTCGGCTACCAACAAAGAAAATTTCGAGGAATTCAGAGAACGCGTTTACGAAGCCGTACGACACATTCACATCACCCGTTTTCCGTACAATAAGTTTTTATATCCGGATTATAAAGACGCAGTGGAGAAAGAAGACAAAGACGACGAAGAAACTGAATAATTCTCTCTAAAACATAAAATACACAATCCCTTTTGACATTCTCAAGAGGGATTTTTTTTGGGCATGTCCCAGCTTCCTCTGCGTTACAGCTGCGTCAGGCTATGCGTTACAATCTTTTATGTAGTCCCGTCCCGAAGCTTCGGGATCGGGACTACATAAAAGGATTTTCACTGCTATCCTTCATGCGGGCTCTGGTGGTATTAATTCCTTTTCTGTTATTCATTGTCACTTTGTAAGAAAAATTAAATATATTTGAAAATAAATAAAGTCTGACCTTTGTCATACCTATCTACCTAAAATTGGGTGGCTTTGTATGATTTTGTCATACATACATACAAGTTATGCATCATTTTAAAACAAATTATGAGTAAATTATCAAATCTCGACATTGAAGAAATATTCAGACAAGACGCACAAAAAATAATTGAAGCGAGAAAGCGTTCAAAAGTGATTCATGCTTCAAGCGACATTAAAGCTTCTGGGAATGAAGTGGAAAATGCAGTACGGGATTTTTTACGAAGTAGAATGCCTAGTAATTACTATGTTGGACATGGACATATTGTTGACAACAATCGACAAACAAGCCCTCAATTTGATATCTTAATATCTGACAATACATTCATTCCAATTCTTTTAAGAGCAAATGATTCTACAGAATATTTTCCTTCTGAATCACTTTACGCAATTGGAGAAGTTAAATCGACATACGAAAAATACAAAAAACCAATTAAAGCATTCTGCGAAAGTTTAAAACTTGTAAAAGAAAAAATGAGTAGAGAAATAGTTTTCAATACTGCATATAATGGAGAAATTAAAAATTCTACTTTGATGCGTGATATGATTTTGCAGAGAAATAACAAAGTGTTAAATGCAATCTATTCATTTATGATTTTTGTAGATTCAGAACAATTCGACATAAATGAATTTAAAGATTGTCAAAAGGAATTTGGAAACAAATATCTTCCAAATCATATTATTTTATTAGACAAAGGCGTTATATTTTACGGACGAATTACTGAAACGAAAATGGTATTTGAAAGATATCCTGAATATGCTGAGAATCAAGAAAACGAATGGACGTTATCCGCTTTTGGAGCAGATAAAGAGAAAGAAAAAGCTGGAAATCATCTTGGTTTTCTTTACTACAATTTATTGGAACATATGAATTCAAGTTTACTAGAACCAGTAAATCTCATGCCTTATTTTAATGATTTATTCGTTGGAAGAAAAAGTGAAATGATTAGTATAAAAAACGATGCATAACAGCTACTACAAAGGATTTGGGCAATTGGCTTAATGGAAAGTTGGTTTTGTATTTGGGATGATTTGCTTCGCCTGTTCGCTATCGCTCGGGTGGCAAATCCGAATAATGAGCTTAATTTAGTTCCAAACCCGCTGTAGTACCAAGACGTTAGTAGTAATGCTAACGATGACCATTCAAAACAATTTTTTATATTATACTAATATGAATATTAACTTTTTTTCTAATTCACCTCTTTGGTTATTATTAATAGCTTTACCAGAAATGGTATTTTCTCAATCGACCGACTTTACCATTCAAGATGTAAAGTTTGAAAGTCAGGGCATCACTCTTGCAGGCTCAATTTTAACACCTAAAAAAACATTGGCAGCAGTTGTAATTGTTCATGGGTCTGATCCTGTAAAAAGAGAAATGGAGTTCGCTAAACGTCTTGCCAAAGAAGGTATTGCTGTATTGACATATGATAAACGTGGAGTTGGAGAATCTGGTGGTTTATATGTAGGGCCATCTGTTGGCACGAATAATATTGACACTACGAATCTTAATTTATTATCTCATGATGCAAGTGCAGCAGTAAATACATTTCGAACCTATTTGAAAGATAAAAAAACACCTATAGGATTAGTTGGCTTCAGTCAAGCAGGATGGATAATCCCAATTGCTGCAAGTAAAAATCCACAAATTGAATTTATGGTTTTATTTAGTTGCCCTACAATTACAACCCTAGAACAACTTCGATTTCAGTTTTATACTAATGGAAACAATAATTTTTGGGAAAATCATACAGAATCAGAAGCTCGTGAACATATCAAAAATGATTCTGACAGGTATCAATTTACAGCTACTGACCCAAAAAATTCCTTGAATACACTTTCAATTCCAGGAATTTGGCTTTTTGGTGAGAAAGATATACAGATTCCAGTAAAGTTGTGCATGGAGCAATTAAATACATTGAAAGCTCAAGGCAAACCTTTCGAATATGCCTTGTTTTCAACATTAGGACACAATACTGTTTCTGACAATTTTACAGGACCTGTTGACATTTCAATTCAATGGATAAAACAGAAAACTTTGAACATTAAGAAGTCTAAAGCATCAAAATAAAGCACTGCCTAGAACAGTTACTACAACGGATTTGGGCAATTGGCTTAATGGAAAGTTGGTTTGTATTTGGGATAATTTGCTTCGCCTGTTCGCTATCGCTCGGGTTGCAAATCCGAAAATAGGGCTTAATTTAGTATTAAATCTCTGGTGTTAGTCTGCGACAAATATCTACTTAAATAAAAACCATAAAAAAACGAACCCCTAAATGAGTGCCGTTTTTTTATGAGATACATTCGGAGTTCTGCAAACTGGGACTTAAAAATTTATTTCTTCGGTGGCATTGCTTCCATAATAGGCACTCGATCCAGGTATTGGTTGACCATATCAATTTTATCCTCCGAATTAAAATGATACGTGGAATGAATCCATTGTGTCATGCTCTTGCCTCCTTTGTATTTTGCGGTGGTTTTGTACCAACTAAGAAGCCAGATGCCATCCATCGGAATGTTGCCTTTCTCGTTTACTTTGACTGGCAACCAAATTTCTTTTTCAAAAGTGATGGTTTCAATAACGTTACCTCTTCGGTCTCTCCAGTATTTTTCTATGGCTGGTTTTCCTACCAGACTGTCTCCGCTATTCCAGTAATACTTGGCATCCTCGGCAAAGCTGTCTGTCCAGGAATCCATGTCGCTTTTCGATAAATCTGCTAACATTTTTTTTCCGATATCGGAATATTTGCTATCGGCAAATTCTGTTGGAGGTGTTGGTGTATCAGGTGTTTCAGAAGTTGATACTGCTTTTGGTGTAGCTTCTTTTTTGCATGCTACAAAAAGGGTCGCACACAGGACGAATAAAAGTAATTTTTTCATAAGGTGAAGTTTTAAAACAATTAGTGTTAGTTTAAAATGCTTACCATTATGTCTTAGTAGGTTAAATAGGAGAATAAATGTACTAAAAAAGATAGTGCGTTTGCGATTTTTTCTGATAAATATTTTTTACAAGTATCTGATTGTCAATATAAAGTGATTGAAAATGTGTTTTCTAGAAACCGTAAGTAACGCCTAAACCAAATACTTCTCTCACCTGAACAGCTTTTACGGAATTGTCATCATAAATGGCTTGTACCGCTACATTTGCCGACAAGTATTTATTGATTTTCATAATGACATTCATTTGGTAATCAACATCCACGTTTTGTGGATTGTCTAAATAATTGGAATATAAATTCAGTCGGTTTTCTATAGATACATTCGTCATGATATTGAATTTATAGTATGCCGTAATACTGGCTCCAAACTCAAATCGAGTAGAGTCGCCTTGCAATACTCCAAAAGAAGGTCCAAATTCAGTAAAATGAGGATGAACAACAACTAGTTTTGCTGTTGCCGGAGAAAAATTGACACTCAAATTATTGCTTTTTTTCCACAGCATTCCTGGTCCCAACTGGAAATATGCCGGAGAGAAAAAATGAGAAATTTTCTCGTCATTTTTGTCCAATCCGGTGTCCATTTGAGTCTTGAAATTGAAAAACATCGAATAGTACCATTGTCCTTTGGCTTTCTTTCCCCAAAGAGAGTTCAGTTCTAAACGATCGTCCGTTTTTGCGGTTTTTTCGTCTCCTTTTATTTTGGTTAAACCGTACGCTAAAATAAATTTGTTATCCCAAACGATATCTTCTTTTTTATAATTGAAGTCATAATTCAGTCCAAAATTCCCCGCAATATTTGAAGTTCCGCCACCAAGCCATTGTTTATTATAAGCCGATTGATTAAAAAGCAGTGAGATATTCCCTTTTTTGGTCCAATACTTTATCGTGTCTGTTGCCGTTTCTTGTGCAGCAGCAGAAAGCATTGCAAAAAGAAACACTACAGAAAAAACTATTTTTTTCATGTTTTATATTTTGAATTACACTTTAAACTATTACTAAACGTAAATATATTATCCCTTTTTCGGTGCTTTATACAATGGAACGGCTGAGCATGCTTCGCCATACATAATACTTCGAGCAAAAGGTTGCAAGTAATGTGCTGCTAATACATAAGCCCGCATCGGAACCGGTTTTCTGGAGCATCCTTTTATGATAACAGGCTTATTTTCATATACCGAATAGTCAATTTTAGGCAATAATTCTTCATAGAGCGAAGCGTCTAAATCTTCTAAAGTTCCATTGATGATTTTCTTGGCAAATGGCGCTAATTGAATGGCCACCAAAATAGAAGCCCAAGCCGGAACAATAGCATCGGTACTGCAATGAATAGCAACATACTGATCTTGGTATTGTGACCAATCCTGATTTTTCAGTTCTTCTCTAAAGTCTTTTTCTTTCAATAAAAAGCCTTCTAATAGCCATTGCGAAATATCGATTTGCGTACGAATTCCTTTTGGATAATAATCTTCGAGATCGAAAACTTCCAAAACACTATTCGCAACTTTATTTATTATTTCTTCCATTTGAACAAGTTTAAAAGATTTAAAGTTTAAAGTTGCTTAACCTTAAACTTTAAACCTGAAACAAATTTTATAACATTCCCAATTCTAATTTTGCTTCCTCGCTCATTAAATCTTTACTCCAAGGCGGATCAAAAGTAATTTCTACTTCAGCATCTTTTACATTCTCTAATGATTTTACTTTTTCTTCCACTTCTCTTGGTAAACTTTCTGCAACCGGGCAGTTTGGAGAGGTAAGTGTCATCAGGATTTTTACTTCGTAATCGGTGTTAACCATCACGTCATAAATCAGTCCTAATTCGTAAATATCTACAGGGATCTCTGGATCGTAAATAGTTTTTAATATTTTTACGATAGATTCTCCTAATTCATTTGTGTCTATTTCTTGTTCCATTGTTTGAGTATTTTAACCATATAAGACATTGAAGGTCATTTAAGGTTTTTGTTTTGAATATTATATTTGTACTTTTTTTTATTATTTAGCTTGATTAAATCATATTTAAAGTCTGCTATTTTTGTTTTTTATTCATCCAGATATCTATATCTTTCGTTGACATATGTTTTTTGTCCTTCTTTAAAAATATGTGTTACATTGAAATTTATCATTAATCCTATAGGAATTTCTAAAAGGTTCATATAGGTTAAAATTTGGGCTTCATGTATTGGTAAAACTTTTTCGACTGCTTTAAGTTCAACTACTAAACTTTTTTCAACCAATAAGTCACATCTTAATCCTGTTTCAAGTTCTAAACCTTTATAATAAACAGGAATTGTAAGTTCAGTTTGAAATTCAAAACCTCTAATTGTCAATTCTTTTTTTAAACATGTATGATAAACACTTTCTAAAAGACCGGGACCAAGATGTTTATGTACTTCTATAGCACAACCATTAACCTGATAAATTAAATCTTTTAAAGATGTTTTGGTCATAAATTTTCCGTTTTTTATTCTGACTTATATGACCTTAAATGTCTTATATGGTTAAACGAATTAGTTTGAAATCAATTCTGTGCATTGAATGCCAAAGCATACATTTTAATATTTTTTATCATCGATACCAATCCGTTGGCGCGTGTTGGCGATAAATGTTCTTTCAAGCCTATTTCGTCAATAAAACCCATGTCAGCTTCGAGAATATCAGACGCTTTTTGGTTGGAAAAAGTACGAATTAATATCGCAATAATTCCTTTTGTCAAAATGGCATCACTATCGGCAGTGAAAACAATTTTGTCATCCGTTTGTTCTCCCTGCAACCACACTTTTGATTGGCAGCCTTTGATCAGATTGTTTTCTGTTTTGAATTCTTCTTTAATCATAGGAAGCTTTTTTCCTAATTCGATGATGTATTCATAACGTTCCATCCAGTCGTCAAACATAGAAAACTCATCAACAATTTCTTCTTGTATGTCCTTAATTTTCATTTATTCTTTTTTAGCAAATGAATTTATTTTATTTACGAATTTCTTAATTTCCTTTGGTGGAAAACCATGATCAAAACTAGTCGTTTCATAGGTTTTGTCTTTGAAGGTGATTTTCAAATTGGCAATAGCCGCACCGTCATGAAAACGTTTTTCGGTAGGTGCTTTTAATTTGGACAAACTATCCAATTCCATCGTTTCAAAACAGTCTACGAGTTCTTTCCAGTCGGCATCCGATATTTTTGTTGGTGTCGGTTTGTCATTTCCATCCCTATCCTTAGAAATAGTAACCATCTGATTCTTCACCGTTATTTTTTGATAAAAACCTCTGGTGTTGGCTTCATATTCAATTACAGCATTGCTGATTTCTTGCGCTTGAGCACTGTTACACCCTTTTCCAAGAAAAATGGTCAGAAACAATAAAGATAGTATTTTCATGTGTAGATAATATTTGTTTTTTATAGGAACATGGTATCGCCATTCGATAGTACCATTTACGATTTTGAATCATGGCGATGTCATAATTTTAAATTTTTACGACAACATGAGTTGCGCTTTTTTAATGGCTTCAACCATAATATCAATTTCTTCTTTGGTATTATAAAAAGCAAACGATGCTCGTAGTGTTCCCGGAATACAAAAGAAAGTCATGATAGGCTGGGTGCAATGGTGACCAGTTCTTACGGCTATTCCTAATTTGTCAATTATCGTACCAATATCGTACGGATGAATGCCTTCAATATTAAACGAAACTACAGAAGTTTTTTCCTTGGCTGTACCAAAAATTTTCAAACCCTCAATTTCTAATAAACGTGAAGTTGCATGCTCCAACAATTCTTTTTCCTGTTGTTGAATGTTTTCAAAACCAACTTCATTCATATAATCAACCGCAGTTCCCAGAACAATACCTCCAGCAATATTTGGTGTTCCAGCTTCAAATTTATGAGGCAATTCAGCATAAGTAGTTTTCTCGAAAGTCACTTCCTTGATCATTTCGCCTCCACCTTGATACGGCGGTAATTTATTCAACCACGCTTCTTTTCCGTATAAAATTCCAGTTCCTGTAGGACCACACATTTTATGTCCTGAAAAAACATAAAAATCACAGTCTAATTCCTGAACATCTGGTTTCAAATGCGGTACGGCTTGCGCTCCGTCAATCAAAATCGCCGCGCCAACTTCATGCGCTTTGTCAATCATGTATTTAATTGGATTGACAGTTCCCAGAGCATTCGAAATATGATTTACGGTTACAATCTTCGTTTTATCCGAAAGCAATTTGTCATATTCTGACATGATCAATTCACCATCTTCATTCATAGGAATTACGCGCAAAGTCGCTCCCGTTTTCTCGCATAACATTTGCCAAGGCACAATATTGCTGTGGTGTTCCAATGCCGAAACTAAAACTTCATCGCCTGGTTTCAAAATCGAAGCAAATCCATTGGCAACTAAATTAATTCCATGCGTTGTTCCCGAAGTGAAAAGTACTTCGTGGGCAAATTTTGCATTGATGTGATTTTGAAGTTTACCTCGGGAAATTTCATACGCATCAGTTGCCAGTTGACTCAACGTGTGCACGCCACGATGAATATTAGCGTTAATTTCCTGATAATATTTTGAAATTGCATCAATCACCACTTGTGGTTTTTGCGAAGTAGCCCCGTTGTCGAAATAAACCAATGGTTTTCCGTTTACTTTCTGGGAAAGAATAGGGAAGTCGGCTCTAATTTTATTGATATCTAACATGTAATCTGCCTGTTTTTATTGTTTTTTTATTGGTTAGATAGAACGCCAATAAGTAACATTTTTTAGATAACCCAATTTGTTGTTTGGGCTTCATTATTTAGAATTTTTCTAAATACAAAAGTAATGAAATTGAAATTAATTTTCGGCAAACACTTGTTAATAATAATCAATGTGGTAACAGTTCAAAAAATGTATGCTTCTTTTTTATTAAATTGCTTCAAATTAATTCTCTATGAAAAAAGTTTTCAGATTATTTGGTTTCGTTTCTTTCATTGGTGTTTCTTATTTTGGTTTCACCACTTATCCAAAACTGGATTTAATTTCTGGCTTTTCAGCCAAAAGTATCGCTTCGGGACATTTTATTGATAATCGTTCGCAGGAAATGATTGAGAAAGGTGACAATGACATCGACATGATTGATTTGGCCAAAAATAAAATTGAAGACGCCGGAAAGTTTGTCGTTGCTTCGGTTTATGGTTTGAAGGAACGAAAAGCAATTTACCGCGAAGGTTTGGGAGCGACTTTAATCAACGATGATTTTGATGTGACAAAACCGTATTTGGTTCCCAAAAGAACAAAATTGAACAATGATTTACCTTTTCCGTATGGAAATAACGAACCTAAAGACACTGTTTTTAGCAACGTTGATTATACTAAATTGAATGCGGCTGTGGCCAATGCTTTTGATAAAAAAGGCATTATTAACAAAAGAACGCGCTCCCTTTTAGTAATTTATAAAGACAAAATCATTGCTGAAAAATACGATACCGGTTTCGATAAAAACAGTAAATTATTAGGTTGGTCTATGACTAAAAGTATCACTAGCGCCATGTTTGGAATTTTGGAGAAACAAAGAAAATTTGACATTGATGATCCTGCGCCAATTCCAGAATGGGCGAATGACAACCGAAAGTTGATTACAACAAGCGATTTGCTGCACATGAATTCTGGTTTACAATGGGTAGAGGATTACGCGACTATTTCTGATGCTACCAAAATGCTTTTTCAGGCCGAAGATATGACCAGCGCGCAATTAGAAAAACCGGCAGAGCATAGACCGAACACGCGATGGAATTATTCATCTGGAACGACAAATTTACTTTCCGGAATTTTGCGGAAGCAGTTCAAAACGCATCAGGAATATTTAGATTTTTGGTATTCGGCTTTGATTGATAAAATAGGAATGAACTCGATGGTAATCGAAACGGATATGGTGGGAAATTATGTAGGTTCATCGTACGGTTGGGCTACAACACGCGATTGGTCAAAATTTGGGTTATTGTATTTGCACAAAGGCAATTGGAACGGAGAACAAATTTTTAACGAAAGCTGGGCGAAATACACTGCAGCCCCCACGAATACTTCCAATGGAAGATATGGCGGACACTTTTGGCTCAATGCCGGCGGACATTTTCCGGATGTTCCAAGAGATATGTATTACTGTAGCGGTTTTCAGGGGCAAATGGTAGCGATTATTCCGTCACTTGATTTAGTGATTGTAAGAATGGGCTTGAAAGAAGAATCTAATTTTGATTTCAATGGAATGTTGAAAGGAATTGTAGGGAGTTTGGAGGGTGTCGATTAAAGATGTTTCTAGTCAATTTTTTATGTATTTAAGTGTTGTATAAGTATACTAATAAGTTTACTTTATTTACTTATAGTAAATATATTTGTTTACTTTTGTTATTTATAGTAAACTAATTAGTTTACTTATTATTTAATATCACTTAAAAATGAGAACAAATAAACAAATAATACTAGAACAATTAGATCAGAAATCCAGTTTGTTAGTAGAGGCAATGAAAAATCCAGTTTCTGAAAATGGTTGGGTCTTTTCTATAAGAAAAGGATTAAACATGACATTGGAACAATTAGGTAATAAACTAGGTATAAGCAAACAAGGTGTTCGGAGTATAGAGGAGAGTGAAACTAATGGTTCTATTTCGATAAAATCTTTAAAAGAAGTAGCTAAGGTTTTAGATATGCAATTAGTTTATGGTTTTGTACCTAATAAGGGTTCTTTTAGCAGCTATGTTGAAGATAAATCAAAAGAATTAGCAAAGAGAATTGTAATGAGAACTCATCAAACTATGCAATTGGAAAATCAAGGTAATAGGGAAATAATAATTCAAAAGGCTATTGAAGATTTAGCATTCGAAATCAAACAAGAAATGCGCAGAAGCTTATGGGATTAAATTTAGAGTACCAGAATGGGCAAACTCCTTTAAATGAAGAAGAGAAAGACGGGCTTTTAATAAAAACAATTGGTACTTTACAAGAATTAGATGAATTTGAACAGCTAAATATCGAAAAAGCCATTGAATGGACAATCAGAAGTAAATTTAAAACCGAAAATATATTAACTGAGAAATTTGTAAAACAAGTTCACAAAAAAATGTTTGGTGGAGTCTGGAAATGGGCTGGGAATTTCAGAAAATCGGAGAAAAACATTGGTGTATCTTGGATTAAAATTGGTATTGAACTCCGTTGTTTATTAGATGATACTAAATATTGGATTGAAAATAAGACATATTCTCCAGATGAAATAGCGATTAGATTCAAACATAGGATTGTAAAAATTCATTGCTTTCCTAATGGTAATGGTCGCCACTCAAGGATTATGGCAGATATTATTATAGAAACTATTTTTGACAAGGAAATTTTTACTTGGGGCTTTAAAAATCGATTTCAAGCAGATGAAATCAGATATAATTACATTACTGCTTTAAAAGAAGCAGATAATGAAGACATTTCAAAATTGTTAGATTTTGCAAGAAAATAAAAACCGTCTTGTTTTTTAAACAAGACGGTTTTTTATATTTGTTTTGAACTATATTACAAATCAAACCCCAATTTTACACCTAATTTTGTGGCGATGATGGTGGTAATTCGTTTTTTAAGTTCCGGTATTTTGATGTTTTCGATAACAGCATTCGAGAATGCATACATCAATAATGCTTTGGCTTCTTTTTTAGGGATTCCGCGTTGTTGCATGTAGAACATTGCCGTTTCGTCTAATTGTCCAACAGTACAACCGTGAGAACATTTTACATCATCAGCAAAAATCTCTAATTGCGGTTTTGCGTTTATTGTCGCTTTGTCGCTCAATAAAATATTATTGCTTTTTTGGAACGCATTCGTTTTTTGAGCGTCTTTTTCCACATACACTTTTCCGTTGAAAACTCCTGTAGAACGATCAGCATAGATTCCTTTATAATCTTGGAAACTTTCGCAATTTGGAGCTGAATGCTTCACTAAAGTATAATGATCAACGTGTTGCTTTTCGCCAATAATTGTGATTCCGTTTAAGGTGCTTGTCAATCGTTCGCCAAAGTGATAAAAATTCAAGTTGTTTCTCGTTAAGTTTCCTCCAAAAGAGAAGGTATGAACCGAAACGTGACTTTCTTTTTGCTGGGAAACATAAGTGTTATCAATTAAGTTCGCTTCAAGCGTATCGTTTTGAATTTTGTAATAATCAACAATCGCGCGTTTTTGAGCAAAAATCTCGGTAACAGAATTTGTTAAAACCGGGTTTTCGTTTAAACTTTGATGACGCTCAATAATTTGAACATGTGAATTTTCACCCACAATCACCAAGTTTCTTGGTTGAACCAAAAGTGACGCTTCATTTCCTGTTGAGAAATACATAATCTCAATTGGTTTATCCGCTACTTTACTTTTCGGAATGTTGATATACGCTCCTTCAATAGCAAAAGCCGTATTCAATGAAGTCAAACTTTCTTCCTTATTGGCAATTTGGTTAAAATAAGTATCAATAACCATTTTGTATTTTGGTTTGGTCAATGCAGAAGACATCAAACAAACATCAATTCCTTCGTGTGTTGTTGACGACAAATGCGAACTGAAAACACCATCAATAAACACTACTTTATAGGTGTCTATTTCGTGTAAAAAGTATTTTTTTACGTGGTTGAATTCAACAGCATTTTCTTGTTTTGGAAAAACGGTAAAGTCATTTTTTAAGATGGCATTTAGCGAAGTGTATTTCCAAGCTTCGTCTTTTTTGGTTGGGAAACCTTTATCTTCAAAGTTTTTTATGGCGGCAGTTCTCACGTCATGAAGTTCAGAGTGAACATCTACACGCTCTTCAAAAGCCATAAAAGACGATAGTAATTTTTCTTTCAATTCCATTTTTATATTGTTTAAAGTTTAAGGTTTAAATGTTTAAAGTTATCTCGAGGCAACTTTAAACTTTAAACTTCAAACAAATTTTTAAGCTTCTTGTTCTTGTTTAATCCAATCGTATCCTTTTTCTTCCAGTTCGTGTGCTAGTTCTTTTCCACCGGATTTTACAATTTTTCCGTTGTATAAAACGTGAACGAAATCAGGGACGATATAATCTAATAATCTTTGGTAGTGCGTAATCACTACGATTGCATTTTTGTCACTTTTTAGTTTGTTAACACCATTTGCAACAATTCGTAAGGCATCAATATCAAGTCCAGAATCGGTTTCATCAAGAATAGCCAATTTTGGTTCCAACATCGCCATTTGGAAAATTTCGTTACGTTTTTTTTCTCCACCAGAAAAACCTTCGTTTAGAGAACGAGAAAGAAATTTACGGTCAATTTCTAATAATTCTGATTTCTCACGAATCACTTTTAGCATTTCGTTTGCAGGCATTTCTTCCTGACCGTTTGCTTTACGCGTTTCGTTGATGGCAGTTCTCATGAAGTTCGTTACTGAAACTCCTGGAATCTCCACTGGGTATTGGAACGAAAGAAAAACACCTTTGTGTGCTCTTTCTTCTGGTGCCAAATCAGAAAGGTCTTCTCCGTCTAAAGAGATTTCACCTTCGGTTACTTCGTAGTTTTCGTTTCCAGCAATGATAGAAGCAAGCGTACTTTTTCCAGCACCGTTTGGTCCCATAATCGCATGAATTTCTCCTGCTTTTACTTCAAGGTTGATTCCTTTTAATATTTCTTTGTCACCTATCGAGGCGTGTAAATTTTTTATACTTAACATGTTTTCTTTGTTTAAAGTTTAAAGTTTAAAGTTCTCGTGTTTACTGAAACTTGGTGCCTTTAAAATCTTTCTTGTTTAAATATGATATAAAATTGTTTATTTTTCCACTTAAATTTTCGAAGTCAGTTTTTAAAATTTCAAACTTTTCTTCATTGATGTATTTATAATCCAAAACTCGGTATAATTGCGACCTGGTTTCTCCAGCGGATCCTTTTGCGATAGACAAAAACTGTCTAAACTCTAAATTTCCGTTTCTCTCAAAACCTTCAGCAATATTATCCATTACTGAGCCTGATGATGCTTTTATTTGATCTTTAAATCTGAAATCATTTTTTAAATCTGATTCTACAGCAATAATATGAATTTCTTTAGCGAGTCTTCTAGCCTCTTTCCAAATTTCTAAATCTTCAAACCTAGTTATTGTCGCCATTTATTTTTGTTTAAGGTTTAAAGTTAATCATAAGTTGCTCAACTTTAAACCTTAAATTTTAAACAAATTTTATCCTACAGATCCTTCTAACGAAATTTCTAATAATTTTTGTGCTTCTACGGCGAATTCCATTGGTAACTTATTCAATACATCTTTACTGAAACCATTTACAATTAAAGCGATTGCTTTTTCAGTTGGAATTCCACGTTGGTTGCAATAGAAAACTTGGTCTTCGCCAATTTTACTTGTCGTAGCCTCATGTTCTATTTTTGCCGATGGATTTTTACTTTCGATATAAGGAAAAGTATGTGCGCCACAATTATTCCCCATTAACAACGAGTCACATTGTGAAAAGTTTCTGGCGTTATCTGCGTTTGGTGAAATTCGAACTAAACCTCTATAACTGTTTTGTGATCTTCCGGCCGAAATTCCTTTAGAAATAATGGTCGATTTAGTGTTTTTACCTAAATGAATCATTTTTGTTCCCGTATCGGCTTGTTGGAAATTATTGGTAACCGCAATCGAATAAAATTCTCCTGTTGAATTATCTCCTTTTAATATAACCGAAGGATATTTCCAAGTTATCGCTGAACCGGTTTCAACTTGTGTCCAAGAGATTTTTGCGTTTTTCTCACAGATTCCTCTTTTGGTCACAAAATTATAAACCCCACCTTTTCCTTCTTTGTTTCCAGGATACCAGTTTTGTACGGTTGAATATTTGATTTCGGCATCGTCCAAAGCGATTAGTTCCACTACAGCAGCGTGTAATTGATTTTCATCACGACTTGGAGCAGTACAACCTTCAAGGTAAGAAACATAACTGCCTTCATCGGCAACTAATAATGTTCTTTCGAATTGTCCTGTTCCTGCTTGATTGATTCTAAAATATGTCGAAAGTTCCATTGGGCAACGAACACCTTTTGGAATATAACAGAAAGACCCATCAGAGAAAACAGCCGAATTCAAGGCTGCATAAAAGTTGTCTTTTTGTGGTACAACCGTTCCTAAATATTTACGAACCAATTCTGGATGCTCTTTGATGGCTTCAGAAATACTCATGAAGATAATTCCTTTTTCTCCTAATGTTTTCTTGAAAGTAGTCGCTACTGAAACCGAATCAACAACGATGTCCATCGCTACATTATTCATCATCTTTTGCTCATCGACAGAGATACCTAACTTTTTGTACATTTCTAAAAGTTCCGGATCTACATCGTCCAATGTCTTATTAGGATCTACCGCTTTTGGAGCGGAATAATAGGAAATGGCCTGAAAATCAGGTTTGGTATAATGCACATTTGCCCATTCTGGCTCTGTCATTAGCTCCCAAGCACGAAAAGCCTCCAGACGCCAGTCGGTCATCCATTGTGGTTCTCCTTTTTTGTGCGAAATGGCGCGAACGATATCTTCATTTAAACCAATAGGAAACGTTTCTGATTCTAATTCGGTGTAAAATCCGTATTCGTATTCTTTATTTTCGAGTTCGATTTTTAAGTCGTCTTCTGTGTATTTTGACATATTTTTTGTCTTAAAGTTTTAAAGTCTAAAGTTTTAAAGTCATTGCAAGTCTTTCGACTTTATGACTTTCGACATTCGACTATAATGAAAATGATTCTCCGCAACCACAAGTTCTGTTTGCGTTTGGGTTATTGAAAACAAATCCTTTTCCGTTTATTCCACCTGAAAATTCTAAAATTGTCCCGGCTAGGTATAGAAAAGATTTTTTTTCTACAGCGATAGTGATATCGTTGTCTACAAAAATTTTATCGTCGTCGCTTTTTGTTTTATCAAATTTTAAATCATAAGACAATCCAGAACATCCGCCGCTTTTTACACCTACTCTTACGTAGTCAATTGCAGCATCAAAACCATCATCTTTCATTAAATCGATGATTTTTTTTCTTGCTGTGTCAGAAACTTTTATCATAGCTTATATTGATTTTGTCTAAATTAAGCACAAAGATAGTGTATAAAAAGCTTTTTCCATAATTGATAACATTTTTATAACTAATGCAAAAATAGAAAAAAGCTATTTTATATCCTGATTATCAAAATTAAATCTATATTTAAAAAATATTTACTTGTAACCAAATTACTAATAATAAAAATTATGGAAAATCCTTTAGAATCTCGTCCTACTTATAAACTAGAATTTCAAGGAAATGGCAAAGACTTTTTTGGCGTGGTAATCGTCAATTGGTTATTGACTATTGTTACTCTGGGAATTTATTATCCATGGGCCAAAGCCAAACAACTACAGTTCCTTTATGGAGCGACATCTTTAAACGGAGATTCGTTTTCTTTTCACGGTACCGGTAAAGAAATGTTTAAAGGTTTTATAAAAGCAATCTTAATTTTCTTAGTGCTTTACGGCTTATTGTTTTTGTTTTTATATCTGAAATTTCCATTCGTAGGATTGCTTTTGTTTTACTTGGGATTTTTGGCTATTTTACCTTTAGCTATTCATGGTTCATACCGATATAGAATGTCAAGAACTTCTTGGAGAGGTATCCGATTTGGTTATAGAGGAGACAAAAAAGAACTTACCGTGAATTTCTTCAAATGGATTTTCTTTACCATTATCACATTCGGAATTTATGGTTCTTGGATGACAATGAATTTAAGACAATATTTATTAGGAAATGTTCGCTTTGGCGATGCTGAATTTGAGTATAATGGTGATGGAGGTGATTATTTCATGCTCAATCTGAAAGGTTATTTTTTAAGTATTTTCACCCTTGGTATTTATCTTTTTTGGTGGCAGAAAGAATTATTTGAATATTACATTGATAATTTAAGTTTAAATAAAGACGGCAAAGAAATTAACTTAAATTCAACTGTAACAGGTGGTGGATTTTTCAAATTAGCCATTATAAATATACTAATTATCATCTTTACACTTGGACTTGGCTATGCATGGGTTGTTACCCGAACTCTGAAATACCTTTTTGAAAATATTGAATTAGAAGGAACTATTGATTTGAATACTATTCATCAAACTGAAGAAAATTTCAAAGATGCTACTGGAGAAGACATTAGTGACTTCTTAGACTTAGATTTTGTAATGTAGACCAATGAAGAAAAAAATAATTGGAGTCTTTTATGATGGTGCATCTTCTGTTTCACAGGAGGTTGTATTAATTTTTGATACACAAAAAGAGGTTTTTATTTTTGAAAACCTCAATAACGAAACGTATACTTGGGAATTAGCAGCTGTAACTTTTAATAAAAGAAGAGCCCTATTAGAACTTCAACATGGAAACGATCCCGTTCAGATTCTAAAGATTGAAGATGCTCAGTTCATTAGTGAATTAACTATTTTTAGAAACACAAATGGACATCTTGGCTGGTACCAAAAAATGTTAGATCTTGGTACTAAAATACATTTGGGGATAGCTGTATTTATTATTGGATTTGTTGCTTTGTGCTATTTATATGCAATCCCTTGGGTAGGTGAAAAATCAGTGTTTTTAATTCCGGATAGCTATGATGATGCATTAGGAAATACATTTTTTGAAGAGAACACATTTTTAGGCACCATTAACACAAAGAAAACAAAAGCTTTGAATTTGTTTGCCAAAGAATTGAAGCTAAAAAATACCAAACAATTAAAATTCACCGTAATTGATTCGGATATTATGAATGCTTTTGCGCTTCCTGATGGTAGTATAGTTGTTTATACCGGAATTATTAATTCTATGAAAAATTACGATGAACTTGCGGGCTTAATCGGTCACGAAGTTGCCCATGTAAATCATAGACATTCGATGAAAATGTTGTGCAGAAATTTGTCAGGCTATTTGTTTATTTCAACCGTTTTAGGTGATGCAAATGGAGTCATGGCTGTACTCGGGGAAAATGTAAATACATTACAGTCGCTCTCCTTTTCGAGAGAATTTGAACGGGAAGCTGATATTGAAGGATTTAAAATAGTAACTTCCAATGGTGTTAATCCAAAAGGAATGTCAACTCTTTTTAAACGTTTACAGAGAGAAAATACTATTTCAATTCCTGAATTCCTAAGTTCACATCCAGTAACTATAGATAGGATTCAGTATATTAATAAAATGATAAAAACGAAATCTTTTCAGTCTGCCGAAAATTCAAAATTATACGATTTGTTTCAACAGATAAAAGAGTAATTAATCATTATAAAACCTCATTACCACCCATTCAGAACATAAAATTACGTTCCGAATGGGTTTTTTTTTAGTATCAGCAGAATATTCTTTATTTATTACAAATTCTACTTCAAAACGATGCTTTTAACTCGCTTTTAGCATCAAATCCTTTATATTTGAGTTTATTTGTAATTAATTAAATTCTTATGAAACTATACCCTATAGAAACCGGAAATTTTAAACTTGATGGTGGCGCAATGTTTGGCGTAGTGCCAAAGACTATTTGGAATAAAACCAATCCAGCCGATGAAAATAACCTGATTGATATTGCAGCTCGCTGTTTATTGATTGAAGATGGCAACCGATTGATTTTGATTGATACCGGAATGGGAAACAAACAATCAGAGAAGTTTTTTGGTTATTATTCGCTTTGGGGAACACATTCCATGGATAAATCGTTGGCAAAATATGGTTTTCATCGTGACGATATCACCGATGTTTTTATGACGCATTTGCATTTTGACCATTGCGGCGGGAGTGTTCAATGGAACGCTGATAAAACCGGTTATGAACCGGCGTTTAAAAATGCTAAATTCTGGTCTAATGAAAATCACTGGGAATGGGCAACAAAACCCAATGTCAGAGAAAAAGCGTCTTTTCTATCCGAAAATATTTTGCCGATGCAGGAAAGTGGGCAGCTGCATTTCATCCAAAAACCGGAAGGAGATTTTTTGGCAACATCAGAACTGGGTTTTGGCATCTTCTTTGCTGATGGACATACCGAGAAGCAAATGATTCCGCACATTCAATATAAGGATAAGACAATCGTTTTTTGCGCTGATTTATTGGCAACAGCCGGGCATATTCCAATTCCGTATGTGATGGGATATGACACCCGACCTTTATTGACCATGCCAGAAAAAGAAAAATTCATGAATGCGGCGGCTGATAATAATTATTATTTGTTCTTGGAGCACGACGCGCATAATGAAATAATAACCGTACAAAAAACAGAAAAAGGCGTTCGGTTGGCTGAAGTTTTTACTTGCGAACAAATCTTAACATAGTGTTAATCATAACTCCTTTTGTAACAAAAAAAATTATTTTAGACAAATATTTCAAAATTAACAAAAACATTTTCGATGAATACCATTAAACCTATTTACATTTCTGCTTTTGCTCTTTTAGCATTAGTAGGATGTGGTGCTTCAAAACAAGTTTCAAATACCACTAATTCTGATCTAGTTGCCATAAGCGCACCTTTAAACATTAAAAAAAAGGCACCAATTGCTGAAAATGACTTAAAAAGATGGAGTCATCTGGATATCGTAACTGATACTATTCCTGGAATGAGTGTTGACAAGGCTTATGCTGAATTATTGAAAGGCAAAAAAGGCGTTCCAGTTATTGTTGGAATTGTAGATTCTGGTGTAGATATCGAACACGAAGATTTGAAATCGGTACTTTGGACCAATACAAAAGAAATCGCCGGAAACGGAATTGACGATGACAAAAACGGATATATCGATGATATTCATGGATGGAATTTTCTTGGAGATAGTACCAAAGAGAATCTGGAATATGAAAGAATCATTAAAGATAAAACCTTAGTTGATGGCGCTACGTATCAAGAGGCTAAAGCATTGAATGATAAAAAAATTGCTGATGCAGTTGCAGGAAAAACACGCTCAGAGCAAATGTTAGAAACTATTGCTGCAAGTGATGCTGTTTTGGCAAAACATTTTGGTAAACCAGTTTACACAATTGAGGAGGTAAATGCAATTGTTTCGCAAGAACCGGCAACACAAAAGAGCAAAGCAGCTATGCAACAAATGCTTTCTTATGGATTGCCAATAGCGGAACTAAAAGTTGCTGTTCAAAAACAACTAGAGGATCAGGTTGCACTTATAAACGGAGACAATCTGAAAACAGATTACCGTAAAGTAGTAGGAGATAATCCAAATGATATCACTGATACAAAATACGGAAACAATAATGTGATGGGGCCAGACAAGAACGAGATTCTTCATGGAACGCACGTTGCCGGAATTGTTGCTCAAACTAGAAACAACGTATTAGGGGGTGATGGTGTTGCTAATAATGTTCAGATTCTTACCGTTCGTGCCGTGCCAGACGGTGATGAATATGATAAAGATATTGCACTTGGAATTCGTTATGCAGTAGATAATGGTGCCAAAGTAATCAACGGAAGTTTTGGAAAAAGCTTCTCTCCACATAAACAATGGGTTTATGATGCGATAAAATATGCTGAGAAAAAAGATGTATTGATTGTTCACGCAGCAGGTAATGATGCTAAGGATATTGATTATACAGAAAACTTCCCTAACGATTCTGAAGATAAAGTAACAGAGTTTGCAGATAATTTAATCACAATTGGTGCATTGAATTTTGAATACGGAAATAAAGTGGTGGCTCGTTTTTCTAACATTGGAAAAATTAATGTAGACGTTTTTGCTCCTGGAGTAAAAATCTACGCTACAACTCCAAACAATACTTATAAATATTTACAAGGGACTTCAATGGCTGCACCAAATGCTGCCGGAGTTGCCGCTTTAATTCGTTCGTACTATCCAAAATTATCTGCTCAACAAGTGAAGCATATTTTGATGGATTCAGGAGTTGCAATTACAACGGATGTTATTGTAGGAGGAAAAGCAAATGACACACGTTCTTTTACTGCTCTGTCTAAATCAGGAAAAATAGTAAATGCATACAACGCTTTACTGATGGCAGAAAAAATGTCTAAATAATATTTTAAGAATTCATTACTTTTGGAAGGGCAATTTGCCCTTCCATTTTTATTTTAACCTACATGAAAAAATTACTTTTAGTTTCTATTTTATCCTTAAGTTTTGGAAGTCTTTTGGCTCAAAACGGTACGTATTGGCAGCAGCATGTCGATTACAAAATGGATGTGTCCATGGATGTAAAAACATACCAATACAAAGGAAAACAGGAATTGGTTTACACCAATAATTCTCCTGATTCTTTGAGAAAAGTATATTATCACCTATTTAATAATGCCTTTCAGCCCGGAAGCGAAATGGATGCCAGAATCCAAAGCATCAAAGATCCAGATGGCAGAATGGTCACCAAAGTAAAAGTTGGTGATAAAGAAGTCAAAGAAAGCCGCATTAAAAATTTGAAACCAAATGAAATTGGTTACTTGCGAATTTCTAATTTCAAGCAAGACGGAGCAGTTGCTAGTGCAAAAGAGATTGGGACTATCCTTGAAGTGACTTTGGCTAAGCCAATTCTACCAAATTCAAAAACTACATTCACATTAGATTTTGATGGTCAGGTTCCCATTCAAATTCGTCGTTCCGGAAGAAATAATGCCGAAGGCGTAGAATTATCAATGGCGCAATGGTATCCAAAACTGGCTGAATTTGATTTTGAAGGTTGGCATGCTGATCCTTATATAGCAAGAGAATTTCATGGCGTTTGGGGAAATTTTGACGTAAACATTACTATTGATAAAGATTATGTTTTAGGAGGTACCGGTTATTTGCAAAATAAAAACGAAATTGGTCACGGTTATCAAGACCAAGGTGTTGTTGTGTCTGTTCCAAAGAAAACAAAAACATTGACTTGGCATTTTAATGCGCCAATGGTTCATGATTTTACTTGGGCTGCTGATAAGAATTATATTCATGATGTAGTAAAAGCACCTAATGGTGTTGACTTGCATTTCTTGTATAAAAACAATCCAAAATACATTCAAAACTGGAAAAACCTGCAACCAAAAACGGTTCAGTTAATGGAAATTTACAACAAAACGGTTGGTGATTATCCGTACAAACAATATTCTGTGATTCAAGGTGGCGATGGTGGAATGGAATATGCCATGTGTACGTTGATTTTGGGTCAAGGTACGTTTGATGGGTTGCTAGGAGTAACCGCACATGAAATGGCACATTCTTGGTTCCAGCATATTTTGGCTTCCAATGAATCAAAACACGGATGGATGGATGAAGGATTTACCTCATTCCTGGAAGATTTTGGACTTAATGAAATTGCCGATAAAAAAGTAGAAAACCCATTTGCAGCAGCTTATAAAGGGTATTTTGCAATGGTAAATTCAGGAAAAGAATTGCCACAAGGAACTCATGCGGATCGTTTTGATGAAAACAGAGTCTACAGCGTTACTTCCTACAGTAAAGGTGAAATTTTCTTAGCACAATTGATATACTTAATAGGAAAAGAAAATTTATTTAAAACGTTGAAAAAATATTATAGCGATTTCAAATTCAAACATCCTACGCCAAATGATATCAAAAGATCTGCCGAAAGAGTTTCTGGAGCAAATCTGGATTGGTATTTAGTGGATTGGACTGAAACTACCAATACTATTGATTATGGTATCAAAGAAGTAAAGGAAAATGCGGATAAAACAACCGTTACTCTAGAAAGAATTGGAAGAATGCCAATGCCGATAGATTTGACAGTGGAATATACAGACGGAACAACAGAAAGTTTCTACATCCCGTTGCGCATGATGAGTTTTGAAAAAGAAAATCCAAATCCTACAGTAAAAAGAACGGTTTTGAATGATTGGGCTTGGGCGTATCCAACTTTTGAATTTAACATTGCTAAATCGAAAGCTTCTATCAAGAAAATAACGATTGATCCAAGTGGGTTAATGGCCGATTTAAAAATGGAAAATAACACTTATGAGATAAAGTAAAATTTATCTAAACTCCATAAAAAAAGTCTAGTTCTTGAACTAGACTTTTTTTTGGTTTTATTTTTAAGGAAATTATTTCAAATGCTCCAGCATATCCACTGTCATTGATTCCAAATCAAATTCATGTTTCCAGTTCCAGTCTTTTCTGGCTTCAGCGTCATCAATACTCGCTGGCCAACTGTCGGCTATTTTTTGACGGAAATCCGGTTTGTAAGTAACTGTAAATTCAGGAATGTGTTTCTTGATTTCGGCAGCAATCTCCGTTGGCGTAAAGCTCATTGCAGCTAGATTATACGAAGAATGAATTTTTATTTGCTCTACCGGCGCTTGCATAATTTGAATGGTCGCAGCAATGGCATCATCCATATACATCATCGGCATTTTAGTTTCTGAAGATAAAAAGCATTCGTATGTTTTATCCGAAAGTGCTTTGTGAAAAATATCTACTGCATAATCCGTAGTTCCGCCACCAGGAGGCGATGACCAGCTGATTAAACCCGGATAACGGATGCTTCTTACATCTACACCAAAGATATTATGGTAGTATTCGCACCATCTTTCGCCTGCTTGTTTGCTGATTCCGTACACCGTTGAAGGTTCCATTATCGTGTATTGTGGCGTATTTTCTTTAGGAGTTGTTGGTCCAAAAACCGCAATACTCGAAGGCCAGAATATTTTTTTTATTTTTCCGGCTTTCGCCAAATTCAAAACGTGAAACAACGAATTCATATTTAAGTCCCAAGCAAATGCCGGGTTTTTCTCGGCTGTAGCCGATAATAATGCCGCCATCAAATACACTTCGTCAATTTGGTGTAATTCTACCAAATGTTCAATTTGATTGAAATCTAAAGCGTTCACCACTTCAAATGGACCGGAATTGACAACATCAATATTTAACTTTCGGATGTCCGAAGCAATTACGTTTTCTGTTCCGTATAGTTGCCGCAACTTTTGGGTAAGCTCCGTTCCAATTTGTCCGCAAGCTCCAATAATCAATATTTTAGTACTCATTTTTGTCTGTTTTGAAAAACAAAGATAACGTTTTCGTAAATAACATAATTTTGATGAAAAAGGGTATAGATTTCTTAAAATAGCATTTAAAAAGAAGTTGTGTTTCTTAATTTATGATTTTTTAAGCATAAAAATAGCTTTAGCAATATTAGATTGTTATTCCTATGTTGTAATTCGTAATTGTAAATTTACTTTGTAACTTTGTACCTTAATTGATGGAAGTTTTTAAAGGAGCATAACTGGTTCTAGTGTACAAAATTAAGATCCTGTGTGAATTACATTCAGCCATTAAAAAAACGATAAATAGCCACACATGAAATATAAAATAGCAGTTTTCTTTTCTCTGGTTTTTCTTTTGTTGTCCTGTAAAAATGACAATCAAAAACGTATTGCCGAAAATAAAAAAGAGATGCAAAAAAGAGAAGTCATTTTCAAAAACATAGAGAAAGGTTGGGTTTTTTATGACACGCCTGTAACGGAAGCCTCTGAAAAAAGCATCGCATCCTGGAATGAATGGCGTATTTTTTTGGCTGAACTAGCCTTGAAACCTAAAAAATCCATTGGCGCTTTTCAGCAAAAATCGAAAGCACTTTCTAAAAAAGTAATGGCTTTGAACACCAATATTCCGTATGAATACAATAAACCTCAAATAAAAAGTAGAATTTCGACTTTAATCACAAAAGTACGTTTGTTGGATTTATTCATTCATTTGGATAATATTCCGGATAAAAAAGTGATATTATTAGTGTCAGAAATCAACTTGGAATTGGTTTCGTTACAAAGACAAATGGACAAAATTGTGGAGAAAAGTAGAATTCCGCTTGAAGAAGGGGAATCTGATTTATTGAAAATGATGGACACCACAAGAGCCATTCCTAATACACCAGTTATCGACCCAAATCTGCCACGCGTTGAGTAAAACAGCCTTATACAATACCTACGATAATTCGCCAAAAACCCAGCAAATTGTTGCTCGTTTATTGGAAAACAACCAAGTCAAAATGCAACTGTCGGGACTTTTGGGTTCTGCACTTTCGTTTGTAATTCGATCTGTTTTCAAGAAAGCAGAACTTCCTTTTTTGATTGTTCTAAACAATAAAGAAGAAGCGGCGTATTATTTGAATGATTTGGAACAAATGATTGGGGAACAAGATGTGCTCTTTTATCCCGGTTCATTTCGTCGCCCTTACGAAATTGAAGAAACTGATAATGCTAATGTTTTGCTTCGCGCCGAAGTGTTAAACCGAATCAATTCCCGTAAAAAACCGGCCGTTATTGTCACCTATCCCGAAGCCTTATTCGAGAAAGTGGTTACCCGAAAAGAATTGGATAAAAACACGTTGAAAGTTGCTGTTGGTGACAAGATTTCCATCGATTTTATCAACGAAGTTTTGTTCGAATATGAATTTAAAAGAGTTGATTTCATTACAGAACCCGGAGAATTTTCGGTTCGTGGAGGAATCGTTGATGTGTTTTCATTTTCGAATGATAATCCGTACCGAATTGAGTTTTTTGGAGACGAAGTAGAGAGCATTCGTACCTTCGATGTAGCGACGCAATTGTCCATTGAAACGCAAAAAAAGATTACGATAATTCCCAATGTGGAAAATAAAGTTTTTCAGGAAAACCGAGAAAGTTTCTTGGATTATATTTCGGAAAAAACGGTAATTTTTATTCAGAACACCGAAGATTTTTTATCACAATTAGACAAACAATTTGGCAAAGCCGAAGAAGCTTTCGCAAAATTGTCGCAGGAAATAAAACGGTCATCTCCAGAAAAATTGTTCTTGAATCAAACCGAATTTATAAAAAGAGCGTTGGATTTCTCCATTGTGGAATTGAGTTCGACCCGAGCGGATGCGAACGGACGAAGTAAACCTATTTTTAGAACTAACAAAAAATTCGAATTTCACATTCAGCCGCAACCGTCGTTCAACAAACAATTTGATTTATTGTTGAATAATCTGAATGAAAATCATTTCAACGGCTACAAAAATTATTTGTTTTGTTCCAATGATGCTCAAGCCAAACGATTTCATGATATTTTCGAAACCTTGGACGAAGCAAATTCTGAGAATATCCGTAAGCAATATCACACCGTTGTTTTGCCTTTGTACCAAGGATTTATCGACGAGGAAAACCAAATAACCTGTTACACCGACCATCAAATTTTTGAGCGCTACCATAAATTCAGCATCAAAAATGGCTATTCGAAAAAACAGAATATCACTTTAAAAGAACTCACGACACTTTCTGTTGGGGATTATGTGACGCATATCGATCACGGAATTGGACGTTTTGGAGGATTACAAAAAATACAAGTCGAAAGCAAAACACAAGAAGCCATAAAGCTCGTGTATGCCGATAATGATATTGTGTACGTGAGTATTCATTCGCTGCACAAAATTTCAAAATACAACGGAAAGGACGGAACGCCACCCAAAATTTACAAATTGGGTTCGAATGCTTGGAAGATTTTAAAACAAAAAACTAAAGCTAGAGTCAAACATATTGCGTTCAATTTGATTCAATTGTATGCCAAAAGAAGACTGGAAAAAGGATTCCAGTTTGCGCCTGATAGTTATTTGCAAAACGAACTGGAAAGTTCCTTTATTTACGAAGATACGCCGGACCAAACCAAATCAACTGCAGAAGTAAAAGCTGATATGGAAAGCGACCGCCCGATGGATCGCTTGGTTTGTGGTGATGTAGGTTTCGGTAAAACCGAAGTCGCTATTCGTGCCGCTTTTAAAGCAGTGGATAATAGTAAACAAGTTGCTATTCTGGTACCAACAACGATTTTAGCATACCAACATTACCGCACTTTTACGGAACGATTGAAAGATATGCCGGTTTCTATTGGGTATTTGAACCGTTTCAGAACGGCCAAGCAAAAAGCGGAAACTTTAAAACAATTAGCCGAAGGGAAACTCGATATTGTGATTGGAACACACCAATTAGTAAATAAAAATGTAGTTTTCAAAGATTTAGGATTGCTGATTGTAGATGAGGAACAAAAATTTGGAGTCAATGTAAAAGACAAACTCAAAACCATAGCTGCCAATGTCGATACATTGACATTGACGGCAACGCCAATTCCGAGAACGTTGCAGTTTTCGTTGATGGCAGCGCGCGATTTATCAGTAATTACAACGCCTCCGCCTAACAGATATCCTATTGAAACGAATGTAGTAGGTTTTAGTGAAGAGTTGATTCGGGATGCGATTTCGTATGAAATTCAGCGTAACGGACAGGTTTTTTTCATTAATAATCGAATCGAAAATATCAAGGAAGTTGCCGGAATGATTCAGCGTTTGGTGCCAAATGCCAGAGTTGGAATTGGTCATGGCCAAATGGACGGCAAGAAATTGGAAGAATTAATGTTGGCTTTCATGAACGGAGAATTTGATGTTTTGGTGGCAACAACCATTATCGAAAGCGGTTTAGACGTTCCTAATGCCAATACGATTTTTATCAACAATGCGAATAACTTTGGATTGTCTGATTTACATCAAATGCGCGGTCGAGTGGGGCGTAGCAACAAGAAAGCGTTTTGCTATTTTATTTGTCCGCCGTATTCTGCCATGACAGATGACGCCAGAAAAAGAATTCAAGCTTTGGAACAGTTTAGTGAACTGGGAAGTGGATTCAATATTGCAATGAAAGATTTAGAGATTCGTGGTGCCGGAGATTTATTGGGAGGCGAACAAAGTGGTTTCATCAACGAAATTGGTTTTGATACGTACCAAAAAATCATGAACGAAGCCATCGATGAATTGAAAGAAAATGAATTTAAGGATTTGTATCCGGAGGAAAACAATTTGGAGACCAAAGAATATGTAAAAGATCTGCAAATTGACACCGACTTTGAGTTATTATTTTCAGATGAATACATCAATAACGTTTCGGAACGATTGAGTTTGTACAATGAATTAGGTGCTGTAAAAAATGAAGAAGAACTCATCATTTTCCAAAATAAATTGATTGACCGCTTTGGTCCAATGCCACCACGAGCCAATGCTTTGATGAATAGCATTCGTATCAAATGGATTGCGACTCGCATTGGAATCGAGAAGTTAGTGATGAAACAAGGCAAGATGATTGGTTATTTTGTGTCTGATCAACAATCAGATTATTACCAGTCCAATCGTTTTCATCAGGTGCTACAATTTGTGCAAAAACACAGTTCTATTTGTAAAATGAAAGAAAAACAAACGCCAGCAGGGTTACGACTTTTGTTGACTTTTGACAATGTAAAGAATACCAGAACTGCTTTGGAATTGATGGAGTTGTTGGGAAAATAGAGGATAAATATTCAATTTGACAGTGACTGAGATTAAAAGAAGAGTTATTTTTAAATTTGACTTGCATTGAACAAATTAAATCCAAATAGATATGCTTACAGATATTAATCCAAAACTGCCGATGCGTAATAAAGCGATTACGCGAGACTACTATTTGAATGAATTGGGTTTTGAGGAATATGGGAATGCTGATTTTGACGGCTACCTTATGGTGCAAAAAGACAGTATTCAAATTCATTTTTTTGAATTTAAAGAACTTGATCCAAAAGAAAATTACGGACAAGTTTATATCAGAACGGATGATATTGACAAATTGTACCAATCATTATTGGACAAAAAAACAAGCATCCACCCAAATGGACCTTTAGAGATTAAACCTTGGGGACAAAAAGAATTTTCATTACTTGATCCAGACAATAATCTGCTGACTTTCGGGCAGAGTATATACTAAATTATTTTGGCGAAAGCGTTCAACCTTTTAAAGGATGAAGGCTTTGGTTTTAATTTGTATATTTGATTTTTACAAATTCATTCCCAATGAAATTAAAATCAATAGACGAGTTTTACCAGGAAATCTCTGGAAACTCGAGTACAGAACCAAATACATTATTACCTAAAGGAATCCAAAAAGAGATTGGTCATTTCAATGTTTTTAATATCAAAGAACTTTATGAAAGGCTAAAGGACAAGTCTTTTATGCCTTATGACCGGAGAGCGTATTATAAAATAAGCTTGATACGAGGAAAAAACAGAGCGGAATACGCAGATAAAGTAATTGACATTGAAAAGAATGCTCTTTTATTTGCTACGCCAAAAATTCCGTATCATTATGTACCGCAAGACACGCAGCAATCTGGAAATTTTTGTGTTTTTACGAGCGAGTTTTTAACAAAAGATAAAAGCGGAATTGTACTTGACGAACTTCCTATTTTTAAATCAGATGGCTATCCTGTTTTTGAGCTTTCTGATGAAGAGGCAATAGAAATTGATTTGATATTCAAAAAGATACATAAAGAAATCAATTCTGATTATGTATATAAATACGATTTGATTCGGAATTATGTAGCGGAGT
The DNA here is from genome assembly GCF_030010285.1 of Flavobacterium sp. XS2P24. Taxonomy (NCBI): domain Bacteria; kingdom Pseudomonadati; phylum Bacteroidota; class Flavobacteriia; order Flavobacteriales; family Flavobacteriaceae; genus Flavobacterium; species Flavobacterium sp. XS2P24. Next base: position 301,800 of record NZ_JASCRU010000001.1, read on the forward strand.
TAATACACTTTGGACAGAAACTACAACCCGTAACTGCTTTATATTCAAAACACAATTCGGCAGCCAGAGTCTCTTCCTTATTTGTGGAATTACTCGAAAGACAATTCCCGATAGAGTCGCCTCGACAACGGTTGGAATTGAAATCTGCCAAAGATTTTGCCACTCGATTGTCCATTCATGTCAACCATTTGAATAAAGTTTTAAAAGAGAACACAGGTAAAACGACTACTGAATTAATCAGTGACCGATTAATACATGAAGCCAAGATTCTTTTAAAAGAAACCGATTGGAATATTTCGGAAATTGCGTATTCACTCGGTTTTGAAGAGTTGGCACATTTTTCTAATTTTTTCAAAAAACAAACAACGTTGACACCTATCGCTTTTCGAGTATAAAGAGATTGATTTGAATTTTGCAAACTCTGGATTGATATTTACAATTGGTAAGCTTTACATCTGAATTAATTTTGTGGTATTAATTTAAAACAATAATAAACATGGAAATCAAGAACAATAAAATAGCATTAGTTACCGGAGGAAGCCGTGGATTAGGAAAAGATATGGCTTTGAATCTTGCCAAAAAAGGGCTTGATGTAATCCTAACGTACAACAGCAAAAAAACCGAAGCGGATGATGTTGTTGCCGAAATCGAAAAACTAGGACAAAAAGCAGCAGCCATTCAATTGAATGTTGCCGATGTGAATAGTTTTGATTTGTTTTTTCAAAATGTAGCGAGCGCTTTAAAAAGCACTTTTGGTGTCGAAAAAATTGATTTTTTAATCAACAATGCGGGTGTTGGTCTTCACGAAAGTTTTGCGACAACAAGTACAGCTCAATTTGATGATATGGTTAATATTCAATTCAAAGGACCCTTTTTTCTGACTCAAAAAGCTTTGGAAGTACTGAATGATGGTGGTGGAATTGTAAATATTTCGTCAGGATTGACCCGTTTTTCATTTCCGGGATATTCAACTTATGCAAGTATGAAAGGAGCAATGGAAACCTTGACGAAATATCAGGCAAAGGAATTGGGCGAAAGAAAAATCAGAGTCAATATTGTGGCTCCGGGTGCAATAGAAACTGATTTTGGCGGAGGTGCCGTTCGTGATAACGAACAATTAAATCAATTGATTGCTTCATTAACAGCTTTAGGACGTGTAGGTTTGCCGGATGACATTGGAAGCGTTGTAGCATTTTTGTGTACAGACGATGCTAAATGGGTGAATGGACAACGCTTAGAAGTTTCGGGAGGAACGAATTTGTAATTTTAAACTGCTGTTTAGAAATACAATAACAGAATATTATTTTATAAAAAAGCTTCCAGTCCTAGTAGGATGGAAGCTTTAAAATTATAGAATATGAGATTTCTAATTCTTCAAATCCTTAATAACTTTGAAAGCTACATCTACTTGTTCTTCACTCACTAAAATGGTAAACTCATTAGAAGTCGAAATTACTTCATTGATGATGATTCCTTCCCAAGCCAAACGTTGAAAAATGAAATAGTAAATCCCTGGAACTACAATATTTTCTTTAGGTAATTTTACCGTAATCGAAGCCAGGTTGTCTAGTTTTTGAATCAATTTTTCATTGGCAAAATGCTTGTCAACTAAATGATTGATGCTATTGCTTACCACGATATTAGTTTCATTCACACCTCTGGAGGAAGTGTAAAAAATATCCGGAAAAGCATTGATGTCAGTAATTAAGTCGGCTTGCTTGTTCAAAACGGTTTCTGATGCAGCATAAGTATAATCAGTCAAAGCAGAACGAACGGTGATTTCCCCAATATTTTTAATGACTTTATTAATTTTATGGTTTAACCTGAAGTCTAATTCTTCCGTTAATCTTTTTAAAGCCATTACAACAGCGCCTTGTTTTACTTCTTTGCCAAATTCACTTTCTAATTCGGTCATTATATTTCGGGATAATGACGTTAAATTGATAATTCCAAGTGATAACGCATTCAACAAGAAAGGCTTTGTTTTGATGTAATTTTCTACAATAGAAGAAACAGTTTTCATAATTTCTAAGTTTTTTTAGTTAGTTAGATTTGTAAGTTTAGTTAGTTGTGTGTTAAAAACATGGCAAATGTAAATAAAAAAACAATTTGTTACAAATATAACATTCAAAAAATTACTTAAAAATGAAAAAAAGCATCTATAAGGTGCTCAATTACAAAAGATTTACCTTCTTTATGGATGGCAATTATGTCAAAACGGACTTCAACATCTAAATTTCTTTCGTTTACAAAAGCGTCTACGGCCTTTACAAGTAGCTGAATTTTTTTTGGTTTTACAAAATCCTGAGGCAAACCAAATTCCAAAGAGGAACGCGTTTTGACTTCAACAACGGCGAGTGTATTTTCTTTCTGGGCAAGAATGTCTATTTCGGCTTTTTGAAAGGTCCAATTGGTTTCTAAAATAGTATAGCCGTCTTTCCTAAGAAATTCAACTGCCATTTCTTCTCCAAGTTTTCCGAGCTCGTTGTGTTCCGCCATAAAAAAGTTTTCAGTGTTCAGTTGCAGTATTCAGTTTATAAACTTCTGCAATCAAAAATTAAATTGCCTTTATTCAAAAACCAGCGTACTGCATTTTTCATTGACATTAATAGTGACATTATTCCCTAAAATTAAAGCTCTATTGTCTTGAATATGACCGGCTGGAAAATTATACAAGATAGGAATATTGTATTTTTTGGTAACATCCTCGATAATTTCAATGGCATTTTTCCCCCATGGAATATCATTATCCTTCATTTTTGTCATGGAACCCACAACAATTCCTTTGATACTTTCGAGACAACCGTTTCGTTTTAAATTCATCATCATGCGGTCAATGTGATACAAATATTCGTCTAAATCCTCTATAAACAAGATTTTATCAGCGCAGTCAATCGCTGATGGTGAGCCAAACAAACTGTATAGAATCGATAAATTTCCGCCCACTAATTCTCCGGTAGCTTTTCCGGGTCTGTTCATCAGGAAAGGATCTATTTCGTACGACAATTTTTCACCAAATAACGCAATTCGCAGTGTTTCTATGGCTTGAGGAGTTGCTCTAGGAGCGGTTATTGGCATGATTCCGTGAATGGATTTGTAACCCATAGTATTCAAATGATTGTGTAAAACGGTGACATCGCTAAACCCAACAATCCATTTTGGATTTTTTTTGAACGCAGTAAAATCCAATAAATCAATCATGCGTACGGTTCCATATCCGCCTTTTACACACCAAATGGCTTTGATATTTGGGTTGTCCAGTTGTTGCTGAAAATCGGCAGCGCGTTGTTCGTCAGTTCCAGCCAATTGATCGTTGTCTAAACCTATGGTGCTGCCAATAACAACTTCCAGTCCCCAACTGTGCAACAAATCGATAGCGGGTTTCAGGTTGTCATCTATATTTTTTCTGGCTGTTGCCAAAATTGCTACGGTATCTCCTTTTTGTAAACTTGGTGGTGTAATCATTTTGTATTGGGCTTGACTGTTGAAAGATTGTAAAACAAAAATAAGGAATAGAAATTTATATAAAACAGAATGGTGTAGTGTAAAAGTAAATCGGTTTGCATTCATGTTTTATTGTTTTTCTAAAATAATTGGAATCATGGAGTCTTAAAAGACAAAAACAAAGATAGACAATTAGAAAATAATTTTAAGTTCACGACCAAATGACTATTTTTACAATAAACAGATTCAAAAAAGAATCTAATCAACCACTGGAAATAAATGATGCCTATGAGAATTACGTACTGGATTCCTATTCTTTTTTTATTTTTTCCAATAGCAAAATCTATTGCGCAACAGAAAAAATACGTCATTCATACCGTCGCATTTTATAATTTCGAGAACCTTTTTGACACTATAAATGATCCTGCCACTTTTGATGAAGAATGGACGCCAACCGGTTTGCAACGTTGGACATTTGATAAGTACGAAAAGAAACTGGGGAATTTAGCCCGCGTTTTATCTGAAATAGGTTCTGCTGAAAATACTGATTCGCCCACTTTTATTGGCGGTTGCGAAATTGAGAACAGAAGCGTTTTGGAAGATTTAGTCAAGCAACCCAAATTAATCGAGAAAGACTACGGCATCATCCATTTTGATTCGCCCGACAAAAGAGGAATTGATGTGGCGCTGTTGTATCAAAAAAAGAAATTTCAGCCCACGAGTTACAGCAATATCCCGTTATACATTTATAAAGAAAGCGGAAATACGAATGAAAGTTCCAAAGCCAGTTTTGAAGAAAAAACAGATGATGAATTGCAAATAAGCACCAAAAATTATCGGGTTTATACACGAGATTAATTGTTGGTAACCGGATTCCTGGACGGTGAGGAAATCAATATTATTGTCAATCACTGGCCATCCCGTTCTGGCGGAGAGAAAAAATCAAGTCCGTTTCGGGAAGCCGCCGGAGCATTAAACCGAAAAATAATAGACTCTTTACAACGGATAAATCCAAATGCAAAAGTGATTACTTTGGGCGATTTAAATGACGGTCCGTACAATAAAAGTGTCAAATTTGGGCTTGGAGCCAAAGCCAAAAAGGCAGAAGTACTTCCTTTTGGGATTTACAATCCATTCGAAGAAATGGCCAAAAAAGGATTTGGAACTATCGCATTTCGGGATGCATGGGATGTTTTTGACCAAATAATGGTTTCCGAAACTTTACTGCAATCAGATTATTCGAGCTTTCGATATTGGAAAGCCGGAATTTATAATAAGTCATTTTTGATACAAACCAGCGGACAATATAAAGGGTATCCGTTGCGACATTCTAACACCGAAATAGGGTTTAGCGACCATTTTCCGGTATATATTTATTTGATTAAGGAAAAAAAATAACGATTTATTATTTCATAACTTTACATTTAAAATAAAAATCATGGCAATTGCAAAACCTTTCAACCTCAATAAATGGATTAACGAAAACCGTCATCTCCTAAAACCACCAGTTGGTAATAGAAACTTGTACAGGGAATCCGGTGATTATATCGTTATGATTGTTGCGGGTCCAAACGCCCGAAAAGACTATCATTACAACGAAACCGAAGAGTTATTTTACCAACTTGAAGGCACCATCAAAGTGATTATTCAAGAAGATGGTGTGCGCAAAGAAATGGAATTGCGTGCCGGTGATATGTACCTTAATCCTGCTAAAATTCCGCATTCTCCTGTACGTTCCGAAGGTTCTATAGGACTTGTCATCGAACGAAAAAGAGCTGGAAAAGGATATAAGGATGGGTTATTGTGGTTTTGTGATACCTGCAATCACAAGCTACATGAGGTTTATTTTGAACTGCATAATATCGAGAATGATTTCTTGCCTCATTTTGAACATTTTTACAATTCAGAAAAGTTGAGAACCTGCGAAAAATGTGGCAGTGTAATGGAAACAGACCCAAGATTTGTTGCCAAGAAATAATTTAATGCTGAATTTATTTCAGTTTTAGGAGCTATTTACTTCGTTAGTTCGCTTCGCTCGTGCCCCGCTATTCGTTCTATCTTTTGTGGTCTTGTAAAAAAAACGAGACTACAAAAGGACGCAACTTTTATCGGGACTAAAAAGCGTAAAATAAAAGTAGCAATGTTTAGTTTTTCACCTTAAATCAATATATTTGTAAAAAAATATAACAATTTTTAATAAAAAAGTTACAATGATAACAATGGCAGATCAATTCGGAATCAAAGAAGCCCTTAAGCAATTAGGGATTGAGGAGATAAATGAAGGAACATCAACTGGAGCAGCTAATTTTGCCAACGGAAAAATCATCGAAAGTTATTCGCCAGCAGATGGGACTTTAATTGGAAAAGTAAAAACGTCTTCTAAAGAAGATTATGAAAAAGCAATGCAAAAAGCTTCGGAAGCGTTTTTAGAATGGCGTATGGTTCCAGCTCCTAAAAGAGGTGATATCGTTCGTCAGATGGGAGATGAATTAAGAAAATTCAAAGAGCCTCTTGGAAAACTAGTTTCTTATGAAATGGGAAAAAGTCTTCAAGAAGGATATGGTGAAGTACAAGAAATGATTGATATCTGTGATTTTGCGGTGGGATTATCCCGTCAATTGTACGGATTAACCATGCATTCTGAAAGACCTTTGCACAGAATGTATGAGCAATACCATCCAATAGGAACAGTTGGAATCATTTCGGCGTTTAACTTTCCGGTAGCAGTTTGGAGTTGGAACGCAATGATTGCTTGGGTTTGTGGTGATGTTGCGATTTGGAAACCAAGTTCAAAAGTACCTTTGTGTGGAGTGGCTTGTCAAAATATTATCAAAACAGTTTTAAAAAGAAATAATGTTCCTGAAGGTGTTAGTTGTTTGGTAACTGGAAACGAATCAGGAAATTTAATCAATAATGACAAAAGAATTTCATTGGTTTCTTTTACAGGATCAACTAGAATAGGACGTCACGTATCAAAAACCGTTGCAGAACGTTTTGGAAATACCATCCTTGAATTAGGAGGAAACAATGCAATTATCGTTTCGGAACATGCGGATATCAGTATGGTATTGGTTGGAGCCGTTTTTGGAGCGGTAGGAACAGCAGGACAACGTTGTACATCAACCAGACGTTTAATCATTCACGAAAGTGTGTATGACAAAACCATCAGCGTATTGAAAAACGCGTACGGTCAATTGCAAATAGGAAATCCATTAGATGAGAATAATCACGTTGGGCCACTTATCGATAAAGGAGCTGTTAAGGATTATTTGGATGCGATTGAAAGTGCCAAAAAAGAAGGCGGAAAAATCATCGTTGAAGGCGGATTGGTTGAAGGCGAAGGATATGAAAGTGGTTGTTATGTGAGACCATGTATCATTGAAGCTGAGAATCACTTTGACATCGTTCAAACAGAAACTTTTGCCCCTATTTTATATGTAATGAAATACAGCACAATTGAAGAAGCGATTGCATTGCAAAACGGAGTTCCACAAGGACTTTCATCTTCTATTTTTACAAACAGCATGAGAGAAATGGAATTGTTCCTTTCTCAATCGGGTTCTGATTGTGGAATTGCCAATGTAAATATTGGTACTTCAGGAGCAGAAATTGGTGGTGCTTTTGGTGGTGAAAAAGAAACTGGTGGCGGACGCGAATCTGGTTCTGATGCCTGGAAAGCCTACATGAGAAGACAAACTAATACGATCAATTACGGAACCCAATTGCCATTGGCACAAGGAATCAAATTTGATTTGTAACAACAAAATAGAACAAATTAAAAAAGGCAATTTGAACATTCAAATTGCCTTTTTTTATTCAAATTGCTTCGTAAACGTTGCAAATAATCTTTTTACAGATTGAAAGAGGCGCCAATATTAAACGTAAACTGGTTGTTCAATTTATCAAAACCTACGGCATCCGTTTTATAAGTTGCGATTGGAATCCCAGCTTCGGAGAAAATACCAAAACCTTCGGTAAAGAAATAACGGAATCCTAAATGCGCACCAAAATTTCGTAACCCTAAATCCAATCCCGGGTAAATATCCATCTTTGGATCAAATTGAAAAACATTTCCCAAGTTTGCATTGAATCGTCCTTTAATATCTACTCTGTCTCCAAAATCAGGTTTGTTTCCTAAATCATCATTAGAAACGGATAACAAATAAGAAGTAACAAATCCGAAAGACATGTTTTCTCCAACTCCAAAATCAGAAGAAACACGAATTCCAGATCCTCCGTTTTGAAAGTTACCTCCAACATCAAATTTAACATCTCCTTTTCCTTTGAAAGCCTGTGCATTGATCAAACCAACTGTCAATAGCAATACTAATGTGGTAATCTTTTTCATACTTTTAATTTTTTAAGTGGGTGCAAAAGTAGCGCAATAAAACCTAATTTCTTCCTTTTTCGTCAAAATACAATTGATTCAAGGGTTCGCTTTGCCAAAATTCCTTGGTGTCAACATCCATAATGGTTAATGGACCTTTGAAGGCAGCGCCAGTATCCACATTCCAAATATTTTCCTTTTGAATTGGGGTTGTTTCGCCTATTCGCGTAACGGGCGTGTGACCAATATAAATTTCGTTGTATAGCGTAAGGCGTTTTGGGTAGAAAATGTCATCCGTTTTCAGGGTTTTGTCTAATGCCAAAGCTGTTTCCCATAAGGTTCTATCCCAATAAAAAAGCCCTGGAAAATATTCAAAATCAACACCGTTCATATTGGTAAAACCAGCATGAACAAACAAACGGCGTTGCTCGTCCAGATAAAAATTTTCTAATGATTTCAAGAATTCAATATGTTTTTGCTTAGTTTCTGCGCTAACGGATTCGTAGGCCAAAACAGTCGCTTCACCACCATGTTTGTACCACAACAGATTGTCTTTACTTTCGTCAAGCCATTCCAGCAATAAATCATCATGATTCCCGCGAATGCAAACGCAATTTTGTTTGGTTTTTAAATCAATTATAAAATCGAGTACCTGAGGGGATTGGCTCCAGCCATCAACATAATCTCCCAGAAAAATCAGAGTGTCGTTTTTAGTAACGTTGGCTCTCTCCATAATTTGGTGCAATGCTCGTAAACCACCGTGGATATCGCCTATAACAAGTGTTCTCATGTACTGAATGTTCTTTATTAGTGTAAAAACAGCCAAAAAATAACGCTGTTTCCAAGTCATAAAATTAAGTAAAAGAGTGATGAAGTATGCTACTTTAACTTATTTTTTTAAATAAATTAAAAGAAACGGTATTTTAAAGATTGTAATTTTTATGAAAAACAGAATAGGAATTTCTTCAGAATGCTGTTTTAATCAGGGAACAAAATATCACTGTTTTAGGTGATGTTTTTTTTATTTTTTAAGATTAACTTTACAAAAAATAAACCGCTATAAAATGAGTGCACTTATTGCGTTATCGTTACTTTTGGCTAAAATGATCTGTCAGGTTTTAAAAGAATTGTTGGCTTTGATTTAGAATAATAAATCAATACTGTCATTTTAAAAACCATTTTTCAATCAGATAAATGCTCCAAATTCACATGAAAATATACCTGCAAATACTGTTTTGTTTCTTTTTGTTAAGTTGTACATCCCATAAAAACACAACCAATGCTGAAGTCAATAACCAAGCATTTGAGGTCAAATCAGATAGTGCCAATTGGTTGGACAGTTCTAGAAACAGGTTGATTCCGGTTGCGTTTTATTCCCAAATTGTAAAGGATAAAATTTTAAATCAACAATTGGTAATTGTAAGTCACGGTTATGCAGAAAATAAACCGGGTGCGAATAAATCGTATTCCTATCTGACGAAAAAATTAGCGTCCAAAGGCTATTTTGTAGTGAGTATTCAGCATGAATTACCAACCGATGATTTATTGCCTTTGACAGGAATTCCTCAAGTGGTACGACGATCAAATTGGGAAAGAGGAGCAGAGAATATCCTGTTTGTTCTTAATGAATTGAAAAGAATAAAACCAGAATTAGATTTCAAATATGTAAACCTAGTTGGACATTCCAATGGAGGCGATATGACGGTTTTATTTGCTCATAAATACCCAAATTTGGCCAATAAAATAATTTCATTGGACAACCGCAGAATGGAATTACCCAGAACTTTTCAGCCTAAAATCTACTCGCTTCGTTCCAGCGACCAGCCTGCTGACGAGGGAGTTTTACCTACTGTTGAAGAGCAGAAAAAGTTCGGAATAAAAATTATTAAACTCCCCAATACCATTCATAATGACATGAATGACAGAGGAAATAAAAGACAGAAAAAAGAAATTAATGCTTATATATTGGATTTTCTTGCCGAGTAAAACCTATAAAATAAGTGTAGTTACTGTACATCATATTTCATCTTTCTCAAAATCCGTAACGCTTCTTTAAACGATAAATACACTTGGTTGAAAGGTTTCAACAGTGTTTTTGCATCTATCAGTTTTTGCTTGGCTTCTTCAAAACCGTTGAGGTAACAAATCATAAATGTTGAGGGCAAGTTTTCTAAATCTTTGTGTTCCCGCTCAGATAATGAAAGTCCTTTTTGGAGTTTGTTCAGCAAAGTAATATTGGCATTGTAAATATGAAATAACATTTTTTTGTTGAATTCCGGAGGCTGAAAAAGCATCTCTCTTTCTATTTTATAATAGCCATTATCATGAAAATGAATCGTTTGTTTTTCTAAAGGATAATAGCTTGTTTTGTCATTCAAACCCAAAGGAACATATTCAATAATGGTGAAAGTGTCTTCGTTATAAACAATTTCGACCACATCCTGAGCCGAATAAAACAGCTTGATTTGTTCATTGATCAATTCAATATCCACACGTGATAAATAGGTTTTGTCCCGCGATTTTTTTGCAATTCCTGCCCAGCAAATCACAAATAATTCCTTAAATACTTTATACTTTGGCGCCATATCCTTGTGGCGAAAATTCATAAAATCAATCACGCCATCGAGTGTGTATTCGATGCTGTTTCGAGAGTTGTTTTCGATGCCAATTACGGTTTCCGTATTCTGGTAATTCTTCTCAATTTCGCCTTCAATAGGCATCGTGTTACTGCCTCGCCGTATAAAAATACTGTTGGCAGGAATCGTGTGAATTCCTTTTTTGAAATGGGAAGTTTTGCTTTTTGGCTTGACCGTTACCAACCCGATAACTTTATCTTTCGGCAAGTTTGGGAAAGGCACGTTTTCGTACTGAATTTTTGGAGGATTTTCCAGGTAGGCATTCACTAAATTCTGAATCCGACTATCGTCAAAAAAGTCATCGCCCACGATAGTATTGTCTTGATCTTCAACACCCACAACGATATAGGAATTGTTCGTGGGATTTGAATTGGACAGCGCGCAAATGTGTTTTAAAAACTTTGCTTTTCCTTCCCGTGTATGCAAATTCAACTGGCGCTTTTTATCATAAAAACTACTCTCATCATTGTGAGCGAGCAGGTTTTTAATAAGAATGCGTTTGTTGATCATTGGTATTGTTTATTATTTATTTCTATTTTTTATTGTTGTTAAGGCTCATTTATTAATCATATTTTGATCCTTTTCTATCAGAACTTTTTAAAAAATTCATGAATTTTGAAATTTGGTCGATTATAATTTGAGATTTTAAAGTTAACTCCAAATAGTTTTCTTCGTTGATATGTTTTCTATCGAAGGACCTTTGTAATTGTGCTTTTGTTTCACAACATGAACCTCTTGAATAACTCAAAAAAGTAATAAATTCTTTATTTCCTCCTTATTTCCTCCCCGGCCAAAACCCTCAGCAATATTATCCATAACTGACCCAGAAGAACCATTGATTTGATCCCTTAATTTATAATCTTGACCAAGAGTTGTGTTTTGAATTAAATGCCAAACGTGATTACTTTGTTCTCTAGCTAATTGATAGATTCCCATTTCCTCAAAAGAATTGTAATTCGCCATATTTAAAGGTTTATAAATAATAATAGAAATAAAAAATTAACAATAATCAATCTCTTTTTAAAATTGTAGCAGCGGCTTGTGCTGTTGGCAAGATCATCAAATCGGCAATATTTACATGGTATGGTCTGGAAACTACAAAATGAATAATATCAGCGATATCTTCTGGATGTAATGGCTCAAAACCTTTATAAACATTGGCCGCTTTGTCTGCATCGCCTTTAAAACGCACTTCGCTAAATTCGGTTTCTACTGCGCCGGGATGAATTGCTCCCACCCGAATTCCATAAGGATTTAAGTCCATGCGCATGGCTTGGTTCAAGGCATCAACAGCATGTTTGGAGGCGCAATAAACGTTTCCGTTTGGGTATACTTCTTTTCCGGCGATGGAACCAATGTTGATAATATGACCTGATTTTCGTTCAATCATTTGTGGGATTATAGCTTTTGAAACATATAAAAGCCCTTTTACATTGATGTCAATCATGGCATCCCAATCGTCTAAATCTCCGTTTTGAATGGGATCTAAACCATGGGCATTTCCGGCATTATTAATCAAAACATCAATTTTAGAAAAAGCTTCCGGTATGGAATTGATACTCTCAAAAACCGCTTTTTTATCCCGAACATCAAAGGTCAAAGAATGTACTTCAGTAAATGCTGAAAGTTCTTTTTCAAGAGCGATTAACCGATCTTCACGGCGTCCGCAAAGAATAATTTTATAATTGTTTTTAGCTAATATTTGTGCAGTCGCTTTACCAATTCCGCTGGTTGCTCCAGTCACTAAGGCTGTTTTAGTCATGAGTCTTTTTCTGTTTTAGATTCTAAAGTTGCTGAAATGAACACTAATTCTAGGCTACATTATTCCCCATACTTGCTGACCAAATGGCAAACCAATCTTCTTTGTCTAGTTCTAATTCGACTGCTTTCATCAACGATTGGATTCGGGCCACGTTTACTGTTCCTGCAATAGGAATTACTTTTGCGGGATGTTTTAAAATCCAGGAAAGCAAAATCGTATCAGAACCCAAATGGTATTTTGAAACTAAGGTCGCCAGTAATTTTTTTAAGCGTCTAGTTTGTGGATTGTCCTCTCTAAAAACGGATCCCAGCGGATTCCATGACATCGGGCGAATGTTGTTTGCTTGCATATAGTCAAAACTTCCATCCACCATAGGTTCGAAGCTCGTTGCCGAAAACTGCACTTGATTGTACAAAATTTCTGTTTTTTGACGAATCAATTCGGTTTGTGTGGAAGTGAAATTAGAAAGACCAAAATCAATGATTTTACCATCTGATTTTAGTTTCAAAACTGCTTCGGCAATTTCATCCGCTTGCATTAACGGGCTGGGTCTGTGGAGTAAAAGAACATCCAGATAATCAGTGTGTAGATTTTTTAAGGAGTTTTCAACGGACCAGATAATATAATCTTTGGAATATTCATAATGTTTTATTGTGTTGATGCGGTTTTCCGTCACCATTTGGATGCCACATTTGGATATTAATTGTATTTTTCCTCGGGCAATTTTACTAGAAGCAAAGGCTTTTCCAAAATCAGATTCGGTGGTGTAATCACCATATATATCGGCATGATCGAAAGTGGTAATTTTGTTTTCCAAACATACATTAATCATGTTTTCCATTTCTTTGGTATTGAGATTTTTATCCCATATTCCCCAATTCATGACACCCGCTACAATAGGCGATAATTTTGTTTTATTCATGGTTTTTATTTTTTATTGAAATTCATTAATCTGCTATTTCAAGGTATATTTTTCAAAGTTCTTAAAAATATAAAAATTGTATCATAATTCGTCCTTAAATTTAGGGCTTTTGTCGAAGTTTTAACCATTTTTTAACATCTTACTTCTAAAAAAAAATTCAATTTGCACCATCAAAACGAAGGCATTAAATTCAAGGTTTTAAAAATAATAAAATGGAAGAAAATACAGCGACTTTAGACATCAGAGCAATCAATGAAAAAATAGAAAGAGAGAGTGCTTTTATAGACCTTCTCACAATGGAAATGAACAAGGTTATCGTAGGTCAAAAGCACATGGTGGAGCGTTTGTTAATTGGACTTTTGGGTCAGGGACATATTTTATTGGAAGGAGTTCCCGGATTAGCAAAAACATTAGCGATAAACACTCTTTCACAAGCGGTACACGGATCTTTCAGCAGAATACAGTTTACCCCGGATTTATTGCCAGCCGATGTTGTGGGGACTATGATTTATAACATTAAGTCAAATGAATTCTCGATAAAAAAAGGACCAATTTTCGCTAATTTCGTCCTTGCCGATGAGATTAACCGTGCGCCTGCCAAAGTACAATCGGCATTACTGGAAGCCATGCAGGAAAAGCAAGTGACTATTGGTGATACTACTTTCAAATTAGACCGACCATTCTTGGTTTTGGCGACTCAAAATCCAATTGAACAAGAAGGAACATATCAATTGCCTGAAGCTCAAGTCGATCGTTTCATGTTGAAAACAGTTATTGATTATCCAAAAATGGAAGACGAGCGTTTAGTGATTCGTCAAAACCTAAAAGGAAGTTACGAAAAAGTAAATCCTGTGGTTTCAGTAGAACAAATTTTACGCGCTCAAGAAGCAGTTCGTGAGGTTTATATGGATGAAAAAATAGAAAAATACATACTTGATATCATTTTTGCCACACGTTACCCAGAGAAATATAAATTAGCTGATTTGAAACCATTAATCAGTTTTGGAGCGTCGCCACGTGGAAGTATCAATTTGGCGAATGCCGCAAAATGCTACGCTTTTATCAAACGTCGTGGCTATGTAATTCCAGAAGATGTTCGTGCTGTAGTTCATGATGTGTTGCGTCACAGAATTGGAGTTACCTACGAAGCAGAAGCAGAAAATATTACTTCTGTAGACATCATAAACAAAATCGTAAACGAAGTAGAAGTACCTTAAAGTTTGTTTAAGGTTTAAAGTTTCAAGTAGTTGGATTACGAACTTGGAACGTTAAACTTTTAAACTTTAAACAAATTAGAAATGGATACAAAAGACCTCTTAAAAAAAGTACGGAAAATAGAAATCAAAACCCGAAGATTGAGCGATCACATCTTTTCGGGAGAGTATCATACGTCTTTCAAAGGGCGTGGAATGACTTTCAGTGAAGTGCGTCAATACCAGTACGGAGATGATATTCGTGCGATTGATTGGAATGTAACCGCGCGTTACAACGAAGCGCACGTAAAAGTTTTTGAGGAAGAACGCGAATTGACCATGATGTTAATGGTTGATATTTCGGGTTCAGAAAGTTTTGGTTCAAAAAATCAATTCAAGAAAGATATTGTTACGGAGATTGCTGCAACGATGGCTTTTTCGGCAACTCAAAACAATGATAAAATAGGTTTGATTTTGTTTTCAGATGAAATCGAATTGTACATTCCGCCAAAAAAAGGAAGATCACACGTGTTGCGAATCATCCGGGAATTGATAGAATTTCAGCCTAAAAGTCGAAAAACAGATATTGCTCAAGCCTTGAAATTTTTATCGGGAACTCAAAAAAAGAAAGCGATTGTGTTTGTAATTTCTGATTTCATGTCGGAAGATTACGAGCAAACATTAAAAATAGCCTCTAAAAAACACGATATAACTGGGATTCGCGTGTACGACATTCGAGAAGAAAAAATGCCGGATTTAGGAATGGTTTCTATGCTTGACGCCGAAACCGGAGCAATCGAATTGATAAATACCGGTTCGAAAGCAGTGCGAATGAATTATGAAAAACAGTACCACGATAAAGTCAACTATTTTAAAGAAACATTCAGCAAATCAGGTTCAGGTGTTGTAAACACAAGAGTTGACGAAAGTTATGTGATGAAATTGCTGAGTTACTTTAAATCGAGATGATGATTTCAGATTTTTGATTAACGATTTTTGATTTCAGATTTTGTAGAAATGGGAAATAGATTTTAAACGGGTAAAATAAAAATATAAACTTAATAAGTGAATAAGCAAGAATTAGAAAATAGATTGATAGATTTTGCAGCAACAATAATAATCGTTGCAAGCAAATTTGAAAAAAACTATGCTGGGAATCATCTTGCTGGGCAAATAATTAGATCTGGAACTTCTCCTGCTTTAAATTATGGAGAGGCACAAAGTGCAGAAAGCAGTAAAGATTTTATTCATAAAATGGGCATTTGTTTAAAAGAATTAAGAGAAAGCTTTGTTTGTTTAAAAATTATTGAAAAATCAAATTTAACGTCCGATTTAACAAATCTAACTATTGCAAAAACTGAGGCTAATGAGCTAATTTCTATTTTCGTATCAAGTATTAAAACAGCTAAAACAAATCTGAAATAAATTTAGATTTTTGATGAAAAGCGAATCGAAGTTTCGGGATCAAATCTGAAATCAAAAATCGTTAATCCTCAGTCAAAAATCGAAAGAGGTTCAATAATAAAAGATGAAAAAACAATTATACCTACTACTATTGCTGCTTTCTACGGCTGTTTTTGCACAACAAAAGCAAGTAGTCACAAGTATTGACACGATTAAAAATAAAATTGGTGCCGAATTTAAATTGTCTATAAAAACTACTGTTGATACTTCGTCTAAAGTGATTTTTCCAAAACTAAAAAACTTTGGTGCTTTAGAGGTGATTCAGTCGTATCCTATTGATACTGTAAAAATGGATGGCCGTTATGAGTTAATCAAAAAATACGGTTTAACCCAATTTGATTCTGGTAGATATGTTGTTCCAAGTATCAAGATTTTTATCGACAGCAAACCGTTTTTGACGGATTCACTATTGGTTGAAGTGGCAAATGTTCAAGTGGATACTTTGAAACAAAAAATGTTCGACATTAAGGACATTGCTCCAGCAGATAACCCGATAGGCGACTGGTGGAAATACCTGTTGATTTTGGCTTTGATTATTGGTATCGGAGCGTTTATTTATTGGTTTATTAAAAACCGCCAAGAAAAGAAATTACAGGAAGAAATTTATAAAACGCCAATCGAGAAAGCGACTAGTTTGCTGGATACTTTAGAGAAAAAAGAACTTTGGCAAAAAGGGCAAGTCAAAGCCTATTATAGTGAATTGACGGATATCGCCAGAAATTATATAGAAGAAGCGATAGAAATTCCAGCAATGGAAAGTACAACTTCAGAATTGATTCAAGGACTTAGAGCGGCTTCTGTCAAAAAGAAAATGACGCTTTCACAGGAAATCATCGAAAATCTGGAGCGTGTTTTGAAACAAGCCGATTTAGTAAAATTTGCCAAGTCAAAACCACTGGATTTTGAAATTACCGAGGATCGAAATAAGATTCAAAAAGCAATTCTGACATTAGACAATTCAATTCCTGTGGAAGTACCAGTTGAAGAAGATGTGTTGTTGAATGAAGCGCAAAGACAAAAGCAGATACAAATTCAATTGCGTAAACAAAGAAATAAACGTATTGTTACTGCCGTAGCATCTGTTGTTTTTTTATTGGCAGCGACCACAACTTTTTTCATTGTAACCAAAGGATTTAGTTATGTAAAAGACAATATCATTGGGCATCCTACCAAAGAATTATTGGAAGGAGAGTGGGTAAAAAGTGATTATGGAAATCCGGGAGTTATTATAGAAACACCAAAAGTGCTTAAGAGAGTAGATTTGACAAAAACACTTCCTAAAGATGGAATGGCTTTGATCAAAGAAATGCAGTCTTTTGCGTATGGAAGTGCTTTGGATCCTTTTTATCTGATGGTTTCTACTTTAAAATTTAAACAGGAGACACAAATAGATTTGGCTAAATCTATGGATGGAATATTGCAATCAATGGAAGCTCAAGGCGCCCAAAATATGATTGTGAAGCAAGAGGAATTTGAAACCAAAGAAGGGGTTAAAGGAATTAAAGCCTATGGTACTTTTTCGCAAATTAATGGAGATGATAAGTCAAGTGCAAAAATGTATTATGAAGCATTACTGTTTAGTCAGGAAGGTGGATTACAACAGATTTTACTTTTTCATGAAGAAGGAGATACCTATGCAAATGAAATATCAGAACGAGTTTTGAACTCTGTCGAATTAAAACAAGCAAGTAAATAATGACTAAAGTAACTTTTTTAAACCCAGAGTTTTTTTGGTTGTTTCTTCTGATTCCAGTAGCAATTGTGTGGTTGTTACGGAAAAAGAACCATCAATCAGCCACATTAAAAATAAGTTCGTTACAAGGATTTAAAGGTTCCAAGTCGTATTTGACAAAGCTAAAGCCGATGTTGAATGTACTTAGAATTTTGGCTTTGTGCTCTTTGATTACTGCTATGGCGAGACCAAGAACAGTTGATGTAAGTAATAAAACAAAAACGACCAAAGGAATTGATATTGTTATGGCAGTTGACGTTTCTGGAAGTATGCTTGCTAAAGATTTGAAACCGGATCGAATGCAAGCACTTAAAAAATTGGCGTCAGACTTTGTTGAAGAAAGACCAAACGATAGAATTGGGCTTGTGGTGTATGCTTCGGAAGCGTATACAAAAACACCGGTAACCAGCGATAAAGCGGTTATTCTGGATGCTATCAGAAGTATAAAATACGATAATGTTTTAGTGGACGGAACGGGAATAGGAATGGGATTGGCCACTGCCGTAAACCGATTAAAAGACAGTAAAGCAAAGAGTAAAGTGGTTATTTTGATGACTGACGGGGTAAATAATGCCGGATTTATTGAACCGGATACAGCTTCTGACATTGCAAAACAATACGGAATAAAAGTATATACAATAGGAATAGGAACAAACGGAATGGCAATGTTTCCTTATGCTATTGCGCCAAATGGAAAATTTCTTTTCCAAATGATGAAAGTGGAGATTGATGAGCAAATGATGAGAAAAATTGCTAATAATACGGGTGGAAAATATTTTAGAGCAACGAGCAACAGCAAATTAGCTGAAATTTATGCAACAATAAACAAGTTAGAAACCACTGAAATCGAAGAATTGAAATTTTATGATTATGATGAAAAATTTAGGCCATTTGTATGGTTAGCCGGTTTTTTATTATTGTTTGAATTAGGATTGCGAAATACAGTTTTTAAAAGCTTTATATAATATTTAAAAACACAAAAGATTAGAAGTCTTTAAGGGAATGAGTTTAGATAGTTAGTAAACTTTGCGCCTTCTTTGTGAACTTAGCGGTTAAAAAAAATTATGGAATTAGACGAAAAAAAATATTTATACCTCCTTTTTATACTGCCACTTTTGGTGTTGGTTTTTTTGGCCAATTTATATTGGAAAAGAAAAAAACAACGCGAATTTGGAGATTTAGAAATGGTAAAAAGACTGAGCCCGGAAAGTTCTGTTTTTAAACCAGTTTTGAAATTAGGAGTATTGCTTTTGGCATTGACCGGATTAATTCTTGGATTGGTAAATCCAAAAATTGGTACCAAAATGGAAACCGTAAAAAGGGAAGGAATCGACATTGTTTTCGCAGTGGATGTGTCCAAAAGTATGCTGGCCGAAGATGTAGCGCCAAATCGTTTGGATAAAAGCAAGCAAATTGTTGCGCAAATTATCAATCAATTGGGAAGCGACAGAATAGGAATTGTGGCGTATGCCGGAAGCGCTTTCCCGGTATTGCCAATTACTACGGATTATAGTGTTGCAAAAATGTTTTTGCAAAGCATGAATACGGATATGGTTTCTTCGGTAGGAACGTCATTCAACGAGGCCATCAAATTATCATCAACGTATTTTGATGATAAAAAAACGAGTAAGCTTTTGATTATGATTTCTGATGGTGAAGACCATAATGAAGGTGCAGAAGAAGCAGCGGAAGAGGCCAATAAACTAGGAATTAAAATCATTACAATTGGTGTTGGAACTGAAAAAGGAGGTACAATTCCATTGAAAAGAAATGGAATTGTCGAAGGTTTTAAAAGAGATAATAACAATGAGGTTGTTATAACGAAACGAGTTCCAGAAAGCCTGACAGCGATTGCTAAAGCGACAAAAGGCGGTTATGTAAACGGAAACAACACTAAAGAAGTACTTGAATATATTAAGAATGCATTGAATAATATTCAAAAAACAGAATTTGAGGCGACAGAAATGGCTGATTTTCAATCGCAATTTCAATGGTTTTTAGGTTTTGCTTTTGTTTTCTTATTTCTGGATATTTTCCTTTTGGAAAGAAAAACAAGTTGGGTAAACAAATTGAATTTATTTAACGAGAATAAAAAAGTTTAAAGTATAAAGTTGCGCTCCATTATTGGAACAAAAACACTAAGTATACTTTGACACTTACATTTAAAAATACAATGAAAAACATAATTTTATATCTGTTATTGCTTTTTTCTTTTGTTGCAAACGCACAACAGAAAGATAGAATATTGCCTAAAGCGAACGAGGAATATGCTGAAAATAAATTTGTAGATGCCGAAGCTAATTATAGAATTTCGGATTCAAAATTTCCAAATAAAGCAACTGCACCGTTCAATCTTGGAAATACTATTTATAAGCAGAAACAATCTTCAGAAGCAAAATTTGCATACGCTAAATCTTTAAAAAATTCAAAGACAAGACCGCAAAAACACAGAGCCTTTCATAATCTAGGAAATGTTTTCATGAATGAAAAGGATTATACGCAAGCAGTTGAAGCCTATAAAAATGCCTTAAGGAACGATCCAACAGATGAGGAAACGCGTTATAATTATGCTTTGGCAAAAAAAATGCTGAAAGAAAATCCTCCAAAGGATGACAATAAAAAAGACGACAAAAAGAGCGATAAAGACAAGAAGGACGATAAGAAAGACGGAGAAAAAGATAAAAAGGATAAAGAAAAGAAAGACGATAAGGGAGATAAAGACAAGCAAAATAAAGACCCTAAACCAAATGAAAATGGAGAGCCAAAACCAGCTCCCGGAGGAATTTCTAAAGAACGTCTGGAAAACTTGTTGAATGCAGTGAATAAAGAAGAAAAGAAGGTACAGGATAAAGTAAACGCCAAAAAAGTACAAGGAAAACCAGTTAAGACGGAGAAAGATTGGTAGTTGAATTAGATAATTTGAAAATGAAAAAATTTATAGCAGTACTAGTTTTAATGGTGTGCAATTTACTTAGTGCTCAAGTACAATTTGAGGCTAGAGTGAGTAAAGCTACGCTAGGTATAAACGAGAGACTTCGTATCGATTTTATGATGAATGTAGACGGAGATAATTTTGTCCAACCGTCTTTTGAAGGATTTAGAATTATTGCCGGACCAAGCCAGCAAGTGAGTCAATCTTGGGTGAACGGAAGAAGTTCTTTTGAGAAAATATATTCTTATTTTCTTTTGCCAAATCAAAAAGGGACGTTGGTTATCAAGCAAGCCGCTATAGAATACAACGGGCAAATCTATAAAACAGCTCCTATAAAAATAAATGTTACCGCAGCAACGGAACAGCCTAGAGATCCAAATGATACCAGTGTTTCTGCAGATGGAAATCTCTATTTAGTTGCCGATATTTCTAAAACAAATCCATATATAAACGAGCCCATTACGGTGGTTTATAAATTGTATTTTAACAATATCGGAATCACAAATTCTAACGAAGTTAGTAAGCCAAAATACAATGATTTCTGGAGTCAGAACATTGATATAAAACGATTTGTTGCTGAAGAAGGCATGTTTAAAGGGGAACAATACCGTTTTATTGTGCTTAAAAAAATAGTTTTGTACCCTCAAAAATCAGGAAAGTTGGTCATTGAACCATTGTCATTAGATATTGATGTTCAATTGCCGTCGAATCGCAGGGATATGTTTGGTCGAATGGTTGTCACCGAGGGCAGCAAGAGAGTTTCTGCAGGAGCTAAAACCATAAATGTAAAGGCTCTTCCCGAAGCTGGGAAACCGGAAGATTTCTCGGGTGCTGTTGGGAATTTTGATTTCAAAGTAACACCAACCAAAACTAATTTAAAAAACGGAGAAAGCCTGGACTTAGTAGTAAGTGTAACCGGAAAAGGAAATCTGAAATTATTCAGTTTACCAAAACCGATAGCTCCCAATGCGCTGGAAATGTATGAAGCTGTTCATAGCGAACAAGTAAACACGCCACTTTCAGGAATGACCGGAAAAATTTCGGACAGTTACACCATCGTTCCACAGTACAAAGGGAATTACCCAATAAAACCATTAAAATTTACCTATTTTGATTTGGGTTCCAAAACCTATAAAACGCTAAGTTCTCAAGAGATCATGATTAATGTTCTTGACGGTCCTTCGCCTACTGATGCAACAGTAGCTTCTGGGGCGGATACAAACAAGAATAAAATAGACAAAGTAGAGCAATTCAAATTCATAAAGTTAAAAAGCAATCTTTTGACAATGAATAAGAAAGACTTCTTTGGGTCTAATTTATTTTACGGATTGTTCTTTTTTCCATTTTTAATGTTGCCTTTAATTGTATTATTCAAAAAGAAAAAAGAAGCTATTGATGGTGATATTACAGGAAACAGAATTCGAATGAATAATAGATTGGCGAAGAAATATTTATCGGAAGCCAAGAAACAAATCAATAACAAAGAACTGTTTTACATTGCGTTGGAGAAAGCGATGCATAATTTCTTGAAAGCCAAGTTGCATATTGAAACTTCAGAAATGAGTAAAGATAATATTCAAGAATTGTTATTGTCAAGAAATGCAAATCCTGAAGCGGTGACTGATTTTATTGCACTTACGGAAAACTGTGAAATCGCTCGATATGCACCATCATCAAGTGTTACGATACAAAAGGATTTTGATAAAGCGGTAGTGATTATTTCAGATTTAGAAAAACAAATTGCTTAACCAACGATGTCATTGCGATGAACGAAGCAATCTCATGTAGATTTGCAAGAATGGTTAATCGACAACTTATAACATTAAAATGAAAAACATACTTTATATATTATTATTGACAACCCAAGTTTTCTTTGCCCAAAGTGGCTTTGAAAAAGGAAACGAGTATTATCAAAAAGGGAAATATAATGAAGCGGTTGCGGCTTATGAAAGTGTTTTGACAGAGAGCAAACACTCTTCTGAATTGTATTTTAATTTAGGGAATGCGTATTATAAATTGAATAAAGTAGCACCTTCTATTTATAATTATGAAAAAGCATTGGTGTTAAATCCAAATAATACCGATGCGATTAACAACTTGAAATTCGCTCAAAAACGAACTATCGATGAAATCAAAGTAATCCCAAAAGTAGGTTTTGCAAAGCTAATTCGTGATTTTACGGGAATCTATCATTACAATACGTGGGCATGGATTTCTGTAGGACTGGCAACGGCGTTCCTGTTGTTTTTTATCGGGTATTATTTTTCACAAATTACACTTTCAAAAAGGATTTTCTTTTTTGGAATGTTTGTGCTTTTTTTTCTAATTCTAATCAGTGTTTCGTCTACCATTTTTGAAAAAAGTCATTTTGATACTGAAAAACCAGCTATTGTTTTTGCCGAAATGGCCAATGTAAAGAGCGAACCCAGAAATGGCGGTCAGCCAATATTTGTGTTGCACGAAGGAACAAAAGTCTATGTGGGGGAAACCATTGGAAAATGGAAAAAAGTACAACTAACGGATGGAACCGAAGGCTGGATTGAAAGCAATGCAATTAAAGAAGTGAAATAATAGTGTTCAATTGACCACTGATTACTTCTTCTTCAAATCATCATACCAATTTTCTATCGAAGGATACATGAATCCTGCTGTTTTTTGGATTGGATTATAAAAAAGAGACTTGTCTAAGGTTTCTTTTTTGGCTAAAAAATTATGGTAGTTTATTTTTTCGAAAACCTTGAAAACAATTCCTATTATCAAAATTGTTTTTAGCACCCTGAAGAAGCCGCCACCTAGTTTATTTAGCCATCCTAAAAATGCAAAATCAGCGATTCCGGTGAGGAATTTACCCAAAAGGGATATTCCAATTACTACGAGTATAAATGTGAGTATAAAAGCAATTACCTGGATTGTATTGGGATTCCATTTCACAAATCCGGCTAAGATTTCTTTGATAAATGACGAAAATTTTATGGCAAAATAAATCCCTGCCAACAGCGAAACCAAAGAAGCTAATTCCACAAAAAGACCATTTCTAATGCCTTTATATAAAGCAAAAGCAAGTAATACGCCTAAAACAATATCCAAAAATCCCATGATACTTAATTAATAAAATAAAAGTACAAATATAAAAGAATTGTTCTTTACCATTGCCAATTTTCAAGTTCTTATCTTTGCTCAAAATAATTTCATAGATTATGTACTCATAGTTCATAATTTGTCACTCATAATTAAAGAAATGTCAAGAGACACACAACTTAAAGAACGCTGGGAACAGCTTGTAAATATACTTTCCAATCAATTTTCTCAAGGTGAGGATTTAGATCTTGACGCTATTATTTATCTAATTGGCGTACAAGAACTTGGAAAAGTTCATAGTGAATACAAAAAAGACGAGAAATTAAACCTGATGCATATCGCGATTTGCAGGTTATTAGAGCCTTATGGTTTCTATGAATTTGAGTTTTTTGATGAAGATGGTTGGCCACATTACAAAGTAAAAGAGGAATTACCACCTTTAAAAGCTGGAGAACAGTCGGTTTTAATGAAAGAAGCTATTGTGAATTATTTCTTGGAAAGAGAACTTATTGAATAGTGTTCAGTAAAAATACTCGGCTTAAACGAACTTTTAGGATTTAAAAAGAAGCAGAACAGCTGTAAAAAGGAATCTAACAATTTAGAATGGAAACTTTAAACTTTAAAGAGTATACTTGGAACAAATTCCCTAAATTTGCACTCTCAATTATTGGATGAAAATGATAGATAAGATAAAAGAATATATTGGCGAAGCACAAGCTTTCTCAACGCAAAATGCTGCAGAATTAGAAACATTCCGAATTAAATTTCTGGGAAGCAAAGGACTTTTAAAAGACCTTTTTGCTGAATTTAAAAACGTTCCTAACGACCAAAAAAAGGAATTTGGACAAGTAATCAATTTGCTTAAAACTTCTGCCGAAGACAAAGTAAAAACTATACAGGAAGCTTTAGAAAGTAAAGAAGAAATTAAAGGTTTTTATGGTGATTTGACGCGTTCGGCTGAACCAATAACTATTGGCTCTCGTCACCCTATATCATTGGTGAAAAACCAAATTATTGACATCTTTTCAAACATTGGTTTCAACGTTTCTGAAGGTCCGGAAATCGAAGATGACTGGCATAATTTCACCGCATTAAACTTACCGGAATACCATCCGGCACGTGACATGCAAGACACGTTTTTCATTCAAACGAATCCTGATATTTTGTTGCGTACGCACACATCATCAGTGCAAGTGCGTTACATGGAAAACAACAAACCGCCTATTCGTACCATTTCTCCGGGAAGAGTATTCCGTAACGAGGCTGTTTCGTCCCGTTCACACTGTATTTTTCACCAAGTGGAAGGTTTGTATATTGACAAAGACGTTTCTTTTGCAGACTTAAAACAAACGCTTTTATATTTCACCAAAGAGATGTTCGGAAAATCAAAAATCCGTTTGCGTCCGTCCTATTTCCCATTTACTGAGCCAAGTGCTGAGGTTGATATTTATTGGGGTCTGAAAACAGAAACCGATTATAGAATTACCAAAGGAACTGGTTGGTTAGAAATCATGGGTTGCGGAATGGTAGATCCTAATGTTTTGAAAAACTGTGGCATCAATCCTGATGAATACAACGGTTTTGCATTCGGGATGGGAATCGAAAGAATTGCCATGTTGTTGTATCAAATCGGCGATATCCGTATGTTCTACGAAAATGACGTTCGTTTCTTAGAGCAATTCAAATCAAGCATATAAAATTTAAGATTAGCGATTTTTGACCCGAGCGAAAGCGAACTGGCGAAGCATTTTAGAAGTTTAAATCTGCAATCAAAAATCGTTAATCAATCAAACAATCAAATAAATGAAAGCCGACATCATCATCCCCGAAGTAGAAAACGTATTTCTTGCTGTAGTGCAAGAATGGAGTGACGATTTCATGGAAAAAGTGTGGTATGCTTATTTAGTAAATGATAGCGATTACTTAATCGAAAGTGTTATGGTGGTTTCCAAAGCTTTTGGGACTATTGATGGCGAAATGAAGAAAACATCGCTTTTGCGTCACGCTTTTGTAGAAGTGCCAGCAGTTTCAGTGGTGAAAATTGAAATGATTGAAAAAAGTGTTTTGGCGCTCAACAATGAGTTCATGCTAACGTTTTTTATTGGAGACAAATTATACGATAAAAAGTTCATTTTCAAAGCACATTCCATCCATGAGGATTTCGTTGAAGAAGTGCCTATTCTATTTGTTGACGGGGTTATCGTGAGATAATTCAATACTAGTTTCTCTTTTTGTTTTTTGCTTCCAAGAAAAATAGCTTACTATAAAAATCCCGATTACAATAAAAAACAGCATTCGTAGTAAACTTCTTTTGGATAAAAAGGCTTGTGAAAATGACATCTCTAACAAGTCAAATATTTGTATGATAACAGAAAATGATACCCCCCAAATTGATCCTATTTTAAGCTGGTATTTCCATCTTTCACTCATAAAATTATTTAGCGGCTTGTTGTTTAACCTTGGATTTCCAGGTAAAATACCCTAAAACAAATATCCCTACAAGGATATAAGCAGCTGCGCGAATATAAAAATTAGGTGTAGCAACCTGTTCTGAAAAAGGAATTTCTTTAATGTCGAATAATACATTGAAAACCGTCATAAATAGACCCCAAATTCCACCAGTTTTAATTTGGTATTTCCATCTTTCGCTCATGAAGTGATTGTGTTTGGTTATTAAATCTGTAGCTGAATTAATCCAGTTTATCAGTAAGTTTCTTAAATACGGACTTAGCATCCTGTCCTTCGTATAAAATACTGTGAACAGCGTCTATAATTGGTGTTTTGGCACCATAAGCCTGGTTGAGTTTATACGCACTTTTTGCGGCATAATATCCTTCTGCAACCATACTCATCTCCATCATTGCTGATTTAACGGTGTAGCCTTTACCAATCATATTTCCAAACATTCTATTTCTGGAAAATATAGAATAACCGGTAACCAATAAATCACCTAAATAAGCGGAATCATTGATGTTGCGTTTCATTCTATGAACTTTCTTGATGAATTTTTTCATTTCTCGAATCCCATTACTCATCAATACGGACTGGAAATTATCGCCATAGCCCAAGCCATGAGCAATTCCCGCTGCAATAGCGTAAATGTTTTTAAGCATGGCCGCATATTCCGTTCCTATAATATCATCTGTAATTTTAGTCTTGATATAATTTCCGGATAAATTTTTAGCTACAGTTTTTGCTTTATCGGGATCGCCACACGCAATGGTAAGGTAAGAAAGACGCTCCATAGCTACTTCTTCTGCGTGACAAGGACCAGTGATTACACCGATGTTGTAATATGGAATGTCATATTTTACATGGAAATGCTCTCCTACAATTAAGCTTGTTTCTGGAACAATTCCTTTAATCGCTGAAAAAATGATTTTATCTTTTAATGAAACCGTTAATTTTTCTAATTCACCACCTAGAAAAGCAGACGGAATAGCAAAAATGATATAATCTGCATACGCTACAGCTTCATTGATATCGCTGGTCAGTTTCAGCTTATTGATGTCGAATTCTACGGAACTTAAATAGTTTGGATTGTGTTTGTATGTTTTAATGTGTTCTATAGCAGCTTCATTGCGCATATACCATGAGATTTCAGTAAGATTTACACATAACATTTTTGCTATTGCTGTTGCCCAACTTCCACCACCTATTACTGCAAATTTTATATTTTCAGCCATTTTTTTATTGAATTTAATCAAAAGTACTTAAAAAAGTACTGATTATACAAATAAAATTAGAACGAGTAGGTTGATTTTTAGATATGTTGGAAACCCTGTGATGGAAGCGGATAAAAAATAATTTTAATTTTTTTTGTTTTTTAACACAATATAAACATCACTTTTTCGTTCTTGTTATTTATTGTTTAATAATTTAACAAAATAATGAGAATTGAGTTAGTTAGTTATAATTTAGAATTTTAAAAGGCGTTCTCATTTTTGGGAACGCCTTTTTATTTTAACAGCTATAATCAGTCATCCAGTTATCTGAATTAATAACTCATTTCAACAATTGATTTTACCTTTTCTAAAGTGATATTTTGCTTTTCTCCTAAACCTAACCAACCTCTTTCTTCAAAACGGTTTACAATGAAATCAGCTGTTTTATCAAACTCTTTAGTATAATCAGATAATTTAGTTTCCATTCCCATAGTATGGAAAAATTCAACTGTTTTGCTAATAGCTTCGTTTGCAATTTCGTCCTCAGTTCCGGTTAAATTAAAAATACGTTTTCCATATTGTGCTAACTTTCCTTTTTTGGTTTCAAACATTACTTGGTATAAATTTGGCCCTACAACGGCTAATGTTCTGGCGTGATCGATTCCATACAAAGCCGTTAATTCATGACCAATCATGTGTGTTGCCCAATCAGAAGGAACTCCTTTTTGGATTAACCCATTCAAAGCCATGGTGCAACTCCACATAAAGTTAGACGCTAAAGGATAATCAGTTGGTTTTTCAACAACATCAGGACCTACTTGAATCAAGGTTAGTAAAATGCTTTCGGCAATTCTATCTTGAAGATACCCTTCATGCGGATACGTTAAATATTGTTCTAAAACATGAGTATAGGCATCAACAACTCCGTTTTGTAATTGTCTTTTTGGTAAAGATTCAATTACGGTTGGGTCACAGATAGAGAACTTTGGAAACAAGGCACTACCGCCAAAGGATAATTTTTCTTGAGTGGATTCTATAGTGATTACTCCACCAGAATTCATTTCGCTACCTGTTGCCGGTAAAGTAAGTATAGTACCAAAAGGAATTATCTTAGTTAAATCAGTAGTCATTATTCTTTTTTGAAGAATGTCTATTGGATTTCCATCAAAATGAGCTGCAGCTGAAATAAATTTCACCCCATCAATTACGGATCCTCCTCCTACTGCAAGAATAAAATCTATTTTTTGTTCGTTGATAACCGCAACTGCTTTCATCAATGTTTCAAAATGAGGATTTGCTTCTATTCCTGAAAATTCCACAATATCAAAACCTTTTAGGTTATTGATTACTTGTTCGTGAATTCCATTTTTAAAAATACTTCCACCACCATACGCGAGAAGAATTTTTGCTCCTTTTGGCACTAAAGTGGAAAGTTTTTCAATTTGCCCCTTTCCAAAAACTAAATTGGTAGGATTGTATAATTCGAAATTTAACATGTTTTTATTTTTTTGAATTCAATTGGTTTAATAATTTTTCGGCAACTAATTTAGACGAAGCTGGGTTTTGACCTGTAATCAATAAACCATCTTCGACGGTATAAGGATGCCAGTCTGCACCTTTTGAATACGTTGCGCCATTGGCCTGCAAAGCATCTTCTAATAAAAAAGGAACTACGTCAGTCAAACCTACCGCTGCCTCTTCTGTGTTTGAGAATCCAGTTACTTTTTTACCTTTTACTAAAAATTCGCCATTTACTTTTACGTTTTTCAGTACAGCTGGTGAGTGACACACAAAAGCAACGGGTTTATTATTGGTATAAAATGCTTCAATCAAAGCACTTGAAGTTGCATCTGTAGCTAAATCCCATAACGGTCCGTGACCTCCTGGGTAGAAAACAGCATCATAATCAGACTCTTTTACATCGACTAATTTTTTTGTATTTTTTAGTTTTGCCAATAGCTCAGTATCAGCATCAAATCGTTTAGTATCTTCAGTTGCAGCTGAAGGATCTTCACTTTTTGGGTCAATCGGGGGTTGGCCACCTAGTGGAGTAGCGACGTCAATAGTCACTCCTTTATCTAAAAGTTCATAGTAGGGCGCAGCAAATTCTTCTGTCCAAAATCCTGTTTTCTCTCCTGTGTCACCTAATTTATCGTGACTGGTAACAACAAATAATACTTTTTTCATGTTTTTTTTATTTTGTGCAGTTGCTGTAATACAACTAACGGTTAATGCTATAATGGCAAATAGTGCGATTTTTTTCATTTCTAATTTTGTTTGTACAAATTTAGGGCGAATATGTTATTAGTAAAAATAATTTAAATTATGTTTGTAATAAATATATTTATATCATGGTCAATCTCGAATGGTATCGAACGTTTAAATCCGTTTATAAAAATGGTAATTTTTCTTTGGCTGCAAAAGAGTTATTTATCAGTCAACCTGCTGTAAGTCAGCAAATATCTATGTTAGAAGCGCATGTAGGGTATAAGCTTTTTAATCGAAAGTCAAAAGGTGTAGAACCAACGGAATATGCTAAGTTACTCAATAATTTAATCATTGAGGCTTTAGACCGATTGGAAAATGTGGAGAATGGTTTCCGTGCGAAAGCGTTTGATGCGAATCGATTAATTTCAATTGGACTTTCAAAACACTTGATGAGTAGTTTGGGAAGTGCCTTGGTTTCAAAATTTGAATTTATCGATTTTAGTTTTCATGAAAATGATACACTTTTTGAATTGGTGGATTCTAAAAAATTAGATTTTGCAGTTGTTACCAAGCAATACGATACATTTGACACCATTCAAAAAAAGGTAGGAGAAATTAAGCAAGTTGTTATTGGCTCAAACACTATCGATGCATCCGAATTAAAATCCAATATAAAAATAAAAGATTTCCCAGCAATTGAGCATTGGTTAAACGACCAAAAATGGTTCAGCCACAATGCGCAGATTCCGCATATTAAATTGTTCTGGCTGCATGTTTTTAATAAAAAACGACCTTCGATGATTCCGAATTATATCATTCCATCTGAATATGAAATGCTCGAAATAATTTCGAAAAACACCGGAATCGCTGTCGTTTGGGATTGCAATTCAAAAAGTTTAATAGTAGAAAATAAAATCCAATTGTTGTGGAACAGCAAGCAAATGCCAAGTACTGAAGTGTTTTTATTATCCGGTAAAAACGATAATTTGAATACTATTTTTGAGAATATTGAAGTAGAATTGAAAAGAATTTTGGCGTAATTACTTCTTATAAAAGTTATTGTGATCAATGTATTCCCAAACTTTTGCAGGCAATAACGGTTGCACATTTTTTCCTTTTTTTATATTGTCCCGAATAAATGTCGACGATATTTCTACAACTGGAGCGTCAATCATATGAATTTTTGGGTGATTATTGAAAGTTGCATTTTCTGTTTCCGAAACAATTGCTTCACCTGTTCGGCCTTTGGTCTCGAGTCGTGGATACACATAAATCTCGTGATGCGCCAGAATAGCTTCGTAGTTTTTCCATTTGTGCAACGATCTGAGATTGTCTTCGCCCATGATTAAGGAGAACTCGTAATTTGGATATTTTTCCTGTAAGTGAACTAAAGTATTCACGGTGTAATTGGGCTGCGACAATTTAAACTCAATATCCGAAGGTTTGATTTTTGGAAAATCTTCTGAGGCAAGATGTACCATTTGCAAGCGATGGTAATCATCGAGCAATGTGCTTTTTTTCTTCAAAGGATTGTGAGGCGTAACGACCATCCATACTTGGTCTAAATCGGCATGCTCCGCCATATGATTGGCAATGATGAGATGGCCAACATGTATGGGATTAAACGTTCCGAAATACAAACCTATTTTCATTTGTTAAGGTTTTAGGTTTTGGATTTTAGGTGTTGATTCTAACTGAAAATCAACACCTAAAACCTAAAGCCAATATTTTATTTCACATAATTCTTTACCAATTGATATGCCTCTTCAAGAGCTA
This sequence comes from Flavobacterium sp. XS2P24, assembly GCF_030010285.1. Classification (NCBI taxonomy): domain Bacteria; kingdom Pseudomonadati; phylum Bacteroidota; class Flavobacteriia; order Flavobacteriales; family Flavobacteriaceae; genus Flavobacterium; species Flavobacterium sp. XS2P24. The sequence continues at coordinate 332,939 of NZ_JASCRU010000001.1, forward strand.
TAGGCAAATCGTAGTTTTTTATAATCACATCAAATTGTGGTGCTGTTGCCAGTTCTACAGAAGCTTTTGCAATACGCATATTGATTTTGTCGTCGCTTTCGGTAGAGCGTTCCTTTAAACGTCTTTTCAGTTCATCCACGCTTGGGGGTTTCACGAAAACGGCTAAAGTTTCTTCGGGGAATTTATGTTTGATGCGCAATCCGCCAGATACATCAATATCAAAAATCACATTTTTGCCTTTGGCCCAAATACGTTCTACTTCACTTTTCAAAGTTCCGTAGAAATTATCGCGGTATACTTCTTCCCATTCCAAAAAGTCTTCGTTCTTGATGTGTTTTTTAAATTCTTCGGTAGACATGAAATAATAGTCTTTTCCGTTTACTTCCTCGCCTCTTGGTGCGCGGGAAGCTACTGAAATTGAGAATTCAAGATTTAAATCTTCTTTGTTTAATAAATGTCTAACGATAGTAGTTTTCCCTGATCCTGATGGTGCCGAAAAAACGATTAATTTTCCTCCTGTGCTCATTTTATGCTGAATTTATTTCAGTATCTGTTTATGTTTTCCTGCAAGGTTTCAAAAATCTTGTAGGTATGTTGTAAAATTAATAAACCTGCAAAGTTAAAAACAGTGCAGGTTGATAATTACAATACGTTTAATACTTGTTCCTTGATTTTCTCCAATTCGTCTTTCATTTGAACGACTAATTTTTGCATTTGTGCGTGATTGGATTTAGAACCCATCGTGTTGATTTCGCGTCCCATTTCTTGGGTAATAAAACCTAATTTTCTACCGTTAGCTTCGGTTCCGTTGATGGTTTCCAGGAAATAATCCAAGTGATTGGTTAGACGAACTTTTTCTTCGGTGATGTCTAATTTTTCTAAATAATAAATCAATTCCTGCTCAAAACGATTTTCATCTACATTCACTTTAAGTTCTGAAATTGCAGTTTGCAAACGGTCTTTTATCGCTTGAACGCGTTCTGGATCAAGTGCCAAAGCTTCGGTCATGTATTGGCGAATGTTACCAATTCGCAATTGAAATTCTTTTTCAAGTGAAGCGCCTTCATCTCTTCTAAAGTTCAGGATGTTTTGCAACGCTTCTTCGATAACGGTTTGGATTTGTACCCAGTCGTTTTCATCGATTTCATCACGTTCTATTTTCAGGGTATCCGGCATGCGAACAGCCATTTTCATAAGTTCAGTTTCATCGGCATCAGCATAGACTTCTCTTAACTGGCTGATGTATGCTTTTACAATCGGCACGTTCACTTTCGTAGAAGTTTGTTCGGCGGTACTTTCGATAAAAATAGAAAAATCTACTTTTCCTCTTTCCAGTTTCAGTGCAATTTGGTTGCGTAAACCCAATTCCATTTCGCGGTACAGCGAAGGCATTCTCACATTTAAATCTAAACCTTTACTGTTTAAAGATTTTACTTCTACCGTGATTTTTTTGGTTGGTAATTGCAAAGTCGCTTTACCAAAACCCGTCATTGATTGTATCATATAATTTTCTAAAAGAGGTCAAAGATAATAAAAAAGTGGTCAGTGGTCCGTTTTTAGTATTCAGTGACTCGGTATAAGTAAATGTTTAGTAATCAGATTTTAATTTTTGCATTCCTAATAATAAGTTTAATGAATACTACAATCTACGATTTGTGCGCTGAACACTACTAGCTGATTACCGAACACTCTTCTTCTGTGTCACCAAATAAACGCCGATAAATATCAAAACTGCCGAACCAATTTTCACCAAGCTCAATTCGTCTTTGCCCAAGCTTATCGCAAAAATAGTGGCGAATAGCGGTTGTAAATAAATAAAAACAGCAACCGTAGTTGGTTTTAATTCTTTCATCGAAAGCAAATTCAGCAAATACGTCAGGAAAGTCGAAAAAACAACCACAAATCCTATTTTCCAGCAAATATCAACGGGTACCAAAGCCCATTCAACAGCTTGAAATTGGCTCCAGCCAAAAGGCAAAACCATAATAAATCCAAACAAATAGATCCATTTTACAAACGTAAACGCATTGTATTTGTCCATTAATTTCTTGACGATAATCAGGTAAAATCCATAGGAAATGGCGTTGACCAAAACCAGAAAATTTCCTAATCCGGCGTTTGTGGCGCTGCCAATGGATTTTCCATACAGAATGAGAAAAGCAGTCCCGATTAATCCAAGGATAATCCCAAAAACCATTCGTTTTTGCATGCGTTCCTTCATGATTAATGCCGAAAGCGTCAAAACAATCATGGGTGTTGAAACCATGATTACCGCGGCACTAATGGGAGAAGTGAGGCTTAATCCTTTGAAAAATGTAAGCATATTAAATGCCACGCCAAAGAAAGCAGCTGCAATAATTCGAGGAAAATCATTCAGCGCAATTTTTTCTTTCGGTGTAAACAACCAAACCAGCCAAAATAAAATCATCGAACCGCCGGCGCGCAACAAGATAAAACCATAGGCGTCAATGTACAATGGCATGACATCTTTGGCAATGGTAAACGTAACTCCGTAAATTATGGAGACAATTGTGGCGGCAATAAGTGCAAGATTCCTTCTAGACATTTGCAAAAGCAAGCATTACCTGATGCATGTTTTGTTGTGTGTTGCCAATGTAAATTTTGCCTTTAATGATAAAAACGGGACGACTTAAGAACGTGTAATGTTCTAAAATGTATTTTTTGTAATCGTCTTCGGTTAACGATTTATTTTTCAAATCCATCGATTTATACAATTGCGCTTTTTTGCTGAAAAGCGCTTCGTAACTTCCGGAAAGTTCGCGCATTTGCTCTAATTCTGATACAGTAATCGGATCTTGTTTGATGTCGTGAAACTTCAAGTTATGATCTTTTGGTAATGATTTTATGATTTTTCTGCAGGTATCGCAAGAAGCGAGATAGTATATTTTGTCCATGTAAATAACGATTTCTTTGTGCAAAGAAAATTCATTTGACACGGAAAATGATTATTTTTATCAAAAAAAATAAAAAAATGAATCAATTATTCGACGTTAGCACTACAAGCAGAAATATGGTTTCAAAATTTCTATCGGGATACAATCTTGACCAACTCAACACGATTCCGGAAGGATTTAGCAATAATTTGATTTGGAACATCGGGCATATTATCGTGTCACAACAAATGTTAGTGTACAAGCTTTCTGGTTTGCCCATGATGGTTTCTGATGAATTGGTAGAGAAATACAAAAAGGGAACCAAGCCGGAACACATTGCCACACAAGCCGAAGTGGACGAAATAAAATCGTTGTTGTTTGAAACAATCAGCCAGACCAAAGTAGATTATGACAATAAAATTTTCAAAAATTATATGGAATATACCACTTCAACTGGCAATCACGTTTTAAGAACCGCCGAGGATGCAATGGCTTTCAGTAATTTTCATGAAGGGCTTCACATTGGGATTATGATGAATATCCGAAAATTTATTTAGGTTAATGCCTATAAATATTTAGGAGCTTAATCCCGCTATTTGCTCATATCTTTTCCTTTTTAAAGAAAAAAGTAAAAGGATATCCGCTTCCATCGGGGCTATCGATTCGTTAAAAAATTATTTGGTCTTTAAATAACGTTTCATTTTTTAAAGACCATCTATTATTTAACCGCCAAATATTCGTTCACTTCAGTATAAGGCAATAACAATTCTTTAGGTCCGTCAGCATACGATGCGGCTTCATAGGAATTGTAATAAAGCAATAATCCTTTATCGGTATAAAAAATATTTTGGGGGAGACTGAATTTCTCGTCTTCAAACATCAATCCGGTTGCATTGATTGATTTGTTTGCAGGGATTTTATATTTGGCTCTGAATTTTTTTTCGGCGAAAGCCTTGAAAGCCTCTTTATCATTGAATAATTCGGCATTCGGAATAGATTTTCCGGTAGTTGGGTCAAAAAGTAGTGAACGCAATCCTTGGTATCCATGAGCGCCACCGGTGTAGGTGTAATGGTTGATTTCTATATTCAAAACACTTTCGGACTGGTATTTTATGCTTCCTTTGATTTTCGCTTCCCAGCCAAAGGTGTCATTCGGAAATTCTTTTTGGAGTTTCTCGTAGGAATCAATAAAGGAGGTTAATAATCCATTATAATCTGTTGATGTATATGGTTTTTCGCCAAAATAAATAATCTCTTTCAATACTGAAAACACTTTTTTATTGATGCTGTCCGCTACAATAGGATCGTTTTTTGCAACAGGAATTTTTACGGATATTTCAGGACAATTTTCTTTGCAGGGTAGCGTTGTTTTTTTCTGAAAAGATTGGTCTTTAAAAGCCAATTCGTTCGAACAACCAGTTAGTAAAAAAAGGAATGCTGCAAAAATTATAAAGTGTTTCATCTCAAAATTGTTAATTATATACAAAGGTATCAACTTGTGGCTTGGTTAAAATAAATTAAAGGGTAAATTTGTGAAGTTATTTAGCATTTAAAATTAAAAAGATATGAAATTCAATACGAAGGTTATTCACGGAGGTCAGCATCATGATCCAAGTACGGGAGCAGTTATGCCACCAGTATATCAAACGTCAACATTTGTACAAACTAGTCCTGGGCAACCTATAAATCCAGATTATGAGTACAGTAGAGCTGCAAATCCTACCAGAAGCGCGCTTGAAAATGCATTAGCAAGTATTGAAAATGGAACGCGAGGATTGGCTTTTTCATCAGGATTAGCAGCTACAGATTGTGTTTTGCGTTCTTTTAAAGCGGGTGATGAAATCATTGCTATGGATGATTTGTATGGTGGAACGTATCGAATGTTTACCTGTATTTATAAAAATTCAGGTATAAAATTCCATTTTGTGGATATGAATGACATCGAGAAATTCAAGTCATTAATTAATGAAAACACGAAACTGGTTTGGGTAGAAACACCAACGAATCCTTTGATGAAATTGGCAGATATTCAAGAAATTGCCAAAATTACAAAGGAAAATAAAATCCTTTTTGCAGTTGATAATACTTTTGCAACACCTTATTTACAAAAACCATTAGACTTAGGAGCTGATATTGTGATGCATTCGGCGACAAAATATTTGGGAGGCCATTCTGATGTTATTGCCGGTGCTTTGATTGTAAAAGATGAAGCGCTGGGAGAACAATTACATTTTCAACAATTTGCGACAGGAGCAACATTGGGACCAATGGACAGTTTCTTGGTGTTAAGAGGGATTAAAACCTTGCATCTTCGCGTGGAAAGACATTGTGAGAATGGAGGAAAAGTGGTGGAGTTTTTGAATAATCATCCAAAAGTTAAAACAGTATATTATCCGGGATTACCAAGCCATCCGTATCATGAAATTGCCAAAAAGCAAATGAGCGGTTTTGGAGGAATGGTTTCCTTTACTTTTGTTTCAGGGAAAAAAGAAGATGCAATTGATTTTCTGGAAAAACTAAAAGTTTTCACTTTGGCTGAATCTTTAGGCGGAGTGGAGTCATTAGCGAATCATCCGGCTTTGATGACACATGCATCTATTCCGGAAGATAAACGTAAGGAAGTTGGAATCACTGATGATTTGGTTCGATTAAGCGTAGGTATAGAAGATGCTGAGGATTTGATAGAAGATTTGAAACAAGCATTAGCATAAATTAATAAAACAAAACCCCCAATTCTATCCCGAAGTGTCGAGATTAGAATTCGGGTTTTATATGTACTGTTGTTTAAATGCTATTGCAAGTAATAAATATAACCCACATTAAACCAGACTAACCAGTCATTTGCTTTGTTTTCTTTGTAAATTTCGGGGTTAGGATTTAAACCATCTACCCAATTGGAGAAAAAATATTGAAATCTTAAATCAACCATTAAATCTCGTAATGGACTTAATTTATAGCGAGTTCCCACACTGGTTATTACAGACCACACGGTTCCGCTTTCGGTAGAAAAACCATAAGGACGTCCGTCCGTTGGAGTTAAATATTTTGGGAAGGTAGTCAATGGAGTTCCTAATGGACCTAGTGTTGATGAAGCTTGAGCATTGTAATAACTGAACTGTCCTCCAAGACTGACAAAGGGCCCAAGACTTCCTGTTCTTGCAGTGAAATCACGAATACTCCAAGGGAAAAATTCAAGTTGCATCCCGATATTAGTTACGGCCGTACTCCCAGTCATTGCTTTCAATTGCTCTTTTCCTAGCGAAGGTTTGCCTTCAGTCCATTCCCCAAAATGTTGTAATTCGGTTTTATTATAAGAGAGTTCAGATCTTAATTTAAAATGATCATTAAAATAAGTTTCAGGTGTGTAGCAGTTACAGTCTGCTTTGTACGAAAAGTTGAGATAATGAATAATTCCAATTCCAATTCCTGTATTTCCGGAGTTTGTAGTAAGATCATGACGTTCCCCATAATCAGATTGAAAAGCAACTGGTCCCGCTATTATCCCTATTTCATGCGAAAAACCACCGAATTGCGCATTAGAATCAGGTGAAAATCCAAAACAGATTAATAATAAAAGGATTGTTTGTTTGACCATTAGGCTTGTTTTTCTAATCTTGACAAATATATAAAAACATCATACACATATAAAAATAAAAATAAAATTAAAAATAATCAGACAAATTCTTATTTACTTACGAAAGTGGTAGTCATTTGGTTTAAATGAGGATATGATAAACACTATTGTCTAAAAATGGGTAATAAAAAGATAATTCTATTTATAAAATAGAAAAAACAGAGTCCGAATATTTTTATAAAATGTATCTTTGTACATTATAACGAAATCGTTTTCTTAATTAATTATTTATAATCTATGTTACTAAAAATAAATGATTTTATGGCTCAAGTTGAGGCCAAGAATCCAAATGAACCTGAATTTATTCAAGCTGTTAGGGAATTTGCAGAGACTGTAATTCCATTTATTGCAGAGCAAAAAAAATACGACGGAAAAAATTTGCTTCTTAGAATAGCGGAGCCGGAACGTTCTATTATTTTTCGTGTTCCTTGGGTAGACGATAAAGGAGAAATTCAGGTAAATAGAGGTTTCAGAATTCAGATGAATTCAGCAATTGGACCTTACAAAGGTGGAATTCGTTTTCATCATACTGTAAACTTATCAGTACTTAAATTTTTAGCCTTTGAACAAGTATTCAAAAACAGTTTGACTACTTTGCCAATGGGTGGAGGAAAAGGAGGATCTGATTTTGATCCACAAGGAAAATCGGATGGAGAAGTAATGCGTTTTTGCCAGTCTTTCATGACTGAATTGTGCAGACACATCGGTCCACAATTAGACGTTCCTGCTGGAGATATTGGAGTTGGAGCCAGAGAAATTGGATATTTATTTGGTCAATACAAGAGAATAAGAAATGAATTTACCGGAGTTTTAACTGGAAAAGGATTGGCTTATGGCGGTTCTTTAATCAGACCGGAAGCAACAGGTTACGGAGTAGTTTATTTTGCAGAACAAATGCTGAATACTATTGGTCAAAACATCAAAGGAAAAAGAGTATCTATTTCTGGTTTTGGAAACGTTGCTTGGGGTGTAGCCTTGAAAGTAAATGATCTTGGAGGGAAAGTAGTTACTATTTCTGGTCCTGATGGTTATATTTATGATGAAGAAGGAATCTCAGGAGATAAAATTGACTTTATGCTTGAATTAAGAGCAAGAGGAGATAATAGAGCCGAAGCTTATTTAGAAAAATATCCAAACGCAGTTTTCCACAAAGGGAAAAGCGTATGGGAAGTAAAAGTTGATGTTGCAATACCTTGTGCTACTCAAAATGAGTTGAACGAGGAAGACGCCAAACATTTAATTGCTAATGGTGTAATTTGTGTAACTGAGGCGGCAAATATGCCATGTACTTTAGAAGCAATCAAATTATTCTTGAAAGCTAAAGTACTTTTTGCTCCTGGTAAAGCCGCAAATGCAGGTGGTGTTGCAGCTTCAGGATTAGAAATGACACAAAACTCGATTCGTTTAAACTGGACCAGTGAAGAAGTGGATTCCAGATTAAAAGAAATCATGGTTGGAATACACAATCAATGTAAAAGATACGGTACTGACGAAGAAGGTTATGTGAACTATGTAAAAGGTGCAAACATTGCCGGATTTGTAAAAGTAGCTGATGCTATGCTTGCTCAAGGAGTGGTGTAATATTGTTTTGATTAAGGAATTTTGATACTTTATATTTAAGATTTTTGATTAACGATTTTTGATTTCAGATTTGCAAAAAGATGAAATTATTTAAAAATTTAATTTTTATAATAAAATGGCTCGTTAATTTTAAAATAAATCTGAAATCAAAAATCGTTAATCATCACTCAAAAATCTCTTACTTAAAAGCCTTTCACCATCCCGAAGCTCGGGATTGGATGAAAGGCTTTTTTTTGCGTAACAAAATGCTAAGACTTTCGTTTGTTCTATATTTGTAAACCAATATTAATGCAAATAATGAAAAAGAGTGTTTTATATTTTTTGCTTTTACTTTTTATCCAAATGGGTTTTGCCCAAAGCAACTTGTCGTGGCAAGGTTATTTCTCTTACAATGAAATTAAAGATGTATCAGAATCTGGAACGGCTGTTTTTGCTGCTTCCGAAAATGCATTGTTTTCAAAAAATTTAGCGACAAACGTAATTAAAACAACGAATACCATTGACGGGCTTTCCGGACAAACAATTTCGGCGCTATACTATAGTACAACATTCAATAAAACAATTGTAGGATACGAAAACGGACTGATAATCGTGATTAACGAAGCCGATGGAAGCATCCTGAATGTAGTCGATATTATCAATAAACAACTTCCTCCGAATATAAAAAAAGTCAATCACTTCATAGAGTTTGAGGGTATTGCCTATGTCTCCTGTGATTTTGGGATTGTTCAATTTAATCTGGCTACCATGCAATTTGGAGACACTTATTTTATTGGCGACAATGGAGCCGAAATCAGAGTGAACCAAACAGCACTTTTTAACGGATTCATTTATGCCGCTACAAATAACGGGATAAGAAGAGCCGATATTTCTAATAAAAACCTAATCGATTACAATCAATGGGGAACAATTGCTACGGGAAACTGGTCAAGTGTAGTGACTTTTGGTACAGATTTGTATGCCATTAATGCTGCGGGATACATTCATAAATTTAATTCTGGGTCTAATTCCTTTACAGGATTTATCCAGCTTTCTCAGCCTTCATTGGATATGAGAGCAACAGCAGATTATGTAATTGTAACGACTTCAAGCAGCATTTATATTTACAACAATCAAATGGCATTGGTACGCCAAATAAATACAAATCAAATCCCGGACAGTAACCCAAGTTTTACGTGTGCCACAATAATAGGGGATGCAATTTTTATTGGAACAAAAGAAAATGGATTGATTACTGCTTCGCTTTCTTCGACAGTAACTTTTGAAAACATAACGCCTATTGGTCCTTCGCGCAACAATATATTTGCGCTTCAAGCCACGACAAGTGTACTTTGGGCAGTTTATGGGGATTATACAGCAGATTATAATCCGTATCCGTTAGACAGTTACGGTATCAGTAAATTTAGTGAAACAGGATGGCTGAATATTCCGTATGAAGAAGTTTTAGGAGCACAATCGATGACCAGAATTACGGTAAATCCAAGCAATGAAAACGAAGTATATGCGAGTTCTTTTTTTTCGGGTTTACTAAAAATTGAAAATGACATCCCTACAATTTTATACAATCAGACCAATAGTGGCTTAGAGTCTTTGACCTTTGTGGGCCCTACTTATATAGACATAAGGGTTAATGGAACGGCATTTGATAAATCAGGAAATCTTTGGGTTACCACCAGCCGAATAAAAAATGGACTAAAAGTGTTTAAATCCAATGGTCAATGGCAAAGTTATGCTATGGAAAATATACTGGATTCGGCTATTGATAATAATTTTGGTACAATTGCCATTGATAAAAATGGAACGAAATGGCTTTCTACAAGTGAAGATGGGGTTGTTGGTTTTAATGAAAGTACCAATGTATTCAAGAAAATAACAACTGGTTCTGATGCCGGGAATTTGCCTGTTTCAAATGTAAAAGTAGTTGCGGTGGATAATAGAAACCAGCTTTGGATAGGAACCACAAAAGGATTGCGGGTTTTGCCGAATGTAGGCAGTTTTCAAACAGAAGACCAAATGACCACGAATCCCATCATTATTTTAGAGGATAATCTGGCGCAAGAGCTCTTGTACGAACAATTTATTACTGATATTGCTGTTGATGGAGCAAACAATAAATGGATTGGTACTGCCGATTCGGGTTTGTTTTTGGTCTCGCCAAACGGTCAGGAAACCAAATATCATTTTACGATAAATAATTCGCCGTTGCCCAGCAATGTTATAAATGATATTGGTATTAATAGCGCTACGGGCGAAGTTTTTATAGCTACTGCCAAAGGTTTGGTTTCTTTCAAAGGAACTGCGACTGCGCCAAATGATGATTTAAGTAACGCGTATGTATATCCAAATCCAGTGCGGCCGGAATACCAAGGAACGGTTAAAATTGCCGGATTACTGGATAAAGCCAATGTTAAAATTACCGATATCGAAGGAAATCTGGTATATGAAACCATTTCCGAAGGCGGAACAATAGAATGGGATACCACCGCTTTTGGGAAATATAAAGTCGCTTCGGGCGTGTATATGATTTTTATTTCGGCACAAGACGGAGTGGAAACCAAAGTTAAAAAAGTAATGATAATAAGGTAATTTGTTTTTTGATTTTGAGTTTGGTTTGTCGTCACAACCCGAAACTTTAAACTTTAAACTTTAAACAAAAAAAATGCTCGTAAAAACAAAAGCCATTGTCCTTTCATCCTTAAAATTTCAAGAAAAAAGCTTGATTGTGAAATGCTTTACGCTGTCTCATGGTTTAAAATCGTATTTCGTTCGGGATGCTTTTTCGAGCCGAAAAGCCAATCAGAAAATCGCCTATTTTCAGCCGTTGACCATTCTCGAAATTGAAGCGGTTCACAAAAATAAAGGAACTTTAGAAAATTTCAAGGAAATAAAAATTGCCTCAGCTTTTCATTCGATACATTCGGATATTTATAAAAGTACAATTGTGATGTTCATTTCGGAAATGTTGCACCATTCTATTCACGAAGAAGAAACGAATGAGCATTTGTTTACGTTTCTGGAAACAGCATTGCACTGGCTCGATAATCATGATGAAATTGCTAATTTTCATCTGATTTTATTATTGGAAACCACAAAATATTTGGGTTTTTATCCTGATATTTCTGATATGGATATGCCTTTTTTTGAAATGACTGAAGGTATTTTTGCACCCTTTCATGCCATCAGTTCACTCACGGAACATGAAAGCAATTTGTTCAAAAAACTGATCGATTTGAAATTCGATAACAATCAAAAAATATTCCATGTCATTGAAAGACAAATTGTTTTAAGAATACTTATTGATTACTATAGTTTTCACTTGGACGGCTTTAAAAAACCAAAATCATTAGACGTTTTGAAAGAAGTTTTCTCATAGAAGGAAAAAATTTATTCATAATTTAATTTTGCATCAAAAAGTAAAGTATATTTGTCTTTTAATCAAGTTTGTTGTTCTTTATGGAAAGCAAGCTTTAACCAATTAACATTATGGAACCAAAAGCAAAACAAGAAGGAGATATTGAAAAAATTGATAAGTTTACAGGTTATCAATTACCTAATAAATTTAAAATTGTTGGATTAATATTGTTTGTTATATCATTCATTTCAGTTCCACTGATGTCAATTTATTTAGAAAATAATAAATACCAAGATTTATTTCAAAGGATAGGTTCTACTCTAGCTATTTTAAGTTTGCTCATGATTGCAATTTCTAAGGAAAAAGTAGAAGATGAGTTAATCGCAAAGATTAGGATGCAATCCTACCATTACGCTGTTATTGGAACGGTATTAGGCTATTTATCACTGCCATTTGTTAATTATATAATTTCCTTTAGTTTTTCTGATGCCCCAAAAATGGAAGGTGTTAAGGATATTCCAATATTTGGGATTTTATTGTTCATGCAAATTCTTACTTTTCGCAAGTTAAAAAAAGCGTATAATGAAGAATAGACTAAAAGTAGAACGCGCCATTTTAAATTTAACTCAAGAGGAATTAGCGGAGAAAATAGGCGTTTCTAGGCAAACGATAAATTCAATTGAAACCAATCGTTTTGTGCCATCAACAGTTCTGGCATTAAAATTATCAAGGTTGTTTGGAAAATCAGTTAATGATTTTTTCGAGCTGGATGATGATGATGAAAAGTAGGAGTTTGTAAGAAATTGCACTAAATGCAAAGTCTTTAAAAACAAAGTCATTTTAGAAAATTTAATAGAAATGAAAATTTAAAAAACCAAAATCATTAGACGTTTTGAAAGAAGTTTTCTCTTAGAAAGCAATAAAAGGATATTTTGATTCCGTTTTATCGAATTATCTGCCCAATTTCGTCTATTTTTTCTCTTCTTTTCTTTCTTTTATTCAAAATTCCTTACTTTCGCACCTCGATTTAGAAAAGGATAAAATGAGCACAAAATTTACTGAATACAAAGGACTTGACTTACCAACTGTAGCGTCAGAAGTACTTGATTTTTGGAAGAAAGAAAATATATTTGAGAAAAGCGTAACCACTCGCGAAGGAAACCAACCATTCGTGTTTTTTGAAGGGCCGCCTTCGGCAAATGGATTGCCTGGAATTCACCACGTAATGGCGCGTGCGATTAAAGATATTTTTTGCAGATATAAAACTCAAAAAGGGTTTCAAGTAAAGCGTAAAGCGGGCTGGGACACTCATGGTTTGCCTGTGGAATTAGGTACCGAGAAAGAATTAGGAATTACCAAAGAAGATATTGGAAAATCGATTTCCATCGAAGAATATAACGAAGCGTGTAAAAAAACCGTGATGCGTTATACGGACGTATGGAATGATTTGACCGAAAAAATGGGGTATTGGGTAGATATGGAAGATCCGTATGTGACGTACAAATCCAAATACATGGAAACGGTTTGGTGGATTTTGAAACAAATCTACAACAAGGATTTGATGTACAAAGGCTACACGATTCAGCCGTATTCTCCAAAAGCAGGAACAGGTTTATCGTCACATGAAGTGAACCAACCGGGAAGTTATAGAGATGTAACGGACACGACGGTTGTGGCACAATTTAAAGTGATTGATGCACACAAAGAATTGTTGTTCTCTAAGTTTTATGATTACATCAGTTCTAATAATTTACTGCATTATAAGTTAGAAACTTTGGATTTAGACGAAGTTTTTATCTTGGCTTGGACAACAACACCTTGGACATTGCCAAGTAATACGGCTTTGACAGTAGGTCCAAAAATCGAATATGTTTTAGTAAGAACATTCAATCAATATACATTTCGTCCGGCAACATTGATTTTAGCTAAGAATTTAGTTGGAAAACAATTCGGGAAAGGTTTCTTCGAAAGTACAGAACCTGCTGATTTTGAAAATTTCAAAGAAGGTGATAAAAAAATCCCGTATCAGGTTTTGGCTGAATGTAAAGGAGCTGATTTGGTTGACATTCGTTACGAACAATTAATGCCTTTAGTGCTTCCCTATCAAAATGCTGAAAATGCTTTTAGAGTAATTTCAGGAGATTTTGTAACTACGGAAGATGGAACGGGAATCGTGCATACTTCACCTACTTTTGGTGCTGATGATGCAAAAGTGGCTAAAGAAGCTACACCAGAAGTCCCGCCAATGTTAGTTCTTGATGAAAATGGAACTCCGGTTCCGTTAGTAGATTTACAAGGAAAATTCACTTCGCATGTAGGGGAATATGCCGGTAAATATGTGAAAAATGAATATTATAACGAAGGTGAAGCTCCGGAACGTTCCGTAGATGTTGAAATCGCCATTCGATTAAAAGAAGAAAACAGAGCATTTAAAGTAGAGAAATATGTCCACAGTTATCCGCATTGTTGGAGAACAGACAAACCTATTTTATACTATCCTTTAGATTCTTGGTTTATAAAAATCTCAGAAGTTAAAGACAGAATGTTTGACTTGAACGAAACCATCAACTGGAAGCCAAAAGCGACTGGAGAAGGACGTTTTGGGAATTGGTTGAAAAATGCGAATGACTGGAATTTATCGCGTTCAAGATATTGGGGAATTCCATTGCCAATTTGGAGAACTGAAGAAGGAACCGAAGAGATTCTGATTGGTTCAGTAGAAGAATTATACAACGAAATTGAAAAATCAATCGCTGCAGGTTTCCAAAAAGAAAATCCTTTCAAAGGTTTTGAAATTGGAAATATGGCAGAATCCAATTATGATTTAGTTGATTTACATAAAAATGTAGTTGATGAAATCACCTTGGTTTCGGCTTCTGGAAAGCCAATGACGCGTGAAGCGGACTTGATTGATGTTTGGTTTGATTCAGGTTCCATGCCGTATGCACAATGGCATTATCCTTTTGAGAACAAAGATAAAATAGATCAAAACAAAGATTTTCCTGCGGATTTCATCGCAGAAGGAGTAGATCAAACACGTGGTTGGTTTTATACCTTGCACGCTATTGGAACATTAGTTTTTGACAAAGTCGCTTATAAAAATGTAGTTTCTAATGGACTGGTTTTGGACAAAAACGGACAAAAAATGTCCAAACGTTTAGGGAATGCAGCAGATCCATTCGAAACATTAAAAGAATACGGTCCAGATGCGACGCGCTGGTATATGATTTCCAATGCGAATCCTTGGGACAACTTGAAATTTGACTTAGAAGGAATTGCTGAGGTTCGTCGTAAATTCTTTGGAACCTTATACAACACGTATTCGTTCTTTAGTTTGTATGCTAATATTGATGGTTTCAAATTTGAAGAAGCGGAAATTCCGTTAAACGAAAGACCGGAAATTGACCAATGGATTATCTCAGAATTGAATACTTTGATAAAAGACGTTGACAGTTATTACGCGGATTACGAACCAACAAAAGCAGCTCGTGCAATCTCTGAATTTGTACAGGAAAACTTGAGTAACTGGTACGTTCGTTTGTGCCGAAGACGCTTCTGGAAAGGGGAATATGCACAAGACAAAATCGCGGCATATCAAACTTTATATACCTGTTTGTTAACCATAAGTAAACTAGGTGCGCCAATCGCTCCGTTCTTTATGGACAAACTTTACAGAGACTTAACTTTAGCAACACTCCCGACGCTTCGGGAGGAAAAATATGACAGTGTACATTTGGCGGAGTTTCCAATTTCGGTTGAAAACTATGTTAATAAAATGTTAGAGAGCAAAATGCAGAAAGCACAAACCATTTCATCATTGGTTTTATCACTCCGAAAAAAGGAAATGATAAAGGTACGCCAACCGTTGCAAAAGGTAATGATTCCAGTACTTGACGACAATCAAAGAGCTGAAATTGAGGCTATTTCTGACCTTATAAAAGCAGAGGTAAACGTGAAAGAAATCGTACTTTTGGACGATGCTTCCGGTGTTTTGGTGAAACAGATTAAGCCTAATTTTAAGACACTAGGGCCCCGTTTTGGAAAGGACATGGGCTTGATTTCTAAGGAAATACAAGGGTTTTCGAAAGAGCAAATCAGTCAGCTGGATAAGGAAGGAAGCCTGGATATTGTAATTGCAGGAAATAACGTAACTTTAACATTAGAAGATGTAGAAATTACATCACAAGATATTGAAGGCTGGCTGGTGGCTAATTCAAACGGAATAACGGTTGCGCTTGACATTACAATTTCTGAAGAATTAAAACAAGAAGGAATTTCCAGAGAATTAGTAAACAGAATTCAGAATATCCGTAAAGATTCCGGATTTGAAGTTACTGATAAAATTAAAGTTCAATTGAAAAGAAATGGAATTCTAGAAGAGGCGATTCTTAAAAATGAAGCGTATATAAAATCAGAAACATTAACCAGCGATTTGGTTTTTGTAGATGAAATAGAAAACGGTACAGAAATTGAGTTTGACGATATAAAAACAATGATATTAATTTCAAAATAATACAAAGATGGTAGATGAAGCTACAAAATACTCTGAAGCTGATTTAGCAGAGTTCAAAGAGATAATCCTTAACAAAATTCAAAAAGCACAATTAGATTTAGATTTGATAAAAAGTGCGTATATGAATGATTTAAATAACGGAACTGACGATACTTCGCCAACATTCAAAGCTTTTGAAGAAGGAAGCGAAACAATGTCTAAAGAAGCAAACTCACAACTGGCGATTCGTCAGGAGAAGTTTATCCGTGATTTGAAAAATGCACTCTTCCGTGTAGAAAATAAAACTTACGGAGTTTGTAAAGTTACAGGCAAATTAATTGGGAAAGAAAGATTAAAAATAGTTCCTCATGCAACGATGAGTATCGAAGCAAAGAACTTGCAACGATAAACCTCTTGTTAAACAAGATTTAACGCTCCATTGGGAGCGTTTTTTTTGATTAAATTGTTATTTTTGCGCCATTAAAATTTATAAAATGTCATTACGAAAAGCCTATTTCCTTATTTTTATCTTATTGCTTGTTGATCAAGTTTCTAAAATTTACATTAAAACTAACTTTATTTTAGGAGAAGAAGTTGAAGTATTCAAATGGTTCAAAATTCTGTTCATTGAAAATGAGGGAATGGCTTGGGGGGTTCAAATCCCGGGAGCTTATGGAAAGTTGTTTTTAACTCTATTTAGAATCGCCGCTGTTGGTGGAATTGGATATTGGTTGTGGGATTCAGTGAAAAAGAAGAGTTCAGATTATTTAATTGTTGCTATTTCTTTAATTCTTGTTGGAGCTTTCGGGAACATCATCGATTCTGTTTTTTACGGAGTTATTTTTGATGACAGTCAACAACAATTAGCTACTTTGTTTTCGGATCAACCTTATGGGACTTGGTTTCACGGAAAAGTAGTTGATATGCTTTATTTCCCTTTTTGGCATGGAACTTTACCAAGTTGGTTGCCAATTTGGGGCGGAAAAGAATTTACTTTCTTCAACGCTATCTTCAATGTTGCCGATATGGCAATTTCTACAGGAGTTGGAATCTTAATTTTTTTCAATAAAAAAGCATTTCATCAGCATCATTAAGAGCTGTTTCCTGCTTTACACTATATCTTTTTCTTTTTAAAGAAAAAAGAAAAAGGATGCCGTTTCAATCAGGGCTACAAAATCAGAATTAATAACCTATTTGGAATCAAATAAAGTATTGTTTTACGAGATAATTAGGAATTGGATTTCTGATACAGGCTTGTTAAAAATCGAAAAAAGCAGATATTCCAATTGTTGATGTTTTGAATATGAATAATTTTACTAGATATAATGAATATTGAGTCTGATAAAGTTGTAATGGCATTTAGGAATGGGTACGAAGTCGGGAGACTTCGCACAGCATCCAGTATCTAACAACATTTTTTTCAGAACACTTCGGAGAGCGGGTAGACAGGTAAAAAACAACTAGCGCCTTCTCAATTTAAAAGTTTCTCTTCCTCTTCTGAAAGAGGCTCTTTAAAAAAATCATCCCGAATTAACATCTTGCCAATACTAGTTTTGATAGCCAATACACCTTCATTTTTATTAATGTAATAATATCTCTGATGTAATTGAGTAACTGTAGTAGCTTTTAAATAAATCTTATCTAAAGTGATATTCCTAATTTTTATTTTTTCTTTAAAAAACAAATGATATTTGATTCCTGAAATGGATATATCTCCTCCTTTTTTTGTTTCAAAGTCATAAAACAATACCCATCTTTTTTTGTTTTTATAATAAAGAACTTGATTCTTTTGTTTGAAATCTATAAAATTTTGATTTCCTGTAAATAATCTTGAAATACTAAACTCAAATTCGCTTAAACATTTTTTTTGAGCAGAAAATTCTAATTCCATTCCAACATACGGCTTGTTTTTATAAGGCTTGTTGCTAATTATATAATTATACTGAACGGTATTTTGAGAGTAAACTATAGAATTAAATAAAAGGATTAATATTATTAAATTATTTTTTTTCATCTTTTTTTTGATAAATTAAATTAGAAACTCTTGTATCGTAATTAGATTTTTCTTTTTCATAAGTTGAATTATTATTTTTGGCTAAATCAGTTATATAGCTTTTAAATTCTTTTGAACTTTGTTGACCAGAAAATACTAAATTCTTGATATCTCCTTCACTTAAATTTAACCCGATCGCGCTGATATAACCAAATCTCCTTGTGTGGATAGCGCAGTTTTGCAAACTGTGCCCATTCCAATGAGCCACTAAAACAAATCTAACAAAACCATTCTTTAAAACACAAAAAAAGCCCTCCCTTTTTATTGATATAGCTCTTTTTGACTTGTATTACCTGCCCAACTTTGTGGGCACAGTTTGCAAAACTGCGCTATCCAAAACGAGATATTTATTGCATATCTAGTACGTCGGGTTGTTAAAAATCGAAAAAAGCAGATATTCCAATTGTTGATGTTTTGAATATGAATAATTTTACTAGATATAATGAATATTGAGTCTGATAAAGTTGTAATGGCATTTAGGAATGGGTACGAAGTCGGGAGACTTCGCACAGCATCCAGTATCTAACAACATTTTTTTCAGAACACTTCGGAGAGCGGGTTTAGCAGATAGTTCTCTAACCGACAAAGAACTACTCAATCAATTTAAAGCCATCGAAAAAATGCAGGAAAATGATAAATCTGTAATTAAAATTTTGATTGATGCCTTTATTACTAAAAAGAAAATTCAGCAGTTAGCACAATAAAAAAAGCCCCAAATCGGGCTTTTGCTTTTCTTAACTTTCTTTTTTATATTTTTTCTTTAGTATAAATATTAAAATGCCAATTATTCCAACGTCTATGATTATTGCAGATAAAAACCATCTATCAATACTAACTGGTATATTATGTCCACTTGCATAGTACATTCCCCAAATAAAAAACAGAGCAATAAATAATATACAAAAAGTTACTATTGATATATAAATTAATATTTTCATTAGAAATTTTGTTTAAGAGTATAATGTCCTTTTTCTTTCGATGCTTGAAGTGTAAATCCGTTATCATAGAATAATCCACCAACTGTTGATAATTGTTTTTTTGACATACCACTAAAGTCTAATTGCATACCGTTCTTTAGATTAGCACCATTATTACTTTTATTAAACAAACTCAAAACAGTAACTGCTGAATCTGTAATCAGTTCTGCTTTAGAGGTATCTCCATATAAGTCATTTTTAAGCATAAGAACTGATGACAAATTGACTGCAATGTGTTCGTCTGTACTTGCTCCATTGTGAGCATAAGCGTCTTGCAATGCGTGAAGACCTTGTTCTAGCGTGCCTTCATTTAATCCGTTTTGTTGGCTCATAATGTTTGACCATCCAAATTTCAACCCTCTTCCCATTGCATAGGAATGCTTCATACCTTTTTTTTGCTCGGCATTTGACATCATTGAATGCCATTGACTATTACTTTCATCTTGAGATCCCGCAGTAGCTGAATAATCAATATCATCTCTGTAATGATTTTCCACTATTCCTCCGTGAAACCACTTATCCATACTTAATACTTTTGATGTAGGGTGATCTGCATATACACTTGCCCCGTGTGCAATTCTTTGTGCATCAGCAGAACTGTAACCCATTTTCAGCATTGCATTAACTGTAATACGATAATGTACAGATACAGCATATCTACCGTCTGGGTCAATCATTCCTACAGGATTATTAAGTACATAAGTATAAGGACTAACGCTTGGTGTTTTCTCCGCTAGTGGGTCCACATTCATCCAACGCCCTAAAGCAGGGTCGTAATTTCTTGCGCCGAAGTCGTACCAGTTTAGCTGCTGCCCTCCAATATTCTCGTCTTGCAGTTCTTTTCCGTTGTACTTATACTTGTAATTCGGTTGCGAATTAGTATTATTGTACATTTGGTGTTTTAGTCCAAACGGATAATAGTTGTTTTCTTCTACTATTTCATTGTTGGTAATTATACCATCTTTAGTTATATTGTCGCTGTAACTCAATCGTACATTCCCCAAATGATCCGTATAATTAAAAACGTAACTGTAATTGTTTGTACTATTTACTACCGTATTCTTTACATATCCTTCTGCCGTTGGGAAAAATTGTAATGTTGGTGTTGCTGCACCCACACCTTGATACTGAAAACCACACAAATAATTGGTAGTAGTAACGGTTGCTGTTGGCAATAACTGGTTGACCATTTTTTCTAATTTTTGACCTACTGCGTTGTAAATATACACAATGTTCCCTGTTGCACCAAATGTTATTTTGGTAGGTAAGTTGAGGTGGTTGTAAATTATGGCGGTGATTTTTTTGTTTTTGTCTGTTACTAAATTCCCGTTGGCATCATAGGTATAATCATCGCCAGTATTTGTACGATCTTTAAAACCGCTGGTTGCTGTTACTGGATTGTCAGCAACTTTTAGCAATTGGTTAGAGTTGGGTTTGTAGGTATAGGTCAAATCGTCTATCTGTGTAGGAGGCGGGGATTAATAACCTATTTGGAATCAAATAAAGTATTGTTTTACGAGATAATTAGGAATTGGATTTCTGATACAGGCTTGTTAAAAATCGAAAAAAGCAGATATTCCAATTGTTGATGTTTTGAATATGAATAATTTTACTAGATATAATGAATATTGAGTCTGATAAAGTTGTAATGGCATTTAGGAATGGGTACGAAATCGGGAGACTTCGCACAGGAGCGGGAAAAGACCTGTTCATAATTTGAACAGGTCTTTTTCTTTTATTGGATTTATTTGTTTTGCCCAGGAGCATAACGTTTAGCGCTTTTTCCGCCGTATATTTTTTTAGCTTGACCCGGAGGAAGTTTTTTAGCTTTATAAGTAGATCTGCTGGTTCCGGTGTGAATGCTACAGTTTGAAAATGAAACTGCAAATAGAATAACCATAACGCTTACGGCAAATCTTGAATTTTTAAATGTTCTCATAACTTGATTAGATTTTATCTGTTACTAAAGTACGGATTAAAAATTAAAATGAGTGAACTTCATTCGGAGTCACACAATAATCCAGTTTTACATCACCTTCAAAAACATCAGTAATCAATTCTTCGGGGTCAAAAAAGGAAAGACCAATTTTGATTACATCCGGTTTACATTCTGATAAAAATTTATCGTAAAATCCTTTGCCGTACCCCACGCGATGTCCTTTTTTGTCGAAAGCCAAAAGCGGTACAAAAACCACATCAATTTTATGCGAAGGAACTTCTCCCGAAGCGTCGGGACCGTCTATGGGTTCTGGGATATTATATGCGTTTTTCTTGATTCGGGTGTTGTCAGTCAATAGAAAATGAGTCATCTTTCGGGTTTCAAAATCAGCTTTGGAAACAATAATCTCTTTGTCTTTTCCGGATAATAAGTGAAGAATGAATTCGGTATTGACTTCTTTTTGTTCTGTAATAGGTAAGAAAATATGAAAATAGGTTTTCTCCCAAATAGGCAGTGTCAGTATTTTATTGGCTACAGCCAAACTCATTTCCTCAATTTCATTTTCGGAAAGTGCATTTCGTAAGGTTTTGGATTTGAGCCGCAATTCTTTTTTATTCTTCATCCTCTTCATTAGTGTTTGACATGTGGTAAATAGCATCGCCTTCGTAAACAATAGGGGAATGATTGGCGTTAATTACGTAACCATCATTTGGCGCTTTAACTTTTCGCTCAAACTTTCCGTATGGATCAGTTATGGTGGCTAGAATTGTTCCCTTTTTTACAAAATTACCAATAGTGTTATAATCGTGCAACAATCCGGAACATTTGGCTCTGATCCAGCCTGATTTTTCAATATAGATGGAAGGCGATTTTGGTTTGATTACAGTATGTTTTGGATCTAACATACCAAGGTGAGACAATAGGCGTTTTGCGCCATTAACCCCTTCATCTGCAACGGAATTATTAATGTCAAGTGATTTTCCGCCTTCAAAAAGCAGCATTTTTACATTCAATTTTTCACTGGAACTTCTAAATGACCCGATTATATTTCTGGAATATAAGGTAAATGGAGCATTAAATACATCTGCCAGTATTTTTAATTCGGCATTGCTATGAGCTATTCTAATTTGTGGTGCGTTGAAACGGCTTGCGCCACCGGCATGAAAGTCAACGGCATATTCCACAATTGGCATGATTTCGGCTAAAATATGGAACGCAAATCGACTGGCCAATGAACCGGTTTTACTACCCGGAAAAACTCGGTTTAAATCCCGACCGTCTGGAAATTCTCTTGATTTGTTGACAAATCCGTACACGTTTATTATTGGAATACAAATGATTGTACCTTTTTTTGGTCGGTTTATTTTTTTGTGAATGAGTTGTCTTACGATCTCGACGCCGTTAATTTCATCTCCATGAATTCCTGCTGAGAAAAGTACCACGGGACCATCAATTTTAGACCGTCTAACAATAACGGGGATGTTCAGTTTTGTTGTGGTGTGTAGTCTGGCAATTTCGACATTGATAGTTTTGCTCTCTCCGGGAATAATGCTTTCGCCGAAAATTACGATTGGTGTGGTATTGGTTTTTATCATAGATTCTTGAAAAGATAAAAATAACGATAATAACGAATTAGAAACTAAAATTCTGATAAAAATTTCGCAAGAAAGATTTCAAGAGTATTGATTTGTATTTCGTGATTTTTGAGATTAACTTTGTTACATGAATCCAACTACTTTAGCCTTACAAATCCAAACCTTGCCTGATGGTCCCGGCGTATATCAATATTACGATAAGGAAGGAAAAATTCTGTACGTAGGCAAAGCCAAAAACCTAAAAAAAAGAGTCTCTTCTTATTTTAATAAAATTCATGATACGGCCAAAACTAATGTGCTCGTAAAGAAAATTGTCTCTATAAAACATATTGTGGTTCCTACGGAAACAGATGCCCTTTTATTGGAAAATAACCTGATTAAAACCTTGCAACCGCGGTACAACGTGTTACTGCGGGATGATAAAAGTTATCCGTGGTTGTGTATCAAGAAAGAACCTTTTTCGCGTATTTTTGCTACCCGAAGAATGGTCAAAGACGGCTCGGAATATTTTGGACCGTACACCAGTTTTAAAACGGTAAGCACTATTTTAGAATTGATTAAAGAGTTGTATCCGCTGCGAACTTGCAACTATGATTTGAGTAAAAGCAATATCGAAAGTGGGAAATTCAAGGTTTGTCTCGAATACCATATTGGGAATTGCATGGGGCCTTGTGAAGGTCACGAAACCTTAGAAAATTACCAAAAGCAAGTTGATGCGATTCGCGAAATTCTCAAAGGGAATTTCAAGGAAAGCATGAAAGATTTCAAGCGTGTCATGACGAATTTGGCCGCCGATATGCATTTTGAGGAAGCCCAAAAAATAAAAGAGAAAATAGAAGTTCTTGAAAACTACCAATCGCGTTCTACAATAGTAAATCCAAAAATCACCAATATTGATGTCTTTTCGATAGTTTCAGATGAAAGTGCGGCGTATGTGAATTTCCTGCAAATTTCTCACGGTTCGATTATTCGTTCGCACACGATGGAAATCAAAAAGAAACTCGACGAAACCGACGAAGAATTATTAGAATTGGCGATTGTCGAATTGAGAGAACGTTTTCAATTGTTGTCACGAGAAGTGATTGTTCCGTTTCACGTTGATTTGGGTGAAAACATAAAAATTACCGTTCCACAATTGGGAGACAAAAAGCAAATTTTGGATTTGTCCATTCGGAATGCTAAATTTTACCGAATCGAACAGTTGAAACAACTGCAAATTGTAGATCCGGATCGACATACGAAAAGGATTATGGCGCAAATGCAAAAAGATTTGCGATTGCCGGTGGAGCCTAGACACATAGAATGTTTTGATAACTCAAATATCCAGGGAACAAATCCTGTGGCAGCTTGTGTGGTTTTTAAAGATGGGAAACCAAGCAAGAAAGACTACCGCCATTTTAATATAAAAACGGTCGAAGGACCGGATGATTTTGCATCGATGACCGAAGTAGTTTATAGAAGATACAAACGATTGCTGGATGAAAATCAACCGCTGCCGAATTTAATCATTATTGATGGTGGAAAAGGACAATTATCATCAGCATTAAAAAGTATTGATGAATTAGGGCTTCGTGGAAAAATTGCAATAATTGGTATTGCAAAAAGACTGGAGGAGCTATTTTATCCGGGCGATTCTATTCCTTTATATTTAGATAAAAAATCAGAAACACTGAAAGTTATCCAGCAATTGCGAAACGAAGCACACCGTTTTGGGATTACGCATCACAGAGATAAAAGGAGTAAAGCAGCGCTGAATTCCTCGATAGAATCCATTCCTGGTATTGGAGAAAAAACCATGTTGACTCTGATTCAACATTTTAAAAGTGTTAAAAGATTGAAATTAGCGACAGAAAAAGAAATTTCGGACGTTATAGGTATGTCTAAAGCCAAAAAAATTACCGAATTTTACAAGGCTACAAATGAATGATTAATTTAGATTATTGATATTTGGGCAAATACTATCTGATCTTGCCAAATTCTATTACTACCAAATTGCTGTTTATGAATAAAATTGCGCTGTTACTCCTTGTTTTTGCTAGTTTGACTGTGTTTTCGCAGGAGCAAAAGAAACCAAAAATTGGTTTAGTTTTAAGTGGTGGCGGAGCAAAAGGATTTGCGCATATTGGAGTTTTGAAAGTGTTGGAAGAAGCTGGTGTCAAGATTGATTACATCGGCGGAACAAGTATGGGAGCCGTTATAGGTGGTCTTTATGCTTCTGGTTATAATGCCAGTCAAATTGATTCTATTTTTCAAGCCACAAATTTCAATGAATTACTAAACGATTTCATTCCCAGATCTTCTAAAAATTTTTACGAAAAAAGAAATGACGAATTATACGCGCTCGTTTTGCCGTTTAATAAAATGAAAATTGGAATTCCGGAAGCATTGTCTAAAGGAATGTACAATTATAATTTATTGAGCAGGATTACTAGAAACGTAAGGCATATCAAAGATTTCAATAAGCTTCCGATTCCTTTTTTGTGTATTGGAACTAATATTGAAACCGGAGAACAAGTGCTGTTGAATAAAGGGAATTTGGCGCAAGCAATGATTGCCAGTTCCGCATTTCCATCTTTATTTTCTCCTGTGGAAATTGACGGAAAACTGCTTGTGGATGGTGGTGTCATTAATAATTATCCAATTGAGGAGGTTCGAAAATTAGGCGCGGATATTATCATAGGAGTTGATGTTCAAGACGATTTATTAGACAGAAATCAACTCAAAGATGCAACGAGAATTTTGGTTCAAATTACAAATCTTCAATCTATTGAAAGGATGAAGAAAAATGTAAAAGAAACTGACGTCTATATTAAGCCGGATATTAAAAATTATGGCGTAGTATCTTTCGATAAAGGAAAGGAAATCATTAGAAAAGGAGAAGAAGCTACATTCTCCGTTTATGAAAAAATTAAATTATTGGTTGATGATTCCAATCCGTACAGGAAACCGAATCTAAAACTAGCATCAGATAGCTTGCAGATTGTAGATATCAATAGCAATGAATTAGATAATTATACCAAAGAATATGTGATTGGTAAATTAAGGTTTAAGCCAGGTGTAAAAACCCGTTACAATGATTTGTTGAAGGGAATAAATAATATAAACGCAACTCAAAACTTCAGTGCTATATCTTATTCATTAGATGAAAATAAAAATGGGGATGATTTAAATTTAACGTTAAAAGAAAACCCTTCAAAAACGTATTTGAAATTTGGATTGCATTATGACAATTTATTCAAGAGTGCCGTTTTGATTAATCTAACCCATAAAAAAACGTTTTTCAAGAATGACAGAACTTCGCTGGATATAGTTTTGGGAGATAATATCAGGTATAATTTAGATTATTATATAGAGAATGGATTTAATTTGAGTTTTGGTTTCAAATCGCAGTTCAATCAATTTAATAGAAATGTTGCCAAAGAAATAAGCAGTTTAGATTTAGGCGCTTTGGGTATAAATGCGATTAATGTAGATTTTCACGACTTGACAAATCAGGCTTATTTTCAATCGCTGTTTGTTCAGAAATTTTTAGTTGGAGGAGGAATTGAATTGAAATATCTAAAAATAAAGTCCGAGACATTAGCGAATGCAAATCCAATAATTGACAACAGTAATTACTTAAGTCTTTTTGGTTATATGAAATTTGACTCTTTTGATAACAAATATTTCCCCAAAAAAGGATGGTATTTTTCAGGAGATATACAATCGTATTTGGTGTCTTCAAATTATACAGGAGATTTTCAGCCTTTTTCTATTGCAAAAGCTGATTTTGGAGTAGCTGCGACACTTTTTAAAAATGCAACGGTTAAATTTCATACAGATGCTGGTTTCTCTTTTGGGAATGAAAGTGTTTCTTTTTTTAATTTTATTTTGGGAGGTTACGGATACAATCCTATAAATAATTTCAAATATTTTTATGGGTATGATTATTTGAGCATTGCGGCGAACAGCTATATAAAATCAACAGGAACTATTGATTATGAATTTTATAAGAACAATCATTTCAATTTTTCGGCAAACTTTGCTAATGTTGGAGACAGGATTTTCGAAACGGTAGATTGGATTTCAATCCCAAAATATTCAGGTTATGCAGTAGGTTATGGTTTAGAAACAAGAATTGGGCCTATAGAAATAAAACATTCCTGGTCTCCGGAAAACGCAAAAGGATATACTTGGTTTAGCATTGGGTTTATGTTTTAATTGTAATTTAATTCAATAATAATTCCGATATTTGTTATCATGAAAACAACTTGGAGCGGTTTATTAGGATATCTGCAATTTCTCATCAAGAGGAATCCTGAATAAATTGCATTTTTTTGATTTAATTAAATAAGTTTAGTTCAATACAACTTTAAACTTTTAAACTTTAACTTTTAAGCAAAAAAATCATGCCTTTATACCATAAATTGGGGAATTTCCCCCAAAAAAGACACACACAATTTGAAAAACCAAATGGCGGTTTATACTACGAACAGCTTTTTGGAACAGAAGGTTTTCACGGCCATTCCTCATTATTATATCATGTTCACAGACCAACACAGGTAAAGGAAATTCTAAAATCCTATTCGGTTGAGCCGAAAATTGCTATTGGGAAAAACATAAAATCATTGTTATTAAAAGGATTTGAGTTAAAACCCGAAGATGATTTTCTGGACAGTCGCAAACCGATGTTAGTCAATAAAGATTGTACGATAGGATTGGCTGCGCCAAGACAATCGTTGCGCAACTATTTCTATAAAAATGCCGATGCCGATGAAATGATTTTCATTCACAAAGGAAAAGGAAAATTGCGTACCATGATGGGAAATATTCCTTTCGAATATGGGGATTACTTGATTATTCCTCGCGGAATGATTTATCAAATTGATTTTGAAACAACCGAGAACAGACTTTTCTATGTCGAATCATTTGCGCCATTTTATACGCCAAAACGTTATAAGAATGAATCAGGTCAACATTTAGAGCATTCACCATTTTGCGAGCGCGACTTTATTTTGCCAACAGAATTAGAAACGCACGATGAAAAAGGAGATTTTCTAATCAAAATCAAAAAAGAAGGAATGATTCATGAATTCGTTTACGCCACGCATCCCTTTGATGTAGTAGGTTGGGACGGATATAATTTTCCTTACGGATTCAGCATTCACAATTTTGAGCCTATAACAGGCCGCGTGCACCAGCCGCCGCCGGTTCATCAAACATTTGAAACGTCAACATTTGTAGTTTGTTCGTTCTGTCCACGATTATATGATTACCACCCAAAAGCAATTCCGGCACCTTATAATCACAGTAATATTGATAGTGATGAGGTTTTGTATTACGTAGATGGCGATTTTATGAGCCGCAACAATATCGAGCAAGGACACATTACATTGCATCCAAAAGGGATTCCGCACGGACCCGCACCTGGAGCAATGGAGCGTAGCATTGGTCATACAGAAACTCACGAATTAGCCGTAATGGTCGATACTTTTCGCCCATTAATGGTAACCGAAGAAGCTATGGGATTAGACGATGGTCAGTATTACAAATCTTGGGTAGAGTAATAAGGAGCTATTTCCTGCTGTACGCTTTATCTTTTTCTGGTCTGGTTAAAAAAACGAGACCAGAAAAAGGATGCCGCTTCTATCAGGGCTAGGACTTTAGAGTAAATAACAATATTTTTTAAAATTAATAAATCCGCGTAAATCTAATGTAGTACCACCAACGGCGTTACAGAATTAGAGTTACCGAATCAAAAAATAAATACCATGTCAAAAGAAGTAAAATCAGTAGAATACGGACTAGAAAAAATATTTGAAGGAGCACAAGATTTCCTTCCGTTATTAGGAACCGATTATGTAGAATTCTACGTAGGAAACGCAAAACAATCGGCACATTATTATAAAACTGCTTTTGGTTACCAGTCATTGGCGTATGCCGGATTAGAAACAGGAGTAAAAGACAGAACATCTTATGTGCTAAAACAAGATAAGATCCGCATCGTATTAACCACGCCATTAACACAAGATTCTCCTATACAGGATCATTTGAGAAAACATGGTGATGGAGTAAAAGTAGCGGCACTTTGGGTAGAAGATGCCACAAGTGCGTACGAAGAAACAATGAAACGTGGCGCCCGTTCTTTCATGGAACCTACAGTGGAGAAAGATGAATTTGGAGAAGTGATACGTTCGGGGATTTATACTTACGGCGAAACAGTTCACATTTTTGTAGAGCGCAAAAACTATACTGGTGTTTTCTTGCCTGGTTATAAGGAGTGGAAATCTGATTACAATCCAGAACCAACTGGCTTAAAATACATAGATCACATGGTAGGAAATGTGGGTTGGAACGAAATGAATACTTGGGTTAAGTTCTATGAAGACGTCATGGGATTTGTGAATTTCCTTTCTTTTGATGACAAACAAATCAATACCGAATATTCAGCGTTGATGAGTAAAGTGATGTCTAATGGAAACGGAAGAATCAAATTTCCAATCAACGAACCTGCTGAAGGAAAGAAAAAATCACAAATAGAGGAATATTTGGACTTTTATGGCGGACCTGGAATTCAGCATATCGCTATTGCAACAGATGATATTATCAAAACCGTATCGCAATTGAAAGCAAGAGGAATCGAATTCTTATCTGCTCCTCCGCATACCTATTACGAAGCAATTCCGGAAAGATTGGGAGACCACATGAAAATGATGAAAGAGGATCTAAACGAAATAGAAAAACTGGCCATTATGGTTGATGCCGATGAAGAAGGATATTTACTGCAAATATTTACAAAACCGGTACAAGACCGACCAACCTTGTTTTTTGAAATTATTCAAAGAATGGGAGCCAAAGGATTTGGTGCAGGTAACTTTAAAGCGCTATTTGAATCAATCGAGAGAGAACAGCAATTACGAGGAACGCTGTAAAAAAGCATTATTTTTACATATTGTGAAAAAATAACCGATGAACAGCGTGTTTTTTTGTAAATGTTGTGTTAAACTTTATTTTTCACTAAAATAACTGAATTTGTTAGCTACCTTTGCACTCGCAAAAAGGGAAGGGGTGGTTTCCTTCCTGATTTCATATAAATTTCATAGTTTATAGTTTTTTGGTTAGTTAATAGCATAAAAACTCAGTCATTATTTGACTGAGTTTTTTTGTTTTAATATATTTGGAACAAAATTTGCTATTAGAGTCAATAAATTGACGAATAAAGTAATGATGAAAAAAATAATACTATTCTTTGTAGTGATATTGACCGTAAGTTTTGATTCTCCAAAAGAGGATGCTTATGATGTGGGGGAGTGGTTTAAATTTCGAATTCATTATGGAATAGTAAATGCCGGCTATGCCACATTGGAAGTAAAAGACGCCACAGTAAATAACAGAAAGACGTTTCATGTCGTAGGTAGAGGATATACTACCGGAATGTCTCGATTTTTCTTTAAAGTAGATGACTTATACGAAAGCTATATTGATAAGGATACCAGAAATCCATACCAGTTTGTCCGAAAAATTAATGAAGGCGGGTATACTAAAAACCAAGAAGGCTTTTTTAATCAGTCTACAAATAAAGTCCTTGTTAAAGATTACAAGCATAAAACAGAGAAAACACTTTACGTTCCTAAAAACACACAAGACATTTTGTCTACTTTCTATTATCTAAGGAATTATCCTGGAATTGATAAGTTAAAAATAGGAGAGTCAGTTGCGATTGATATGTTTTTTGATGATGAAACTACTAAATTCAAGCTAAAGTTTATGGGCCGTGAAAATATTACCACTAAATTTGGGGTGGTGTCAACGATGGTTTTTAGACCTTTGGTACAATCGGGACGTGTTTTTAAAGAACAAGAAAGTCTTACCGTTTGGATTTCAGATGACGATAATAAATTACCAATCAGAATAAAAGCCAGCTTGGCAGTAGGTTCTATAAAAGCAGATATAGATGCATATAGAGGATTGAAGTATCCTTTTAAAACAAATAAATAATGAATAATATTGATAGTTCAGAAGCGATTTTAAAAGAAATTGAAATAAAATACCAAGCAATAAATCAAAAAACAGAGACGCAACTGGAAGGATTATTATGGTCAAAACCAATTACGTATTGGGATTATATACAAACAGATGCATTGTTAAGTCTTCAAGTTCAAAGAACAACACTTCCTGATGAAATGGTTTTTATTATGTACCATCAGGTGAATGAATTGATATTTAAGATGATACTTTGGGAAATGCGCCAAATTTCCTATTGTGAAAATATTCAAACTGATTTTTTCACTGAAAGATTAATGAGAATCAGCCGATATTTTGATATGCTAACGACTTCTTTCAGCATTATGGGAGATGGAATGGAAGTAGATCAATATATGAAATTTAGAAATACGCTAACTCCTGCCAGTGGTTTTCAAAGCGCACAATACCGTTTAATAGAATTTTCCTCTACAGACCTAATAAATCTTATCGATCACCGTTATAGAGAGTCAATAGACAGGAATACACCTTATGAATTTGCATTGGAGCATTTGTATTGGCAAGCAGCCGGAAAAGATTATCATACGGGTAAAAAATCGTATTTATTAGAGGAATTCGAAAGAAAATATAAGAAGATGTTTCTGAATCATATGGAAGAATATAACACCATAAACATTTGGCAAAAATTCAAACAACTTCCAGATTTAGATCAAAAAAATCCAGAGTTAATTTTAGCAATGCGTCATTATGACCATACGGTGAATATTACTTGGGTAATGCAACATTTGAATACTGCAAAGAAATATATAGATCAGAGCGGTAAAGGTGATGGTGAAGCGACAGGAGGAAGTGACTGGAAAAAGTACATGCATCCAAAATACCAACGCAGGATATTTTTTCCGGAATTATGGTCGGCAGAAGAACTGGCGCATTGGGGAGGAGGAAAATAATTTGAATAAAAAAACATAGTTTGAAACAAGTATTATTAGCAATTATAGTATTATTTTCTTTGATTTCTTGTAATAAATCTGATGAGATTCTAGAAAAAGAAATTATTAAACCAGCAGTTAAAAAGATAGAGTTTGGGTTTAAATATTCTGATTTTAATGTTGTTCAGGATACTATAAAAAAGGGAGACACTTTTGGGACTTTACTAGAAGGACAAAATATTGGAGAGCGAGAAGTATATGATATTATCGCTAAAGTAAAAGATACTTTTGATGTGAGAACCATCAGAATAGATAAGCCTTTTACAATGCTTCGGTCAAAAAATAAGAAGAATGATTTACAGGTTTTTATCTATCAGCCGGATGCATTAAACTATTATGTAGTTGATTTACGTGATACGGCTGTTGTTGTTTATAAAAAAACGAAACCCATTACGATTAAACGACGCACCATTGGCGGAGTTTTGAAAGAGTCATTGTCAGAAACCTTAGGTAATGCCAAGATTGAAGGAGCATTGGCGAGTAAAATCTCTAAAATTTACGCCTACTCCATCGATTTTATGAAACTCAAAAAAGGAGATCGTTTTGCGATAACTTTTACGGAACGATTCATAAATGATACTGTTTATGACGGTGTGGAAGAACTGGAAGCTTCCTTTTTTGAATACAAGGGGAAAATTATTTATGCATTTCCTTTTGCCCAAAATCCAGACTCAGATAAAATAGAATATTACGATGAAGATGGGAAAACCTTAAAAAATTTCTTTCTTAAGTCTCCAATAAAATTCAGCAGAATATCCTCTCGATTTTCAACCAGTAGATTTCATCCTGTTCAACACAGATGGAAAGCGCATAAAGGAACGGATTATGCAGCGCCACGCGGTACGCCAATTTCTGCAACGGCTGGCGGAGTTGTAGAGCAAAGTGGTTTTACTGCCGGAAACGGGAATTTTGTAAAAGTGAAACACAACGGAACCTATTCGACACAATACTTGCACATGTCTAAAATATTAGTGAGACGAGGGCAACGTGTAAGTCAAGGACAGGTTATCGGTTTAGTGGGAAGCACAGGTTTGGCATCAGGCCCGCATGTATGTTATCGATTTTGGAAAAATGGTGTTCAGGTTGATGCTTTGCGATTAAAATTGCCTACCGGAGAACCCATGAGCGGAAGAAATAAAGAGCGATACATTAAAACGATAACTCCGTTAAAATTTCAATTGGATAGTGTTGCTAATTTATAATTCTGCAACTATAAATAAGTTGAAAAGACTTATTTGACAGTAAAATAGAAACACTTAGGTGATTGTGGGATGGTCACTATTTAGTGTTTTTCCTGCTAAATTGTTATATAATCGTAAACTCATTTAGCATTAAAACTAATTTCAGTATTTTTGCCAAATTCAAATAATACTACAAACTACCTAATAAATGGCTTTAAATACAATAAACCCAACAGAAACGAGCGCTTGGAAGAAACTTGAAATGCATTACAACGAAATGCAAAAAGCTTCAATGCAAGAATTATTTCAATTGGATGCAACCAGAACTGAAAAATTCAATTTGAAATGGAATGATTTTTTAATTGACTATTCAAAAAATATTATCACTCAAGAAACGCTTCAGTTATTATTAGAATTAGCGGATGAGGTGGGACTTAAAAGTGCTATTGCTGATTATTTTGATGGTGCAATAATCAATCAAACCGAAAATAGAGCGGTGCTTCATACTGCATTGCGAGCCAAAGAATCAGCAGTTATTAATGTTGATGGAGATAATGTGGTTTCTGAAGTTTATGAAGTAAAAAGTAAAATAAAAGCATTTACTAATGAAGTTACTTCGGGTGAAAGAACTGGTTACACGGGAAAACCGTTCACGGATGTTGTTAATATAGGTATTGGAGGTTCTGATTTAGGTCCTGCTATGGCTGTTGAGGCTTTACAATTTTATAAAAATCATCTTAACGTTCATTTTGTTTCAAATGTGGATGGCGATCATGTGAATGAGATTATAAAAAAATTAAATCCAGAAACGACTCTCTTTGTGATTGTTTCTAAAACATTTACAACACAAGAAACGCTTACTAATTCTGAAACTATCAGAAAATGGTTTTTAGAATCAGCTACTCAAGAAGATATTGCTAAACATTTTGTTGCGGTTTCAACCAATATCCAAAAGGTAACAGAGTTTGGGATAAATCCAAATAATGTATTCCCTATGTGGGATTGGGTTGGTGGAAGGTTCTCTTTGTGGAGTGCTGTTGGACTTACAATAAGCTTAGCTGTTGGATACGATAATTTTGATGAATTGTTGCAAGGAGCCAATGAAATGGATGAACATTTTAAAACAGCTGATTTCGACAAAAATATGCCGGTAACATTGGCTTTATTGAGCGTTTGGTACAATAATTTTTTTGGTGCCGAAAGTGAAGCTCTAATTCCTTACACGCAATATTTGCAGAAATTAGCTCCTTATTTACAGCAAGGAACAATGGAGAGCAATGGTAAAAGTGTGGGTCGTGATGGAAAGCCGGTAAACTATCAAACAGGAACTATCATTTGGGGTGAGCCTGGAACGAATGCGCAACATGCCTTTTTTCAGTTAATTCACCAAGGAACAAAATTAATTCCTGCAGATTTTATTGGGTTTATAACTCCTTTATATGGTGATAATGATCATCACGATAAACTAATGTCTAACTTTTTTGCACAAACGGAAGCGTTGATGCATGGAAAATATGGAGAACAAGTTCAAGCTGAATTTGATAAACAAGGTATTTCAGAGGAGAAAGCTAAATTTCTTTTACCGTTTAAAGTTTTTACAGGTAATAAGCCTACCAATACCATTTTAATCCAGAAACTATCTCCAAAAACGTTGGGTTCTTTGATTGCTTTGTATGAACACAAGATTTTTGTACAAGGAATTATCTGGAATATTTTTAGTTTTGATCAATGGGGAGTGGAATTAGGAAAACAATTAGCTAATTCTATTTTGGATGAAATTAATACAAAAACAGTCAAAAATCATGACAGTTCAACCACTTATTTATTGAATCATTTTCTGATGAATAAATAGAGTAAATTATGCTGTTTGTTTTTACAATTTCATAAGATTTTTTATAGTTTAAAAATTTATTGCTTTTTTTAATATTTAAAAGAAGTCAAAAGTCCTGATTTTACCTAAATCAGGGCTTTTTGTTTATAAGTTACTCTGTTTTAGTAATTTTTTAAAAAATAGCCTTATTTTTTGCTCAAATTTATTTCTGCCTTTTTTGTTAAAATATTAACAAAAAACTAATAAAATAAATGATAATTACATTTTTTATTAAAAAAAACCCAAAATAAATTTAAGCAAAAAATCCTACTTGAAAAGATGCTTTTCTTAACGTTGTGTTAACTTTTTAAACCAAAAATGTTATATTTTTGCCAAATATTAATAAACTAAACAATATGAAAAAATTATTAAAATTATTTTTAATTCTAGTTGTACTAATGTTTGCTAACTCTGGAGCTTATGCTCAGGGTAACACTACCTCTTCTATTAGTGGTAATGTTTATGATAAGGACTCTCAAACCTTACCAGGAGCATCAATTCTTGCAACCCACACTCCATCAGGTACTCGATACACTGCATCTACAGATGGTACAGGTAACTTCAGAATCTCGAATATGAGAGTTGGAGGTCCGTACAAAATTGTAATTACTTTTGTTGGATTTAAAACTTTTGAAGATAGTGATGTTTATCTTCAATTAGGTGATACTAAAGATTTTAAAGTTGTATTGCAAGAAGAGTCAAATGAATTACAAGAAGTTGTAGTAAGAACTTCAAGAGATAATACTTTTAATTCACAAAGAACTGGAGCTCAAACAGTAATTAATTCAGATAAAATTAAAGCATTGCCTTCTTTATCTAGAAATATTTCAGATTTTGCCAGACTAACACCACAAGCTCAATTAAGAGGTGATGATGTGTTATCTATTGGAGGTCAAAACAACAGATTCAATGCTATTTACATTGATGGGGCTGTAAGTAATGACGTTTTTGGATTAGCTGCAAATGGAACTAATGGAGGTCAAACAGGAGTAAGTCCAATCTCTATTGATGCAATTGAGCAATTTCAAGTAAGTGTTGCTCCTTATGATGTAAAATTATCTGGTTTTGCTGGTGGAGCAATTAGTGCCATCACTCGTTCAGGAACTAATAATTTTGAAGGATCTGCTTACTTTTTTAACAGAGACGAAAATTTAGCAGCAAAAACACCTCCTTCGTTAGCGGGAGCAAATGGAAGACAAAAATTAGCTGATTTCTCAGCACAGACTTATGGAGTTCGTGCAGGTGGAGCAATAGTAAAAGATAAATTGTTTTATTTCATCAATTATGAAAAACAAGACAATGAAACACCACAGCCTTTTGATCCTTCCACTTATACAGGATTATCATTAAATAGACTTGGAGAATTAAGAACTAAACTAGCTTCTTATGGCTATGATCCGGGTTCTTTTGAGAATAATGTAAGAACACTTGTAAGTGATAAAATCATTGGTAAATTAGACTGGAATATTAATGACAATCACAAATTGTCTTTAAAACACAGTTATGTAAAGGCGGAGAATTTTTCACCAAATAGATCTTCTGCAACTTCAATAAGTTTTATAAATGGTAGTCAGTTGTTTAATTCTACAACTAATTCTACAGCTTTAGAATTAAATTCAAGATTTGGGAATAAATTTTCAAATAATTTAGTTGTTGCTTACACTAATGTAATCGACGATAGAGATGCAGCTGGAGATCCATTTCCTTCTGTACAGATTTTTGATGGTGCTAATCAAAGTATTTTCTTTGGAGCTGAAGGTTTTTCAACAGCAAATTTCTTAAGTCAAAAAACATTGACTATTTCAGATAATTTTGAAATTAATGCTGGAATGAGTAAAATAACTATTGGTACTCACAATGAATTTTCATCTTCTAGAAATGTTTTCTTCGGTAACAATTTTGGATCATACAGATATGCAACTTTAAATGATTTCTTAAACAATGCAAAACCGAATAGATTTCAATTAAACTATTCTTTAATTGGTGGTGAAGGTGATGATTCTCAAGGAGCAGCTGAATTTGGTACAAAACAATTCGGATTCTACATTCAAAATGATATGAAACTTAACAGTAGTCTTAGAGTTTCTTATGGTGTTAGGGTAGATATTCCGGTATGGGAAGACGGAGTAGGAAATGTTGATTTTAATAACAGAACAATACCTTTGTTACAGGCTGCTGGTAAAAATTTACAAGGAGCGACTGTTGGAAAAGGAATCAGAAATTCTGCTCACTTTGCACCTCGTTTTGGATTTAATTACGACCTTAATGGGAAAAAATCTACTCAGTTTAGAGGTGGATTTGGTATATTTACTTCTAGACTACCTTTAGTGTGGCCAGGTGGTACTTACAATAACAATGGTGTTTCTCAGGGAGCTATTTCTATAACAAGTCCTACAGGAATGCCTACATTCAATCCAAATCCAAGTGTTGCTAGTCAAATTGCACCGCTTCCGGCATCATTCCCACGTCCAGGTTCAGGACGTACTGGAGGTAATGTTGATTTATTTGCAAAAGATTTCAAATTACCTCAGGTATTCAAAGCAAGTTTTGCTGTTGATCAAAAATTACCATTAGGTTTTGTTTTGACATCTGAAATCACTTACAATGACAACATTAGTGCAATCACTTATGAGAACTTGAACATTAAAGCTGCTTCAAGCGCTTTAACAGGAGCAGATACAAGACCTCGTTATAATGGAAACAGCAGAGTAGATCCTTCTTATTTAGGAATATATCTTGCTTCAAATACAGATGAAGGTACTGCTTACAATCTTGCTTTCACATTATCTAAAAACTTCAGATCTGATTTCATTGATGCTAACATTTCTGGAACTTATTCTTACGGTAAATCTACTGTTCTACTTGATGCAACTTCTTCTCAAAACAGTTCACAATGGAATAATACTGAAACAGTTAATGGTGCAAACTATTTAGCGCTCTCAAGATCTGATTTCGATCCTGGAAGAAGAGTTATTTCTAACGGTAATGCAACATTCAAATGGAGTAAATTCACTAAGTCTAGATTAGGTGTATTCTACGAGGGTGCTCAAGGAACTCCAATCAGTTATGTTTATAATGATTCTGGTCGTTTATTGCAGGATACTTTCTCTAATTCAGCGTTAATTTATATTCCAGCTGCTCAAAGTGAAATTAGACTTGTTTCTACTACTGCAAATACTTTAACTCCACAACAACAATGGGATGCTTTAAGTGCTTTTATTGAAGGGAATGAGTATTTAAGAGGTAGAAAAGGTGGTTATGCTGAGCGTAATGGTGACCGTTTAAAAACAAGCCATGTTGTAGATTTAAAATTCGCTCAAGAATTTACTTTTAACATTGGTAAAAAGAAACATACATTAGAGTTTACTGCTGATATTTTTAACTTCACCAATCTTTTAAATAAAAATTGGGGTAAAAGATATTTTACAAGTAATGACCAAGTACAATTGTTAACACAAGTTGGTTTATTAACAGGTACTAACACTCCTACATTTAGTTATAATCCTACTGTAGGAAATAGTATTAACCAAGTTGATGATGTTGGTCTTAACTCTTCAAGATGGCAAATGCAAACTGGTGTTCGTTATACGTTCAACTAGTTTAGTTTAAAATATTGGAACCCTCATTTCATTGAAATGAGGGTTTTTTTTATGCCTTTTTTTCTTATATTTGTTAAAACAAAAACATTATTTATGTACGATTTTATTCAAAAATTCCATTCAGGTTGGGCTTATTTAGCACTTTTAGTATTAGTGATTGCAGTTGTTAATTCCTTTATTGGAATGTCTTTTAAAAAAGATTTTACTTCAAAAGACAGGAAAATTGCATTGTTTGCATTAATAGCAATACATACTCAATTATTAGTTGGGTTGATTTTATATTTCGTGTCTCCTAATGGATTAAATATGATAAAAGCAGTTGGAATGGGAGGATTAACAACTGAGAGCAGATTACTGGCTCTAGAGCATCCTTTAATAAATATTATTGCAATAGTTTTAATCACTATAGGTTGGTCAAAACATAAAAAATTAATAGCTAGTGAATCAAAATTCAAAACTTTCTCTATTTTTTATGGTTTAGGATTAGTGCTTATTTTAAGTAGAATTCCATGGAAAATTTGGTTTTAAAAACCAATTAAAGCTCTAGAAATAGGGCTTTTTTTATCTAGGTATGGTTTTTGTAAAATAGATTTAATTAATACGATATATATGAAAAAAGCAATAACATTATTTTTTTTACTTGCAATTATTAGCTTAGTCAGCAGCCAAAGTTCAATCACAGAAAAACAAAAAGCAGCAACACAAAAAGATACACTCAAGAAGGGTAAAGCAACTATTGAATTGCAAGAAAATAAAATAGATTCTTTAATAACCTCATTAGGAAAATTTAAAATCTATAAAAAAGAAGCACATGCATCTTATTATGCTGATAAATTTAATGGAAGACGGACTACAAGCGGGAGGAAATTTGATAATAATAAATATACTGCAGCACACAAAAAACTTCCTTTTGGTACAAAAGTAAAAGTGACCAATGAAAAAAATGGAAAGTCTGTAATTGTGGAAATTACTGATAGAGGACCATTTGTAAAATCTAGAGAAATTGATCTTTCAAAACGAGCATTTATGGATATAGCCTCCAATAAAAGTAGTGGAGGAATGCAAGTGACAATAGCGGTATTAAGTAATTAAATCACCAATTTTTGTATGGATTAGTGCTTAAATAAGCATTGTAATAACGGTTGATATTTGTCACTTCTTTACCTAGCCAACTTGGTTTTTCAAAAGTTTCTATTTCAGAATCAAGCTCAATTTCAGCGACAATCAAGCCTTCATTTTCGCCATAAAATTCATCAACCTCAAAAATATGTTCGCCTCGCTTTATCTCAAAACGGGTTTTAGCAATAACACCTTTCTCGCATAACAATAGTAATTCCTTTGCTTCAGCAACAGGAATTTCTTTTTCCCACTCAAAACGGGACATGCCGGAATCATTCGAAATCCCTTTTATGGTCAAATATCCCTTGTCGCCTTTTATGCGTACACGCACAGTGCGTTCTGGTGCAGAACTCAAATACCCTTGCGCAATATGATTTTGTGCAAAAGCTTCAGCTTTGAATGAATCGTTTAAAACCAAAAATTTTCTTTCTATTTCAATCATTTTTTATAAATATTTTGGAGCTTTATCCAGCTATTCGTTTCAATTTCTCAATCATATAACTTTTTTCCTATTTTTAAAAAAGGAGCTTCTTGGGTCGCTCTTTTTTAAAAAGAAAAAATAGTTTTTTTCAATCGAAGATTTCCACTTCTATCTGGGCTAATCCAGAAACTCAAAGGTATCAAATATTTCTATTTTTCGTGCTTATGCCATTTAAGCTTTCTTTGTAATGAAATAAAAACAGTGTCTATTTGTCATTTCGACGAAGGAGAAATCACACAACGAGAGCAACTAATGAGATTTCACCTTCGTCGAAATGACAAAACCACAACAACGGAATCCAGTAAATTCTATGTTCAAACGATATGACAGTTATTTTATGAATAAGTTAATGGAAGTTATTGCGTCGATTTGTATTTTTACAAAAACCGAATGAATTTTAATATGCCAATTTTCAAAGTAAAATCTAAGCCAACACCTGCAACACTACTGATTAAGTTTTTCGGAGAAAGCCAATCCTGGCGTGAAACAGAGGATAACTTAGAACCTTTAATCGAATTAATCAGGCTGATTAGACCTTTGAAAATTAAAAATCTGGAAACGGTTGATTTACAGGAAATCATTTCCTTTTTTAATGAAAATGATTCTTGCAGAGAACAATTTTTAATCTATCTCAAAGAAATAGTAAAAGACAAAAAATTCAATAAAATACTTTCTGACGCAGCTATTCTGCAGGATGTGGACTTTATTTTTGAAGTAAAAAAAAGAATATTCGCTAAATTTTTACCCTACCAGCCTCAAAAAGATACTTTAGAATACATACTGAATCAGGTTTTCCATTTAGCGAATGATACCATTTGGATTAACAAAATTCCATCTAATCAATTGGAAGAATTATACGGACTTTTAAAATTTAAATCAATTTATGAAAGTGTTGAACCTAATTCAGTTTTATCGGAAGTATTAGTTGCAATGGATTTAATCACGCAACGCATTAGTGGTCGAGCCTTGGAAACTGATGTTATCAAAATGGTGCCGGAATTTGATGATTATGAAAGTCCTTTTACGGCTTTTGAAAAGGAATTATTCCTAATTGAAGACAGAATTAGAAATTCCGAAAACCATTTTATTAAGTCTGATGATTTGTCCTATGCTCAGGTATTGGTTTTGCATAAGCAATGCGAAGACTTTGTGGAGAAAGCATTTCATAACAGTTCAAAATATGGAATTTCGCTTCGTGTAAATCAGAATTTATTAAAAATTAGACAGCAATTAGTTCGGCTTAAGTTTTTAATTTCGTTGTTGATTATAGAAAAAGGGAATGATAAAAAAAATAACGGAATTGCATTGGCTCTACACTTAATTAAGTACAATTGCTATAAGAATAATGTCAGGAAATTCATTGGCGAAAGCACCCAACTCATTTCCTATGAAATAACGCAACATACCGCTAAAACGGGTGAGCATTATATTACTGAAAGCCGTAAGGAGTATTTAAAAATGTTTAGAACTGCTTTAGGAGGAGGA
Organism: Flavobacterium sp. XS2P24; assembly: GCF_030010285.1. Classification (NCBI taxonomy): domain Bacteria; kingdom Pseudomonadati; phylum Bacteroidota; class Flavobacteriia; order Flavobacteriales; family Flavobacteriaceae; genus Flavobacterium; species Flavobacterium sp. XS2P24. The sequence goes on from NZ_JASCRU010000001.1 coordinate 374,142, forward strand.
TTTATAGTAGGGATTTTATGCATTATTAAAGTTTTGCTTTCTAAAGCTGATACCAGTTTTTTTGGACATGCTTTTCTTTATAGCATGAATTATGCTTTTGGATTCATTGCAATTTATCTTTTAGGCTTTACGCTGGCGACAAAACAACCGGCCATGACAGCTTCAGCTTTAATAAAAGCACTGGAGGAAGGTGTTATGAAAAAAGGGAAAGATACTGAAAAGTACAAAGCTTTTGCTATTCTTTTTGCACGTGTATTTCGTTCTCAGTTTATCGCTTTTGTGGGGAATGTAATTATGGCTTTTCCGGTTTCGCTACTTGGAATCTGGGCTATTGATTATACATTACAATACAATATTGCTGCAACTAAATGGGAAGGTTTGCTTATTGATTTGAGCCCTATTCACTCGTTAGCCATACTTCATGCGGCTATTGCCGGAGTGTTTTTATTTTTATCAGGAATCATCTCCGGAAGTATTGCAAACAGGGACAAACACAACCAAGTATATTTCCGAATCACAGAACATCCTTTGCTGAAAAGGAGTTTTGGAAAAGAAAGAACGGTTAAATTAGCCAAATTATATAGAAAAAGATGGGCTGGGATTATTTCAAATTTCTGGTTTGGAATATTCATGGGAAGTACTGCCTCTATAGGTTTGTTTTTAGGATTGAATCTTGATATTCGACACATCACTTTTGGAAGCGGAAATCTCGCTCTGGCTTTATACGGTGCTAATTATGCGGTAAGTAACTCCATGTTATTTTGGGGTATTTTTGGGATTGGTATTATAGGATTGGTTAACTTTATAGTAAGTTTTAGTCTTTCACTAGGGCTTGCATTTCGTTCTAGAGCTATTTCATTATTCGAATTGCGATTTGTCACAGTTTCCATTTGGAATCATTTCAAGTCGAGGCCCATTAGTTTCTTTTTTCCAACAGAAAAGAAAAATAAATCGGAAGTTGTAGAAAACTATTTACATGTGGAAGATCAAAAATAATTTTTAGCGTTACTAAATCATTCGAAAAAAATAGTGCTTATTCAACCAGTTTAGATGCAGGAATTAATTCCAAATAGAAAAATCATACACGTTGACATGGACGCTTTCTATGCTTCAGTAGAGCAAATGGATAATCCATTATTGCGTGGGAAGCCTATTGCTGTAGGTGGCTCAGAAAACCGAGGTGTTGTTGCTGCGGCAAGTTATGAAGCCAGAAAATTTGGAGTTCGAAGCGCTATTAGTGGTGTTATGGCCAAAAAAAATTGTCCGGAACTTATTTTTGTACGACCACGTTTTGACAGATACAAGGAAATTTCGAGTAAAATTCAAAAGATTTTTTATGAATATACGGATTTAGTTGAGCCATTGTCCCTTGACGAAGCGTATTTAGACGTAACCAATAATAAAAAAGGGAATCCCAGTGCTACGTTATTGGCACAGGAAATAAGACAGCGTATTTTTGATGAAGTGGGCTTGACAGCTTCGGCAGGAATATCAGTGAATAAGTTTGTGGCTAAAATTGCCAGTGATTACAACAAACCCAATGGTCAAAAAACGGTGAATCCAGATGAAGTTATTTCTTTTTTGGAAGAATTGCCTATTCGGAAATTTCATGGTGTTGGAAAAGTAACCACCGAAAAAATGTACCAACTGGGGATTTTTACGGGAGTGGAATTGAAAAGCAAAACATTGGAATTCCTGGAGAAACATTTCGGGAAATCGGGAAACTTTTATTACAATGTTGTAAGAGGAATTCATAACAGCGAAGTGAAATCAAACCGAATTACAAAATCAGTTGCTGCCGAACATACTTTTGACGTCAATCTGTCTTCAGAAATTTTCATGATTGAGAAATTAGAGGTTATTGCCGCTGCATTGGAAAAAAGACTAAAAAGATACAATGTAGCCGGTAAAACAATTACTTTAAAAATAAAATACAGTGATTTTACACAACAAACTCGTAGTAAGACGTTGCCTTATTTTATTTCAGATAAAGGTTTGATTGTAGAAATTGTAAAGGAGTTGTTGTATCAAGAACGCATGAAGGATTCTGTGAGATTACTTGGAATTTCACTCAGTAATTTAAACACTGAAGAGAAAAAGTTTGTTGTTGTGCAGTTAAAATTTGATTTTTGATGAGCTAATTCACTCGTTCAACAATGGTTAAAGTCTGGAATATGTTGTTTTCTTTTTATAAATAAAATTATATTTGGTTTTAAATACAAAAGGGCATGAATAATTTTAGACAATATGAAGAGGCTATTGCCAAGTATCACAACGGTTTAAGTGTAAAGACGGTTCCCGTTTCATCTTGGAATTTCCATAATGATTTTTTAGGATTGATGAAGAATATCTTTGTGGATTTAAGCAAGTTGCATGCGTTATCTTCTCAAAATAAATGGATTCAAAATAATTGGGATTTAAAAACTCGATTGAGGGAAGAGGTAATAATTTTGACAGACACTAAATTGAATATTGTTTTTGCATCGCATAATATGATAAAGATGAATGGTTATGTTGAAGCAGAAGTTTTAGGTAAAAACCCAAAGATTTTTCAAGGTGATGCAACCGATTTAACGGTTTCAAGTGAAATACGTACTGCTATATCGCTTCAACAACCTTTTGAAAAAACGGTAATGAATTATAAAAAAAATGGAGATGTTTATGCCTGTTTGATCAAAGGATTTCCAGTCTTCAATACTAAAGGGCAATTAAGCCACTATATAGCTTTTGAGAAAGCGGCATAAAAGAGAAAACCTTTCCAATTTGGAAAGGTTTTCTCTTTTATAAAACTTAGATGGTTTTAATTTTTACTGTTCAATTTAGACAGCAATCTTAAAAACTCGATATACAACCAAACAAGTGTAATCATTAATCCCATTGCGCCATACCATTCCATGTATTTTGGCATTTTCTGTTCTGCTCCTTTTTCTATTCGGTCAAAATCTAAAAATAAATTTAAAGCAGCAACTACAATAACAAAAATACTGATTCCAATGCTCATCATTGAATTCCCATAATGCACGGGAACAAAGCTCGTAAACATAGAAAATACCCAAGATATAAGATAATATGTTGCTATAGCAAGTGTCGCTGCCACAATAACCGATTTGAATTGCTCTGTTACTTTTACAATTTTATATTTATACAATCCCAAGCAAACCATAAAAGTAACAAAAGTTGCACCTACTGCCTGAATCACGATTCCAGGATACATTGCTTCAAATATTGCTGAAATTCCACCGATAAATAGTCCTTCGAACAAAGCATATCCAGGAGCTAAATATGGAGAGTATTGTGGTTTGAAAGCAGAAATAAGCACTAAAACTAATCCAACAATAGCACCGCCAATTGCAGGAACCATCGGATTCATTCCGTTGAATGTCAACCACCAGATTACTGTAGCAGAAGCGGTAAGGAGTAAAAACAAGATTAAACTTTTATTGATGGTGCCAGACAAAGTCATCTCATCGTTATAGTCAATGATAGTAGCTTGATGTACTTCGTCATTTTTTGAAACTGCAGTTGAAAAAGTTTTGTTGTTTAAAAATGGATTTTTAGAATTGAAACTCATAATTTGTAGGGTTATTTGTTGCTCAAATATAAATTTTATTTTGCAGAAGATTGTTTAAATAGTCTTAAAATTTTTTAAGAGAAAAATCCTATTACATTGATTGATGCATAAAAAAATCCGTCTTATTTCGTTTTAAAAACGAGACAAGACGGATAAGTATTTTAGGTAGTTTTAAACTATTCTATTTCGGATACTCTCAAGGTGTTAACCATTCCTTTATCTTTAATTGGCATTGCTGCTAAATTGATAAGGAAATCTCCTTTTTGTACAAAACCTTTTTGTTTTACAATTTCGTTTATGTCAGTTACAGTATCATCTGTGCTTACATCTTTAGTGTACATGAAAGATTTTACACCCCATAATAAATTAAGCTGTGTAAGGATTCTTTTATTAGAGGTAAAAACTAAAATATGTGCATTAGGTCTCCAAGCCGAAATTTGGAAAGCAGTATAACCACTATTTGTCAATGTACAGATAGCTTTTGCTTTGATAACGTTAGCCATAGTTGCAGCATGGTGACAAATTGTTTTAGTGATAAAACGTTTTGTTTTAATTTGTGGGGTGTTTTGTGGTACTTGAATTAGCGGAGAATCTTCTACTGCTTCAATGATTTGAGTCATTTTTTGGATAACTTGAACAGGATAATTTCCAGTAGCAGTTTCTCCAGAAAGCATTACAGCATCTGCACCATCCATAACTGAGTTCGCAACATCATTTACTTCTGCACGAGTTGGCGTCAAGCTTGTGATCATTGTTTCCATCATTTGCGTAGCAACGATAACAGGAATACGAGCTGTTTTAGCTCTACGAATCAATTCTTTTTGAACTAAAGGTACTTCGTGTGCAGGAAGTTCAACTCCTAAATCTCCACGGGCAACCATTAACGCATCACAATACGCAACAATTTTGTCAATATTTTCTAATGCTTCCGGCATCTCTATTTTGGCAACAATTGGAATTTTATATTCAGAATGTTGTGCAATTAATTCCTGTAAATCTTGTAAGTCTCTTGGTGTTTTCACAAAAGATAATGCAATCCAATCAACGTTTTGTCCAATAGCAAAAATAGCATCTGCTATATCTTTCTCAGTCATTGCAGGAAGAGAAATTTTTGTATTAGGTAAATTTACTCCTTTTTTAGATTTCAATTCACCACCTTGAATTACTCTTGCTATAACTTCTGATTTTTTATCAGTTTCAACGATTTCAAAGATAAGTTTTCCATCATCAAGCAAAATTCTTTCTCCAGGATTTACATCATTTGGAAAGTTTTGGTATTTCATGAATACTTTCTTTGCTGTCCCAAGAATGTCTTCGGCAGTCGTAAATGTAATTAAATCACCGTCATGTACAACTACGCCTTCTTCCATAACTCCTACACGAAGTTTAGGTCCTTGTAAATCACCTAGGATTGCAGTTGTATAGCCAAATTCTTCATTAAGACCTCGTATGATATTAATTTTTTCTTTTACATCATTGTAGTCAGCATGTGAAAAATTCACTCTAAATACATTTACACCGGCATCAATCATGTCTTTTATGATTTCTCTTGTACTACATGCGGGCCCAAGTGTGGCTACAATTTTTGTTTTTTTGTTTGTAAGCATTTGTATTAAAAAATTAAATTGTTTTTTGATTTTATTCGATTTGTATCTACTGTATAAACTGTTGATACGTTATCTATGGTATTTAATAGTATCTGTATTTTTGATACATTCATAGTATCCTCATTATTTTCTATTTTTAAAAAGTAATCTACTTTTTTAAATTCTGGAAGCAAAAAAACTTTTGTTGAAACTTCCATTGTTACATTTGAAAATAAATTTTGAGTACTTCCTTTTTTATATTGAATTACTTCGTTTTTATTTTGAATCAAATTCCAAGAGATCTCTTTTTCGGCGTCATTATAGTAGAATCTCGAAAAATTTGTTTCTCCTTCTTTTATATTAATTTGAATTTCATTTTTGCTTTTACTCAAATTTATAGGCAGCTTTTGATTAATAAAATAAGCCAATCTATAGTCTTCTAATGAAGTATGAATTGCGATGAGATAGTAATCTATTTCGTCAAATTCGCCAAGATCCAATTTATGAATTGCCATTTCATGAAAAAATAAGATGTAAATATAGTATTTCTATTGAAGCGTAGACCTCTCAAAATAAGATGTTTTTGTTAATTTATGAACGAAAACGTTATAGTTTTATGAAAATTGATATTATTTTCGGTCCATTTTTTCTTGAAATGCAAAATAAGCGCGTTGGGACGCTTTTTCTTCCGCCTTCTTCTTTGAGGTTGCTCTTGCTCTTGCAATCACTTTGTCATCAATACTTAGTTTTACGCCAAACAAACGTTGCCCGTCAATTGCGTTGTCTTCGAAAATATCATAATGAAATATTTTCTTTTCTTTTTGGCACCATTCTATTACCAAACTTTTATAACTTATTACTTTTCCTTCGAGTCTTGCGATATCTACGTAAGGAACAATAACTCTTTTTTGAATGAATTTTTCACAATAGATATAGCCTCTATCCAGGTAAATTGCTCCTACGAGTGATTCAAAGATATTGCCATGTATGTTTTCTCCAAAATGCTGTATCGGCACTTTGCTTTCAATATATTGTACTAAATTTAGGTCTTTCCCTAATTCGTTCAAATGTTCTCTGCTTACAATTTTTGAACGCATTTTAGTTAGGTAACCTTCATCTCCAGCAGGTGCTTTGCTAAATAAATGTGCTGCAATTACAGAACTCAGCATAGCGTCACCTAAAAACTCTAATCGTTCGTAATTAATTGGATTTCCTAAAACATCCAAGCGATTTGAGGAACGATGCGTAAAGGCTTTCTTGTAATAATCTAAGTTTATTGGGTTGAAACCCAATATTTTCTGAATAGAATCAAAAAAAATCCCGTCTTCTGGAGAACGGGATTTTGAAAATATTTTTCTGATTATACGCATATATAAGTATTAGATTTCTAATTTTTTTACCAATACACAAGCATTGTGACCGCCAAAACCAAAAGTATTACTCATAACAACATTCATTTCTCTTTTTTGAGCTTTGTTGAAAGTAAAATTTAATTTAGCATCAATGCTTTCATCATTTGTAAAATGATTTATTGTAGGTGGTACAATTCCATGTTTCATGGAAAGAATAGAAGAAATTGTTTCAACAGCACCTGCTGCGCCAAGTAAATGACCCGTCATTGATTTAGTTGAATTTAGATTCATTGTATAAGCATGTTCGCCAAAAACATGAAGTATTGCTTTAGATTCTGCCATATCACCTAAAGGTGTTGAAGTTCCGTGCATATTTACCCCGTCTACATCAGTTGGTTTTAAACCAGCGTCTCTCAAACAGTTCAACATTACGTTTTTAGCACCCAATCCATCAGGATGTGGAGCGGTTATATGATGAGCATCTGCTGACATACCACCACCACCAATTTCGCAATATATTTTTGCGCCACGAGCAATTGCATGTTCGTATTCTTCAAGAACAAGAGCACCAGCACCTTCTCCTAAAACAAATCCATCACGGTCTTTGTCCATAGGTCTGGAAGCTGTTTTTGGGTCGTCATTTCTTGTTGATAAAGCATGCATGGCATTAAATCCACCCATACCTGCTATAGTTACAGCGGCTTCAGATCCTCCGGTTACCATAGCATCTGCATGACCTAATCTGATATAATTGAAAGCATCAATAATAGCATTTGTAGAAGAAGCACAAGCTGAAACAGTTGTAAAATTTGGTCCTCTAAAGCCATATTTTATTGAAATATGACCACCAGCTATATCGGCAATCATTTTAGGAATGAAGAAAGGATTAAATTTTGGGGTACCGTCACCAGCAGCAAAATTAAGAACCTCTATTTGAAAAGTTTCTAATCCTCCAATTCCAGATCCCCATATTACACCAACTCTGTCTTTATCTAGTTTTTCAAAATTGAAACCGGCATCATTTACAGCTTCGTCTGATGATACCATTGCGTATTGTGCATAACGGTCCATTTTTCTAGCCTCTTTTCTGTCTAAGAAATCTTCAGCATTAAAATTTTTCAATTCGCATGCAAATTGAGTTTTAAATTTTGAAGCGTCAAAATAAGTGATTGGAGCAGCTCCACTAACGCCGTTAATAAGTCCGTTCCAATACTCTTCAATGTTATTTCCAATGGGTGTAAGAGCGCCTAAACCTGTTACAACAACTCGTCTTAATACCATAAATTCTTTATTTTTGTTATCTTTAAACAAATAAAACCCATGCTTTCTTTACTGTATTACTATTACGAAAGAGCCATGGGTATTACAATAAATATAGTTTTGATTGAAATTCAATCTCGAATTTAATTTTAAAAAAAATAATAACACCCGTAAGCAAGATTGCAAACGGGTGTGTAATTTATTATTTTTTAGCTTCCTCGATGTAAGAGATTGCTTGACCTACAGTAGCGATGTTTTCTGCTTGATCGTCTGGAATTTGAATGTCAAATTCTTTTTCGAATTCCATAATAAGCTCAACAGTGTCTAATGAGTCAGCTCCTAAATCATTAGTGAAGCTTGCTTCTGTTACAACTTCGTTTTCGTCAACACCTAATTTGTCTACGATAATCGCTTTTACTCTTGATGCAATGTCTGACATAATCTTTAATTTTAGAATTTAATTTGTTGGCAAAAATAAAAAACTTTATTTTAAAACAACGAATAAGTTAATAAATGTGACATCTAATTTATGAAATTTATTTTAACAAAGCTGTCGCAATGTTATTTATTTTCAATTTTTATGCCTTTTTTTGTGCAATTAAAATAGGATAGGTTATGAAAAAAATTGTGGTTTTTGCTTCTGGATCGGGGACTAATGCTGAAAATATCATAAAGTATTTTGCAAAAACAGAAATCGGAACTGTCGAAGCGGTGTTTACAAATAACCAAAGTGCTCAAGTGATTGAAAGAGCAAAAAACTATGGAGTTCCATCGGTTATTTTCTCAAAAGAAGAATTAATTGAGGGAATTGTATTACAAAAAATAAATGAAATCCAACCTGATATGATTGTTTTGGCAGGATTTTTATTAAAATTTCCTGAAAATATCATTGCAGTCTACCCTCATAAGATCATAAATATTCATCCGGCATTGTTGCCAAAATACGGTGGAAAAGGAATGTATGGTATGTATATTCATAGAGCAATTGTTGGGAATAAAGAAGTAGAAACTGGAATTACCATTCATTTCGTTAATGAAAATTATGATGAAGGGAATATTATTTTTCAAAAAAAGGTAGCCTTATCGGGTGATGAAACTCCAGAAGAAGTGGCCGGTAAAATACATGAATTAGAACAAAAACATTTCCCGGAAGTAATTGAGAGATTATTAGAAGGTAAGATGAGTTAGATTTTTCTGTTGTACATAAAATAAAACTTGTTCAATACTTAAAATTTTAGAAAAGCCTAAATCAATTATAGTTTTATCTCTCTAACCAGTCTAAAATATCCAAAAATCTAAGAAATCTAAAATGGAACACGACGTACATATATATACTGATGGTGCTGCCAAGGGGAATCCTGGGAACGGTGGTTATGGCGTTGTTATGGAATGGGTAGGAAAACCGTATAAGAAAGAATTCTATGAGGGGTTTCGTCGTACGACTAATAATAGAATGGAACTGTTGGCGGTTATTGTAGGTCTCGAAAAATTAAAAAATCCAAACACTAGAGTTCTGGTTGTTTCGGATTCTAAATATGTGGTAGATTCAGTAGAGAAAAAATGGGTTTTAGGTTGGGAGAAAAAAGGATTTGTTGACAGGAAAAATTCCGACTTGTGGAAACGTTTTTTAGTGGTGTATAGAAAGCATAAAGTTAATTTCAAATGGATCAAAGGACATAACAATCATGTCCAAAATGAAAGATGTGATGAATTAGCCGTTATGGCTTCGATGCAAAAGCAACTTTCAGTTGATGCTTTTTACGAAAAGGAAGAAGAAAAATTGTTGTAAAACGATGTAATTCAGTGAAATAAATTGGCAAAACTTTACAATAAAGACCCTTTGCAACTTTACAAGTTATAAACTATCTTTGCGCCTTAATTCGAAACTCAGAAAATGAATAAATTATTGATTGTTGGAAGCGTTGCTTTTGATGCCATAGAAACGCCTTTTGGCAAAACTGATAAAATTTTAGGTGGAGCTGCACCTTATATAGGACTTTCGGCTTCTTTTTTTAATTTACAATCTGCCATAGTTTCTGTAGTTGGCGATGATTTTCCACAAGAATATTTAGATTTATTAACAGCAAGAAATATTGACATTTCAGGACTTGAAGTTGTTAAAGGTGGGAAAACGTTTTTCTGGAGCGGTCTTTACCATAATGATTTAAATTCAAGAGATACATTGGCTACAGAACTTAATGTTTTGGGTGATTTTCAACCAAAAGTTCCTCAAAATTTTAAAAATGCTGATGTAGTGATGTTAGGAAACTTACATCCATTGGTACAAAGCAGTGTTTTGGATCAAATGGAAAGTAAGCCAAAATTAGTAGTTTTAGACACTATGAATTTTTGGATGGATTGCGCTTTACCGGAATTACTTGATGTAATGAAACGTATTGATGTAATCACGATTAATGATGAAGAAGCAAGACAGCTTTCCGGAGAGTATTCTTTGGTAAAAGCAGCTGCTAAAATTCATGAAATGGGACCAGAATACGTAGTGATAAAAAAAGGAGAGCACGGAGCACTTTTGTTTCATAAAAAAGAAGTGTTTTTTGCGCCAGCATTACCATTAGAAGAAGTTTTTGATCCAACAGGAGCTGGAGATACTTTTGCAGGCGGATTTGCCGGATTTATAACCCAGAGTGAAAACATCTCTTTTGAGAACATGAAAAATGCCGTTATATACGGTTCTAATTTAGCTTCATTCAGTGTGGAAAAATTTGGAACAGAAAGGATGGTTAATTTAGATAAAGAGGAAGTTGTGTCCAGATTACAACAATTCAAATCACTGACACAATTCGACATAGAATTATAATGCACTGAAACCTCGGAAACGAGGTTTTTTTGTTAAATAAAATTAGCAGGGAATTACATCTGATTTATCGATTTTTTTAAATCAGTTCAATTTATTTTTAGAATAACACAACAACACAAACAACCTTACAATGAGCGATGCTTTAAAACACGAGTGTGGTATAGCCTTAATTAGACTACTCAAACCGCTTGAATTTTATAAAGAGAAATACGGAACTGCTTTCTACGGAATACAAAAAATGTATCTTCTTATGGAAAAGCAGCACAATCGCGGGCAGGACGGAGCAGGTTTTGCAAGCATAAAATTAGATGTAGAGCCAGGAGAACGTTACATCAGTAGAGTGCGTTCGAATCATGCACAACCCATTCAAGATGTTTTTGCCCAAATAAACGACAGAATAAATGAGGAAATGGCTTCTCATCCAGAATATGCTGACAATGTTGCTTTACAAAAACAGAAGATTCCTTATTTAGGAGAATTGTTTTTAGGACACGTTCGTTATGGAACTTTTGGAAAAAACAGTATTGAAAGTGTTCATCCTTTTTTACGTCAGAATAACTGGATGCACAGAAACTTGATTTTGGCAGGAAACTTTAACATGACGAATGTTAAAGAACTTTTTCAAAGTTTAGTGGAACTAGGTCAGCATCCAAAAGAAATGGCGGATACAGTTACCGTAATGGAAAAAATTGGTCATTTTCTGGATGGTGCAGTAACTGATTTGTACCAAGAATGTAAAATTAATGGGTTGACAAAAAGAGAAGCATCACCTGTAATTGCTGAAAAGCTGGATGTTGCTAAGATTTTGACTCGTGCGTCTAAAAATTTAGATGGAGGTTATGCTATGGCAGGACTTCTGGGTCATGGTGATTCATTTGTATTTAGAGATCCGGCAGGAATTCGTCCCGCTTATTTTTATCAAGATGATGAAATAGTGGTAGTGGCTTCAGAAAGACCGGTAATCCAAACTGTTTTTAATGTTCCTTTCGAAAAAGTTCAAGAAATTGAACCTGGAAATGCATTAATCATCAAGAAAAACGGAACGGTTTCTATGCAGGAAATTCTTCCGCCAACGGTTAAAAAAGCATGTTCTTTTGAACGAATTTATTTCTCCAGAGGAAGTGATGCCGAAATATATCAAGAAAGAAAAAATTTAGGAAAACTTATTTTGCCTGCCGTTTTAGAGTCAATAGACGAAGATACAGACAATACCGTTTTCTCTTATATTCCAAATACAGCTGAAACTTCATTTTACGGATTGGTTGAAGCGGCACAGGATTTCTTGAATCAAAGAAAGAATAATTACATTCTTCAAAATAGAAATACCTTAACAAAGGAATCGTTGCAAGAATTGCTTTCAGTAAAAATACGTACCGAAAAAGTAGCCATCAAAGATGCTAAATTAAGAACCTTTATTACAGAAGATAGTAGCCGAGATGATTTAGTGGCTCACGTATACGATGTGACGTATGGTGTTATAAAGCCGACGGATAATTTGGTAATTATAGATGATAGTATTGTTCGAGGTACTACCTTGAAAATGAGTATTATCAAAATGATGGATCGTTTGAATCCAAAGCGAATAGTTATCGTTTCATCGGCACCACAAATACGCTACCCGGATTGTTACGGAATTGACATGGCTAAACTGGAAGGTTTAGTGGCTTTTAAAGCGGCATTAGAATTGCTTAAAGAAAGAAATTTATATCATATTGTTGATGAAGTATATCTGAAATGTAAAGCACAGGAAAACTTTAAGGACATCGAAGTTGTAAATTACGTAACGGCAATATATGCGCCTTTTCAACCACAAGAGATTTCAGATAAAATAGCACAAATGTTGAGTTCTCCGGAGATAAAAGCCGAAGTGAAAATTATTTTTCAAACGGTAGAAGATTTGCATATTGCTTGTCCTAAAAATCTAGGAGATTGGTATTTTACCGGAGACTATCCAACACCTGGAGGTAACCGAGTAGTAAACCGAGCATTCATGAATTTCTATGAAGGAAAAGATGCCAGGGCATACTAATAATTGAGTCTATGGGTTTTTAATCGGTTTTCTAAGTTGTTCATCTAATTTATTTGGTGGCAACGAAGAACTAGCATAAATTTGAATCACCATAACATTAGTAGGTTAAGTTTATGGTAGATTTGGGGCAAAAAGGGTGGAAGAGATTCCACCTTTTTTATTGGAATAAAGTGAAAAAATGACATAAAAAAGCGCCGATTTCTAAACGTAGAAATCGGCGCTTTTGTTTAAGATAAAAGAAATAAGAATAAAGACAACAGTAATTTTTGAAGTCTTTATTCTTCATCTGACTCTCTTTTTATTTCTCTAAAGCGTATCTTCTTGCCACTTCAGTCCAGTTAATTACATTGAAAAAAGCTTCAATATAATCTGGTCTTCTGTTTTGATAATTTAAATAATAAGCATGTTCCCAAACATCCATTCCTAAAATTGGAGTTCCGCCACAGCCTACACCTGGCATTAATGGATTATCTTGGTTTGGAGTACCGCAAACATCTACTTTTCCACCTTTATGAACACAAAGCCAAGCCCATCCAGAACCAAATTGTGTTGCTCCAGCTTTGCTGAAACTTGCTTTAAATTCTTCAAAAGTTCCAAAAGCAGCTTCAATCGCAGCCAATAAATCTCCAGTTGGAAGTCCGCCACCGTTTGGTGTCATTACAGTCCAGTACAAGTTGTGATTGTAAAAACCACCACCGTTGTTACGAACTGGCATGTTTTTCATATCAAGATTAATCAAAATATTTTCAATCGTCTTACCTTCCAGATCCGTCCCTGCAATTGCAGCGTTCACGTTGGTAATGTAAGCGTTGTGATGTTTCGTATGATGAATTTCCATCGTGCGCGCATCAATATAAGGTTCTAATGCGTCGTACGCATAAGGTAATTGTGGTAATTCAAAAGCCATAATATGATTGTTTAATGATTTATAAATATTTATTCAAATTTAAACATTAAACTTTGGAAACGGAAATTCTATTTCGTTATAATTTCATTAAATTAATTGATAGTGTGCTCTTTGGGATTGTAACAGACTTGTTTTCAGGAGCTATTTCCTGCTTTCCGTTATAATCTTTTTATCCGCCGAAAAGGCGTATAAAAAGGATTTCCACTTCAATCAGGGCTAAAAAACGGCTGTGCTTTAAATTACCATTCTGTTTTAATTACCAGTTTTGTAGCCGAAATATCCAAATTATGATTGCGCCATTGCCATACAAACAATACTAATTTTTGAACCGGGAATTTTTAGTAAAGCTCTGGAACAAGCTTCCAGTGTTGATCCTGTTGTGATAACATCATCTATTAAAAGGAAATGTTTGTTGTGGTCTTTTTCAGTAAAGGAAACATCAAAAGTGCTTTCAATTCCTTCTGTTCTTCCTAATAAGTTTTTCTTGGATTGCGTTTTTGAATACACATTCCGAATCAAAAGCGAATCATTATAATCGATATTTAAACTCGATGAAAGTGCTGTTCCAAAAGCAGTAACTTGATTGTATCCTCTTTCTTTTAGTTTTCTTCGATGCAATGGAACCGGAATAATTTCATCTACAGATTGTAATAATTTGATGGTTTTTAAATCTTCTGCGTACCATTCGCCAAGAATTGCCCCTATTTCCTCATGTCCTTTGTATTTTAAATTATGAATGAGCTCCTGTACAATTCCTTTTTTATGAAAATAAAATAATGCCGATGTATGAAGTACGGGAATTCGCCCATAAAACTTTTTGAAAGCATCATTCTCTGGATTCAAATGATGGTTCGTCAATGGAATATCGTGTCTGCAAACCGTACAAATTACATTTTCATTAGACAATAAAAACGAGCTGCAACCGGAACAGACTTTTGGAAAAAACAGATTAATAATGCTTTCAAACATGTAATCAGGGATTTATTTATAAAAATAGACAAATCAATGCTTCAATCTTTAACAATTTTCTTTTTTTTAAGTTCACTTTTTATATTTTTGCATCATTATGGCAAAACAAGAAGATTTATTTAAGAATGTAGTTTCGCACGCAAAAGAATACGGATTTATTTTTCCGTCAAGCGAAATATACGATGGTTTAAGTGCAGTCTATGATTATGCACAAAACGGAGTAGAATTAAAAAAGAACATACGCGAATATTGGTGGAAAGCAATGGTTCAAATGAACGATAATATTGTTGGTCTTGACGCGGCAATATTGATGCATCCAACGACCTGGAAAGCATCGGGTCACGTAGATGCCTTCAATGATCCATTGATTGATAACAAAGATTCAAAAAGAAGATATAGAGCGGATGTTTTGATTGAAGATTATGCCGAAAAGCTAAATCAAAAAGCAATCAAAGAAATCGAAAAAGCGCGTGCTCGTTTTGGAGATGCATTCAACGAACAGGAATTTGTAACAACAAATGCCCGTGTGATGGAGTACAAAGCCAAAGAAAGAGAAATTCTCGAAAGAATGGCTCGCTCTCTTGGTAACGAAGATTTGGAAGATGTAAAAGCATTAATTGAAGAATTAGAAATTGCTTGCCCGGAATCAGGTTCAAGAAACTGGACCGAAGTACGTCAATTCAACTTGATGTTTGGAACAAAACTTGGAGCTTCAGCGGATTCTGCAATGGATTTATATTTGCGTCCGGAAACAGCTCAAGGTATTTTTGTTAACTTCTTGAATGTTCAAAAATCAGGAAGAATGAAAGTTCCTTTTGGAATTGCACAAACTGGAAAAGCCTTCAGAAATGAGATTGTTGCGAGACAATTTATTTTCCGTATGCGTGAGTTTGAACAAATGGAAATGCAATTTTTTGTACGTCCAGGCGATGAAATGAGATGGTACGAACATTGGAAAACAGCTAGACTTAATTGGCACTTGTCACTTGGTTTAGGAAAAGAAAATTACCGTTTTCACGATCACGAAAAATTAGCACATTATGCGAATGCAGCTGCTGATATTGAGTTTAATTTCCCTTTTGGGTTCAAAGAATTGGAAGGAATTCACTCAAGAACTGATTTTGATTTGAAAGCACATGAACAATTTTCAGGTAGAAAATTACAGTATTTTGATGCCGAATTGAATCAGAATTACGTTCCTTATGTAGTGGAAACTTCAGTAGGATTGGATAGAATGTTTTTAGCTGTTTTTGCTACTTCATTAAAAGAAGAAACTTTAGAAGATGGATCTACAAGAACAGTGCTGAAATTACCAGCAGTTTTAGCGCCAACAAAAGCAGCAATTTTACCATTAGTAAAAAAAGATGGATTGCCAGAAATAGCACATAAAATCATTGATGATTTGCGTTGGGATTTCAATGTTGCCTATGATGAAAAAGATGCGGTAGGAAGACGTTATAGAAGGCAAGATGCACTAGGAACTCCGTTTTGTATTACAGTCGATCATCAAACAATAGAAGATCAAACGGTAACAATTCGTCATAGAGATACGATGAAACAAGATCGTGTAAATATTAGTGATTTGAAATCAATAATAGAGAATGAAGTTTCGATGAAAAATTGGTTGATGAAAATGTAATTAAAAAATTTTTATATAAGAAAAGCTTTCCGAATAGGAAGGCTTTTTGTTTTTAGGATAGTATCAAATGATTTTTTTTGATACGCAATTAATTAGAATAAACGGAGTTATTAGTTTCTTTTGCGCGATAGATTTGCGCTCTTTATCGGATTTATTTGCACTTCATCTTAACATGTCAACATTTGTTAAGAACATATTAACAACATATATGGAAAAAAGGTTAAATGCTTATTTTTAGAATGTTAAATAAGCATTTTTTGTTTAATTAGTTTCCCAAAACTACCATTGTTACTTAATAATTTGAAGTATGTTTTACTTTGGACGTATAATGTAATGCCTAACAATTCCACGAAAAACCATTGATGAATTATTCGTACATTATTATTGACGACGATCAAGAAAGTGTTTTGAAAACTAAAGCCATAGCTGATAGTTTTTCAGAACTTGATTTTGTAGCATCGGCTAATAATTATGAAGAGGGTTTAAATCTAATATTAGAACATACTCCACAAATAATTTTTTTGGAAATCGACCCAGTTAATCCGGCCAGTAATTTGTCGTTGACTCTAATTAATGAGTTATACAGATATTTGAAAGTAATTCCTAAAATTATCATCACAACGGCTAGGAAAGATTTAGCTTTTGATGCTATAAAGTATGAGGTTTTTGATTATTTAATAAAACCATTGGCACGAATAGATGTTGTAAAATCGGTTTTAAAATTAAACAAATCAATTGTTCCGAAAGAAATTTTTTTAGAGCAGTCATCAGTTGCTGATAAAGAACCGACAGTTTTAGTCAGACAAGAAATCCAAAATCAAGATCAGCCTCTAATTCTGTGTATCAAATCCTATGGTGATTACAGATATATTGATGCTAAAGATATTTGCTATTTTCAAGCCGATAATAATTCTACGGATATATATCTAAATAATGGTGAGATGATAACTGCTTTCAAAACATTGAAGCATTTTGAAGGCGTCTTATCGTTTCCTTTTATTAGAATCCATAACAGTTATATAGTCAATCGTAATTATATTTCTAGGATTCATAGTGGGAATTCAGTGTGTTATATTAAAAACAGTGCTGTAAAACTTCCTTTCTCTAAATCATATAAAGTAAATATCGACCTAATTATTTCTGATTTTTCCAATGGAAATTATCTGGAAATTTAAAAAACAGTCATTCACTTTAATTTGATGGTCATTCACTATCAAACTGCTACATTCTACCATAAATGCCTTTTTTTGTAGGAATTTTTGAAGTTGTCTCTGTAGTTTTACAAAAGAATCTCATGTAGATGTGGTTCCAAAATAAGACAAAACAAAACAACAACATAAAAACCCCAAATTATGAAAAAAGCAATCTTAACAATCGGATTATTCTCTTTAGTAATGATATTAACATCTTTTACTACACCTGAGACTTCTAAAGTACTTAGAAGTGATAACAACACAATTGTAGAACTGAATGGTAATCAATCGGTAGGAGGAAATAAGAAAGTTGACTTGAACGGTAATCAATCAGTAGGAGGAAATAAGAAAGTTGATTTGAATGGTAATCAATCAGTAGGAGGAAATAAGAAAGTTGACTTGAATGGTAATCAATCAGTAGGAGGAAATAAGAAAGTTGACTAAGTAAATTAATATTTAGGATATTTCAAAAAAAAGGCAATCAAATTTTTGATAGCCTTTTTTTATGTTAATAGTTTTATTTTACTATTTTTGGTAAAATTTAAGAATACCTATTGAAAAACATTTACTACATATTTTTTTTTATATTGTTTGTGTTTTTTGGTTGCACCAAGAAAACAAAAGTAAATCCTGATGAAGTATCTTCAAAGGATAGTTTGACTTCATATCTTTTGCTAGCAAATGAAGATACTCTACCACTTATCAAAAAACAAGAATACAACCAAAAAGCGTTTGCCATTATCATTAATCAGCCAAATGATTCGATGAATAAGGTGAATTTGTTCAGAGTTGCCAATCGGTATTATAACATGAATGATTGGAATGGGTACAAAGAAACTGTACACCTTGTTTTAGAAAATTCAAAAAGTAGTAAAGACAGTGTAAACATGGCTAAAGCTTACACTTATCTGGGAGATTATTACGGTGCTCAAGCTGTTTCGGATAGTGCTTTCCTATACTATTCCAAAGCAGAAAAAATGTATAGCCACGATAATTACAATTTAGCTAAAACACGATTAAATAAAGCACTATTGCAATACAGTGAAAGTGATTTTTCGGGTAGCGAAATAGCTGTATTTAATGCTTTACGTGTTATAAAAGGGGAAAAGGCCAATGATATTCTATACGATTCCTATAACTTTTTAGGGGTTTTATATAATGAACGGGAAGAATATGACAGGGCTGTAGAATTTCACACTAAAGCCTTAGCTAGTATAGATAATGAGGTATTACCATCTGTATTTCAGTCGAAGGCTACATCATTGAACAATCTTGGGTTTGTTTATCAAAACATGAACAATCACAAACAGGCAATGTCTTATTTTCGACAAGGACTGGATCAAAAAAATTTATTAATTGATAAGCCATCATTATATGCGATGATTTTGGATAATTTAGCGTATTCAAAATTTAAGCTGAGTGAATCTGAGGAGCTGCCCGAGCTATTTTATCAATCATTGAAGCTAAGAGATAGTTTGCAATTGACGGCTGGCATTATTACTAATAAAATCCATCTGTCAGAATATTTTGCGTCTAGAAAGGACACTGTAAAAGCGGTACAATATTCCAAGGAAGCTCTTACAATAGCCCGGAGTTCCAAAAACTCCCGAAATGTCTTAGCTTCCCTTAAGCAATTAGCCGTGATAGAACCAAAAAAAGCAGCTGTTTATAACAAACAATACATCCATATCAACGACAGTCTGCAGAAAGGCGAACGAAAAATGGGGGAGAAATTCTTACGCATAGAGTATGAAACAGATAAGATACAAGAGGAGAATACTAGTTTAACAGAGCAAAACAGGAATTTAGTTTATATTTTCAGTGGATTGGCAATGTTAGGTTTGTTTACATTTGTAATTAAAACTCAAAAAGCTAAAAATAGAGAGTTGTTATTCAAACAACAGCAGCAAAAAGCAAATGAAGAAATCTATAATTTAATGATTTCACAACAGAATACGATTGAAGGGATTAGAATTAAGGAGAAAAAAAGAGTCGCTCGTGAATTACACGATGGAGTTTTAGGAAGGATGTTTGGTGTTCGAATTAACTTAGACAGCTTAAATAAAATTGATGATGGAACTGCTGTTGAAAAAAGAAATAATTACTTAACAGAGTTAAAAAGTATTGAGCAGGATATTCGTGAAATTTCTCATGATTTAAATAGAGAAAAATCAGAATTAATTAATAACTTCGTCGCTATTGTTGACAATCTGTTTGAGGATCAAAAAAAGACATTTAAATCAAAATTAGTTTCAATTATTGATTCGGGTATAAAATGGGAATTGGTAAGTAATTCAGTCAAAATTAATTTATATCGAATTCTTCAGGAAGTACTTCAAAATGTCAATAAATATGCTACAGCAGATAATATTAAAATTGAACTTAAAAAAGAAGATGATCATCTCATTTTAATGATGAGTGATGATGGAGTTGGCTTCAATGTTAAGACAGCTAAAAAAGGAATTGGCTTGCAGAATATATTTTTTCGAACCAATGAATGTGATGGAGTTGTTGATATAAAATCAAAAAAAGGAGAAGGCACAATTATAACAATTACAGTCCCAATAGAATAATAAAAAAACTTATACAGAAATGATAATTGACCAATCAACAAAAAAAAATAATATATTAATCGTTGATGACCACCCTTTTATTATAGAAGGATACAAAAATGCAATTACTAGATATAATCCTAATGAGTTTGAGTTTTTTATAACACAAGCTAAAGACTGTGAATCGGCTTATGGCATTATTACAAATCCGGATGCTTTGTTGTTTGACATTGCCTTTTTAGATATTAGTATGCCGCCTTATGAAGAAAAAAATATTTATTCAGGGGAGGATTTGGCAAGATTAATATCGGAATTTATGCCAAACTGTAAAATAATTTTGCTTACAATGTATACAGAATTATTAAAAATAAAAACCATTATCAAAACTATAAATCCTAATGGATTGGTCATAAAAAATGATTTAACATTTGATGAATTACTTTTCGCTTTTGATAAAGTTATAAAAAATGAAAAATATTATAGTCAGTCGGTTCTAAAAATGCTAAACCAATCCGAGGTAGATAGTATAGAAATTGATCAATTTGACAAAGAAATTTTATTTCATATTTCTAAAGGAACTAAGCTAAGTGATATTCCTCAATACATTCCAATTTCATTAGGAGCAATTGAGAGGCGAAAAATAAAATTAAAAGAACTATTAAAGATAGAAGAAGGTAGCGATATCGACTTAGTCCGAGAAGCCAAAAACAAAGGATTACTTTTTTAAATTTCTTAAATAAAAAATGACACTTATTAAGTGTCATTTTTTGTTTTATTTAAAGAAATTTTATTGTGTCAAAGCATCCCAGCCACGGGCTTTTAAAGCAATTTTTGTATTGGCACGAGTTACTAAATGAATGCCTTCACTTTCTTGTGTCATGTGACCAATAATAGTGAAATTTGGATTTGCTTTGATTTTTTCAAAATCTTCCATGGCAATAGTGAAGAGTAATTCGTAATCTTCTCCGCCATTTATGGCAACCGTTGTGCTATCGATATTGAATTCTTCACAAACATTAATAAATGTTGGATCGATTGGTAATTTGTCTTCATATAAATTACAACCCACTTTGGACTGTTTGCATAAATGCATAATTTCCGATGACAATCCATCAGAAATATCAATCATTGAAGTTGGTTTTATTTCTAAAGCGTGTAATAAAGTGCGGACATCTTTGCGTGCCTCCGGCTTCAATTGACGTTCAATTAAATAGGTATACGCATCTAAATCTGGTTGTGAATTTGGATTAACCTGAAAAACTTGCTTTTCTCTTTCTAAAACTTGTAATCCCATATAAGCAGCTCCGATATCGCCAGTAACCACTAATAAATCAGTTTGTTTAGCGCCATTTCTATACACGATTTCCTCTTCATCAGCTTCACCAATAGCAGTTATACTGATGATCAATCCTTTTTGCGATGACGTAGTATCGCCACCTATAACATCTACATTATATTCACGCGCTGCATGTGTAATTCCTGCAAATAATTCATCTAATGCTTCTAATGGGAAACGATTGGATACTGCAACAGAAACCGTGATTTGCGTTGGTTTGGCATTCATGGCACAAATGTCGGAAACATTGACTACGACTGCTTTATAGCCTAAATGTTTTAAGGGCATGTAAGCCAAATCAAAATGTACGCCTTCTATCAATAAATCTGTAGAAACAACTACTTTTTTATCTTTGAAATCCAAAACGGCAGCATCATCCCCAATTCCCTTTAAAGTAGAAGGTTGGTTGATTTCAAAGTTTTTTGTCAAATGGTCTATCAATCCAAATTCTCCTAATTGAGCAATACTTGTTCGTTGTGGGTTTTTATCTTCAATCATTATTTTAATTGTTTTTGAGGTTGCAAATATACGAAGAAATATTCGCCTTGATTTGTACCAATTTTTATGAATTTTATCCGACCTTTAGAGTAGTAAAATTTGTGAAAGATGAAATCATTTGATATAGTTACGCTTACAGTTAATCCGGCTTTAGATAAGAGCACGCATTTTAAAGGCTTAGTCCCGGAACAAAAAATACGATGTAATGAACCACGTTATGATGCGGGAGGAGGAGGAATCAATGTTTCTAAGGCAATCTCCCGTCTAGGAGGGTCATCTTTAGCGGTATTTACTTCAGGTGGACCAATGGGTAAAATGCTTGAGGAATTGGTTAGTAAAGAATCTGTTGAATTTAAAGCAATCGAAGTCCAAACTTGGACGAGAGAAAGTTTCGTCGCTGTGGATGATAATACCAATTCACAATACCGATTTGGATTTACAGGCGGAAAAATTTTAGAAGAAGAAAGCAAAAGAATATTAGAAACCATAGCTAATTTTGATCTAAAATTTCTAGTAGCCAGTGGAAGTTTGAATGAAGGTTTGTCAATAGATTTTTATCAAAAAATTGCTGAAATCGCAAAAAAATCAGATGCTAAGTTAATTGTGGACACCTCTGGTGAATCCTTAAAAAAAGCATTAGAAATTGGTGTTTATATGATCAAACCCAATGTTGGAGAATTGGCAAAATTAATAGGTGTGGAGCGATTGGAACTGGAAGAAGTAAACGAAGCTGCAAAACAAATCATTGCAAAAGGCGGAGCCGAAATCGTAGTTGTTTCACTTGGTCCGCAAGGCGCAGTTTTGGTTACCAAAGATTCCTATGAATTTGTCCCAGCTCCCAATGTAGCCAAAAAAAGTACTGTTGGTGCCGGTGACAGTATGGTTGGTGGGATGGTTTGGGCACTTTCGCAAAATAAAAGCCTGAAAGAAGTTATTCGTTGGGGCGTTGCCTGTGGATCGGCAGCAACAATGAATGAAGGAACCCAATTGTTTAAATTCGAAGATGCAAAACGATTGTTCGAGTGGTTGAAGAATAAATAAAAACAAAAAAACCTGACAATTTTTACATCGTCAGGTTTTCTCTTTATTCTCTGTTCTTTCTTCTGTTCTCTAAAAAAATTAATCATTCAATTTCAAAACAGCCATAAATGCTTCTTGTGGAATTTCAACATTTCCAACCAGTCTCATACGTTTTTTACCTTTTTTCTGTTTTTCTAATAATTTACGTTTACGGGAAATATCTCCACCATAACATTTAGCGGTAACGTCTTTACGTAACGCTTTTATCGTTTCACGTGAAATTACTTTTACCCCAATTGCTGCTTGAACAGGAATGTCAAATTGCTGACGTGGTATTAATTCTTTCAACTTCTCACACATTTTTTTTCCAATAGAATACGCATTGTCGGCATGCATTAAGGATGACAAAGCATCAACAATCGTCGCGTTCAATAAGATATCAACTTTAACCAAATTAGAAGTTCGCATTCCAATAGGCGTATAATCAAAGGAAGCATATCCTTTAGAAACTGTTTTCAAACGGTCGTAAAAATCAAATACAATCTCTGCCAACGGCATGTCAAAAGTCAACTCTACGCGTTCTGTAGTCAAATATGTTTGATTGGTAATCAATCCACGTTTTTCGATACACAAACTCATTACATTTCCAACATAATCAGATTTGGTAATGATAGTTGCTTTTATAAAAGGTTCTTCAACATGATCCAAACGAGAAGGCTCCGGCAAGTCCGAAGGATTATTTACGATAAGCGGTGTTGTAGGATCTTTTTTGGTGTAAGCTAAATATGAAACGTTGGGAACGGTAGTAATCACAGTCATGTTAAACTCTCTCTCCAAGCGCTCCTGAATAATTTCCATGTGTAACATTCCCAAGAATCCACAACGGAAACCAAATCCTAAAGCTGCTGAGCTTTCCGGCAAAAATACTAACGAAGCATCATTCAACTGCAGTTTTTCCATAGAGTTTCTCAACTCCTCATAATCTTCGGTATCTACAGGATAGATTCCCGCAAAAACCATTGGTTTCACATCTTCAAAACCAGTAATTATATTGGTAGTTGGGTTTTTCGCATCGGTTAGCGTATCACCCACTTTTACTTCTTTTGCTTCTTTAATTCCCGAAATCAAATACCCAACATCACCAGCTGAAATAACTTGTTTCGGAACTTGGTTTAATTTCAAAGTACCAATTTCATCTGCAAAATATTCATTTCCGGTAGCCATGAATTTTATCTTCTGACCTTTTTTAATCTGTCCATTTTTCACACGAAAAATAACTTCGATTCCTCGAAACGGATTGTAATGCGAGTCAAAAATTAAGGCTTGTAAAGGTTCGTCAACATTTCCTGATGGAGGAGGAATTCTTTCAATAATGGCTGCCAAAATATTTTCTACACCCAAACCAGTTTTACCTGATGCATGAATAATTTCCTCTAATTTGCATCCCAATAAGTCCACTATATCATCGCTTACTTCTTCGGGATTGGCACTTGGTAAATCTACTTTATTCAAAACTGGAATAATTTCCAAGTCATTTTCAAGAGCCAAATATAAATTCGAAATCGTTTGTGCCTGGATACTTTGCGCTGCATCTACAATCAAAAGTGCGCCTTCACAAGCTGCAATCGAACGAGAAACTTCATACGAAAAATCCACGTGTCCCGGAGTATCAATCAAATTCAGGATATATTCTTGTCCTTTATACGTGTATTCCATCTGAATCGCGTGACTCTTAATTGTAATCCCACGTTCACGTTCCAAGTCCATGTTGTCAAGCAATTGCGCTTTTTCTTCACGAGCGGTAACAGTTTGTGTTGCGCCAAGAAGTCTATCAGCAAGCGTACTTTTTCCGTGGTCAATATGTGCAATAATGCAAAAATTTCTAATATGCTTCATCTTCTGTATCTGTCAATTTTACTAATGCTTTCGCATTTAATCTGCAAATATAGGGTAAAAGTTTGACAGTTGAATTGGAATTCATTTTCAGATATTTTAAAAAATTATATTTTACCTCATATTATATTTTGCATTGTAAAAAGTGGTGTCTTTTTCAGAAAATAGTATCCTTCTGTTGTCTTTATCTTTAAATTCAATAGTGTCATTTACGACAAATTTCACTTCGGTAAATTTATATCCAGTTTTAAAAGTTACTGCTATTTCATAAAGACTGTCTTTTTTAATCTCTTTCATTTTGGTGTTATAATCCCAAGATAAAGGTTTGTCGTTTCCTCTTATTCCCACTTTTTTACTATTTTTTAATTCGGATGTATCCAAAGTAAAAACAATAGTCTTTTTATACGATTTCTGCATGCAACTTGTTACTAATAAAGTAAGTAATAATACGATTATTGCTACTGGGGTTTTCATAATTATATTTTGTTTTTAGTTAGTAGATAATCAATTCCAAATCTTCCTGAGCCTAGAATTAAATAGAAAATTGCTACCCAAAGAAATCCCATGGCGGCAAGACAATTCCATAATCCGTTGTTGATTTGTTGCATAAAAATAGCAACCAGCATAGTACAAATAATAAGAAAAGAAGCAATTCGAGTTTGAAATCCAAACAATAACAATAATCCGCCAATGGCTTCTGAAAAGGCACCCATCCAAGCAAAAAATCCCGGAGTAATTGCAAAAATTCCACCATAGTGAGCAACATCATTTGGAAACCAAAAAGCGACTTCAAAAAATCCTAAATTAGCATCGGTTGGCGACCAAGGCATTCCAAATTTTGCAGCCCCAAAGTTAAATGCGAGTAGATAGCCACAAACGATTCGCGGAATAGTGATACATAAATCTTGTGACCAATGTGGCAACAAAATTGGTTTTGTGATTTTGATTGTCAGTTTCATAATAATTTGATTTTTAAAAATGGATTCCAATATTGAAATCTGCATTAGTTCTTGTATGTCATGCCTAAGTTTAAATCGCCTTTTACTTTTAAACTTACAGAAGCATATTCACCTCCTGTGTTTTCTATAATTAAAGCGGTATTTTTTTCGGTTTTAACCGTTACTGATTCTTGCGGGTTTATTAAAACTGGAGAATGCGTTCCGCCATCAATTGGTGCTTGATATACTTTTAATATCGTTACGCCTTCATTTTTTAAATGGGTTTTAAAAGAACCGTGCTTATTGTTGCCAAGAACAAAACTTTCTTTAGGCTTAATCGAGGTATTAGAATTCAAAGAGCCAATAATACCACAGGAAGTGGTAATAAATAAAATAGCGAAAATTGCAATGATTGTTTTCATGTTGCTGTTTTTAAAGGATTAATAACAGGGCAAAATTGCGCTATAAATTACAGCTAATCGCTTCAAATTATGATTTGAGACTAACTATTTTGTATTTGGTAAGTATTGTAGATTAGTAAGTTAAATCGTTTCGATATATTCTTTTGGCGTTTTTCCAGTATTTTTTTTGAAAGCTCGGTTGAAAGTGGCTTTTGAGTTAAATCCACTATCAAAGGCTATTCCTAACAAGGTAGAATTTTTATGTTCACCACCCACAAGACTATTTTTCACAGCTTCAATTCGGTAGCTATTAATACAATCATTAAAATTCATTTGGAAACCTTGATTGATAGTTTTGGAAATTACAGAAACATTTGTTCCTAATTTTTTTGCCAAATCTAGAAGTGTCAATTCAGAATTTTGATACCATTTCTCCTCTTGAATTAAGGTTTCAATTTTAGATTTCCAGTATTCAATTTCTGGCGAATTTGATTCTTCAAATGTTTCGTGTTGAATGTCAATACAATTTTCGGTTTCATTAGTTGGATTTTCATTCAATAATAACATCGGATTTTTATTAAAAAAAGACATCTTAAATGGTATTGTAGCATTTATAGGATTTGAATATCCAGTAATTGCTATATAATACATAATAATTGAAAAGAAAAGAAAAAACCACCAACTGCCTTGATAGGATTTTATTTCGGGATATAAAATGCCTATAATATCAAAAAAAATTGGTAAAAGAAGCATAATTAAAAAAGCCATCAGATAGGTTTTTACCCATTTAAATAAAATAGAATCGGCATAACTAACTACTTGAAACATTAGTTTTTTGTACACATTATAATATCGGATACTCAAAATAAAATAAACAATCATAGAAAGTAAACCCAGCTTTTGATACCATTCGTCAAAATCCTTGTCCATTCCGTTTTTATAGAAATAATTTTCGCCTAAAATGAACTTATCATAAATCCAAATGGCTACAATATAGATAAGGTAAAAACCCCCAGGAAGTAAATGAAGTGATTTTTTTTTTGAAAATTTGAAAGATGGATTTAAAAGACTTTGCGTGTAAAAAAAGATAATCGGACCAACAAAAAGCAAATGCTGAAAAGGCGTATAAAATAATAAATCTCTATAAGGTTGATTGTCGTACCAGCCAGCAAAACCAAGCATCCAAGGTGCAATATAAAGAGAACAAAGAAATACAAAAATACTTAACCAATAATTAGATTTGTTTTCAGTCTTAACTGCTTTTGCAAGTAACAAAACACTATAAATTATTCCTTGTGTAAAAGAAATAAGTAAAACCGAACTATAAAACCCAAATTGAAAAAGCATTACTAAGTTTTCGTAAAAATAATTATTAATTTTAAATGATTGTTATTCATGAGATTGAATTTTTCATAAAAATTATTTGTTTAGGCTTTAATTTTCTAAATAGCGTTTATTTGCCACAACTTTTGATTAGTAGCAATTTTATAACCGAACTTTCTTAACTATCTTTGCAAAAAAATAAATTGATGGTCAAGATTGGCAACATAATATTACCCGAATTCCCTTTACTTCTCGCACCTATGGAAGATGTGAGCGATCCGCCTTTCCGCAGATTGTGTAAAGCTCATGGTGCTGATTTAATGTATTCGGAATTTATTTCTTCCGAAGGATTAATTCGTGACGCTATCAAAAGCCGAATGAAATTAGACATCTTCGATTACGAACGACCAGTTGGAATCCAAATTTTTGGTGGTGACGAAGAAGCAATGGCCATGTCCTCCAAAATTGTTTCCGCAGTAAACCCAGATTTAATAGATATTAATTTTGGTTGTCCCGTTAAGAAAGTCGTTTGCAAAGGCGCCGGTGCAGGTGTTTTGAAAGATGTAGATTTAATGATTCGTTTGACTCAGGCTGTAATTGATAGTACCCATTTGCCGGTAACCGTAAAAACGCGTTTGGGTTGGGACGATAATTCCATTAATATTGATGAGGTTGCGGAGCGTTTGCAAGATATTGGTGTAGCCGCTTTAAGCATCCACGCCAGAACCCGTGCCCAAATGTATAAAGGTCATTCCGACTGGTCGCACATTGCCCGAGTAAAAAATAACCCAAGAATCACAATGCCAATTTTTGGTAACGGCGATATCGATTCTCCGGAAAAAGCATTACAATACAAAAATGAATATGGTATCGACGGAATCATGATTGGTCGCGCTGCTATTGGTTATCCTTGGATTTTTAATGAAATCAAACATTATTTCAAAACAGGAGAACATTTGCCAAAACCTACAGTTATTGATAGGGTTGAAGCTGTCAGAAATCACCTCACATGGGCAATGGAATGGAAAGGCGAAAGACTAGGAATTGTTGAAACGCGCCCTCATTATACCAATTATTTTAAAGGAATTCATTCTTTTAAACCTTACAAACAAAAATTAGTAACGCTGGATCGTCCTGAAGAATTATTTGCTGCTTTGAATGAGATTGAAGAAGCGTATGCAGGATATGAAGTTGTTTAAAATAAAAAAGGCCTAACAATTGTAGACTGCACCCAAAAAGTTAGACAAATTTATAATTAATTTTGATAATAATGAGCTCGATATTTTATCGGGCTCATTTTGTTTAAATTTGATTTAATTCTTTCGTTGTTATAATAGA